>NZ_CAWMCN010000063.1:0-117377 GCF_963865925.1 Vibrio sp. ZOR0018 | reverse complement strand
CAAACTACAAGTCATCCTTGAAGGCTACGAACTCGCTCTGTCTCTTGAACAGGACTTGTGATCAAGAGACAGCATTTAGAGGTGGTATTAAACGCAAGCGTATGAACTGTGCAATGAACGAAAACTATCTAAGTAAAGTTCTTGTGCGCCTTACGTGACGGTGATGTTCATGCGGTTTCCGTGTCCGAGCAACTCGGCTAAGTAGGCCGCAGGAGTTCCCCTGTGGAATGCTGAGTTTAACGTCATTAATGAGTAAATCATGCTGGCAGCAGGCGCTTGAGTTATCTAGTAACGAGTCGTTTTTTCAACGGCTTCAGCTTTGATGAAGCCCCAATTTTTTGAAGAGATATACGCATTAATCATATGGATAGTACTAGCACGATTATCTCGATTGTATGAGCTTCGAAGGGTCTTACCATCGATGGCAACGACTTGCCCATCAGCCAGAGAATCGACTACTGACATCCAGTTGGTAAAACAGGCATGGAATGGATCTGGTTCAATTCTGGAGGTAATGCAGATTATCGTATCATCTCATCGGCAGGAATATCACTAAGAAAAATATCATAAACCATTCATGATGACCAAGAGTATATTTACGCATATCAAACCATTCTTTGGCTTCCACGAGGACAACACACAAAGAGCCCAATAGCACCTCAAACAAACTAAAATTAATCACTTAGCATAGTTACATCACTTATCTTGCTCTACTTTAGGTATTCGAAGCAATACGCCACCCAAGATAGTTAACAAATAAATTAAATGAGTGTGGTGCAAAGGCACATCTGTCAGCCCAGCAAGTAACAACATGATTAGCATACTGTTTATTAAAGGGTTATGAAGATATTCGAAACCTCGTCCATTAAATTTAATGATGAACGCTAAAAAAAATAACAACGCCACCAACGTTCCGACGATTCCGTAACGTGCTAAAAAATCCAAATATTGATTATGTAAGTGAGGCTGTACAGCCGCACCGCGATTTTTCATACTGGAGACACTATCTTGCAGACTGTCATCGCCAAGACCAAATATCGGATCATCAACAATCAGACCTAAACCATGCTTCCATAAATCAAGCCGGATACCAATTGAGGTTTTGTGGTCGCCTTTCTCTATCATGGAAAATTCATATTGTGTTTGTTTTATTCGTGCATCGATATCTTGCTTAAAGAACGTATAAAATGATATTGATACTGCAATTACTGAAAAGCACAAAACGATATAATGTTTCAATTTCGGCTTTACTACTGCTATTATTAAGTAGAGGACGGCAGCAGGTAAAAACAATATTACACCTCTTACATCTGTCATAATGATAGCTGCCAATGAGAGCAAACCACCGATCAAGGAAATTATCTTCAATATGTTGGAATGATTCTTTAACAAAAAATAAATACAAGATAATATGAGAAAAGAAACATACAACGCATATGGTATTGGATTAGTCGCAACACCTACTCTAGGAATACTTAATACATAGTGTTCATAAAATGCATTCAAGCCACAAATAATTGCAGCGATAGCAATTAAGTAATAGATAACTTGGAGATTGATTTTCTTCCATGGCACAAAAAGTAAATATAACAAACTTGCAATTAACGTTCTAGGCAAAGAAAATTCATCACCACGGATAAAATGATATCCAGAAAAAATTACCGTCATCAATAATCCAGAGATAAAAAAACTTTTTAGATCGGAATTCCAGTTTTCTCTAATTATCTTTCGATATTTCAACAAACAATAAATAGAAACTATTGGTATCAATCGTGAAAGAATAAATTTACTATCAGAAAAATTAAAGATCACCATTAGAACAAATACTAATGGTGATAGTAAAAACAACTTCTCTATATGATTAATTATTTTAGTTTTTATAAGCATTATTTGCTAAAGCCATTTTTAATTTTCGATATAGTGAGTACAATTCACGAGTGGGTTTTCTGTACAATGGAGCCTTAGTTTGTTTTTCATTTTGAAAAGTTGTCTCAAATTTTTGAGGATTTTCAACCATACTTGGAGAAAATAAAAATGATGGCATTTGATGCAAATATAATGAACCCATGTAGTTATCAACAGGCATTGACCAATATTGAGAACCTTCGATTAACTTTTGAGCAGCCACAGTGGAAAGTGCATAAGCTCTAGCACCACCGAAATTATTACTCAGAAAGTAAATTTCATAATTAGGCATTTTTTCTTTTAGAAAAAGTTCACTACGTTCATAAGCTTTTTCCAATCTTAGAAAGCCATATTCTTGGACTTTAATTTTGATTAAATCAATAAAATCAACAAAACAAGGTAATAACTCTGCATCATCCTCTAAAATAATTATCGGCTCGTTAAGCTCTATACTCTTTTTCCACAGCAAATAGTGACTCGCGTAACAGCCAAGTTCACCTTTCATCGGCATTTTGCCACCAGTAAACCATAATCGCTTAGTATAATCATAGTTAGCAAACAAAGGATGAGGGGACTCACACCGACCGTCTATGGCATCAAAAAACTCAAAATCAATGCAGTAATTTGCCATTTGTTGCTCAATCGAAGCTCGTCTTTCTAGGCTTTTTTTAAGGCTAATAACGTAAATTTTCATCACAAAAACTCAAATTTCCATTTTGCTCTAAGATAAAAGATAATTACTGATATGCGCAGCGTAATATCTATCCTCATAATGAAGCATGATTAGAGCATATCTTGCCTATCATTTGAATGCATTTTTGAGCAAAAATTGAGTTTTAATTGAGTTTTATCGTACGAAACCTATGTTAGAATGACCACAAAATAAGAATTACGGTGAAAAATGAAGTTACTAATTGTCGGACCTTCATGGATAGGCGACATGGTCATGTCGCAAAGCTTTTATACAACATTGAAGCAAAACTACCCCGCTGCGACGATTGATGTTCTCGCCCCCGCTTGGTGCAAACCGATTTTGGATCGCATGCCAGAAGTGAATTGCGCCATTGAAATGTCGATTGGACATGGCGCTTTTAATCTTGTAGGTCGATGGGCTCTCGCCCAAGAACTAAAACGCAATCAATATACTCACGCTTATGTTTTACCTAATTCAGCCAAATCAGCTTTAATTCCTCTGTTTGCTGGCATTCCATCTCGTACGGGCTGGAAAGGTGAATTTCGTTATGGTTTACTCAACGATCTTCGCCCAGATCGTAAAGTTTTTCAGTTTATGGTGGAGCGTTATGTTGCTCTTGCTTATTCTAAGGAAAGCATGCTTAGTGAAGTTCAGCTAGAAACCTGCCCTCGCCCTTCTCTATTAATCGATAGCAAAGCTCAACAGTATGCAATGTCAAGATTAGGCTTATCGACCCTAAAACCGATTATCGGTCTCTGCCCAGGAGCAGAATTTGGCCCGGCTAAAAGATGGCCAGATAAATACTATGCTGAAGTTGCGAAAGCTTTGATTGAAAAAGGCCAGCAAATTTGGTTATTCGGTTCAGCCAAAGATAAAGTGGTGACAAGCGTTATCCGCAATGCGCTTCCGAAGGAATTACAAAATTCGTGCTTTGATCTAGCCGGTGAGACATCCTTAATTGAGGCAGTTGATTTGCTTGCAGCTTGCCATACTGTCGTCTGCAACGATTCTGGGCTGATGCATGTATCAGCCGCCGTTGGGTGTAATGTTGTGGCAATTTATGGTTCCAGTTCACCTCGATATACACCGCCACTAACTGATAAACTGTCCATCGTGCATACAGATATAACATGTCGCCCGTGTTTTAAACGAGAATGTCCACTTGGCCACATGGATTGCCTAAATGCCTTATTGCCTTCTCGTGTAATTGAAGCTCTGCACCCATTTATCGTGCACGACACTAAGCCGTCACTTGCTAATGAGATATAAACATTTATGAACAATATCGCTAAATTAATCGCAAACCGACTAATCCGCTTGACCGGGAATATTTTTAAAATGCTCGCTTATCCATTTCATTGGGCGTTTCCAAAGTTGCGTTTTACCATTCCTGCCTATTCACCAGCAAAATGGGCACGCTCCAATCGCAGCGCTATTCCACGTACAATTTGGCAAACCAACTTTACCGATCAAGCCTCCCTACCCGTTTATATTAACTACTTATTTAATCGATTAATGTCGCTCAATTGTGACTATCGCTATGTAAGTACCGAAGCCCGTGGTGAGTATTTACGAACCCACGCATCAACTGAAATCTATGATGCTTACATGCGGCTAACCAACGGCGCTGCTCAAGCCGATTTATGGCGTTTAGTAGTACTCAATAACGAAGGGGGCGTCTATATGGACATTGACGCAACTTTGGTATGGTCTCTCGATAAACTGATTGGCGATGAGCAACAAGCGGTTTACATAAAGATTGACAACAATACTCGTTTTACCAACTACTTTATCGCCTCAGCACCTAATAATAACGACCTCAGCCAAGCGATTGAAAAAGTACTGCATAACATTGAGAACTACGACCCTAAAATGGGCGTTTATTATTCAACCGGGCCTGGCGTATTTGATGAATTACTTAAAGGCAGAGAAGATCTTTGCACAAAAGATAGAAAATACGTTTGTATTCAAGGTAGTTTTACCAATGAACATTTTCAATATATAGATCGCCCTCGTTCGAAATGGACTCACATTAATCCGGATGATTTGGTAAAGAAAAAGGAACAGTAGAGTGGTGATTCGTGCTCTCTATACCTTACTTCTCTGTGTAGCTTCTCCTTTTTTAATGTGGGGCTTGTACAAAAAGCGGCCGGGCAAGCCGTGTGTTGGTGCTCGCTGGAAAGAGCATTTTGGCTTCACACCACCGCTTAAAACTAATCAATCCCCTATTTGGATCCACGCAGTATCGGTTGGAGAAACGCTTTCAGTTTCTCCACTGATAAAAAAACTCAAATCACAATATCCTGATCAGCCGATTGTTATTACCACAACAACCCCCACCGGTGCAGAGCAAGCGGCTAAATTAGAAGAGCTTGCCGAGCATAGATATATGCCCTTTGACTTTTCTTTTGCCGTTCGTGGTTTTATAAAACGGATAAAGCCAAGCCAAATGCTGATCATGGAAACAGAATTATGGCCCAATACACTCAATACCGTAGCCAAAGCCAATCTACCCATTACAGTGATTAACGCACGTTTATCTGAACGTTCTTGTCAACGATACGCTAAATTTCAACCGATATTTAACTTATTAGCCTCTCACTTAACACGTGTACTTTGTCAGTATCCAGATGATGCACAGCGATTTATACGACTTGGTCTTACAAAGGAAAAAGTGTCTGTTACTGGTTCAATTAAATTTGATATTAATATTGATCAAGCAATCATACAAAGAGGCAAGCAGTTAAGATCTCATCTAGGGAGTGCGCGCCCAGTTTGGATTGCAGCCAGCACTCACCAAGGTGAAGATGAACAAGTGTTAGCCGCTCATGCCAAAGTACTTAAAGCACACCCTAGCGCACTGCTTATGCTTGTTCCGCGCCACCCTGAGCGATTTAATGCTGTTTTTGAGTTATGTAAAACACAATTTATGAGTGTGCGGCGAACTCAAACAGAGAATAAACTCGATCCAGAAGTACAGGTCTATCTAGCTGATACTATGGGGGAGATGCTAGTACTCATGGGATCTGCTGACATTTGCTTTATGGGCGGAAGCTTAGCGGGTGACAAAGTCGGTGGGCATAATTTACTCGAGCCAGCTGCGCTTGGTTTACCCATGTTGACTGGCCCAAGCTATTACAACTTCAGTGAAATCACTCAAGCCCTCAATCAAGCCGATGCTTGTGTGATCACACAAGATGCAGAGCAAATTGCACAAATGCTTTGTGAATGGTTCACTGATAACAAACAGCGTATTCATCGTGGCAAGCAGGGTTATCAAATCGTAGAACAAAACCGTGGCGCTCTTGCCAAAACACTTGAATATTTATACCTAATCAATTTAAAGAGACAGGTTTAAACATCAGAAAATTGTCCGTAATTCTGGATACAAGTGAGCCTGGAGTTCGGATAACGTTACATCGGAAAATGGTTAATAGCAGCGGTAAACACCTTGCTTGAGTTTACAAAAGAATCTAACAGCGCTTTCGCTATTCATTGGACGTTGTTGCCTAAGAGCATAACTGAACACTTTCGGCACTTAGATTTAGAATCTATCGACTACTTGCTCGTCCTATGAGAAGGTAAACTCAACCTATGAAGAGCCAAAATTCTCTTGTTAATCATACCGGATCGTGAAAAATTATTTTAAGCAACAACGCCTCAGATAGAATATAATCAGTGAGACGACGAGCGACCGCTGACTCATGGACACGAAGTGCTTGAGAAATCATGCTCTGATTTCAACCTTCCAGAAGCGAGTAAAAACGCTTTAATACGATCCAGTGGAACCGTGCACTTGTTCGAGTTGTTGCTTTTGTTTAGGAGTCAGTGTAGTTTTAATAGCGCGTAGCATCATCCTGATTTTATCGAAAATCAAGCATCTTCAATGATCACGTACATGAACTGTATACCACTCATCAATAATGAGGGTAACTAGTAATCGAACATGGCCTATGCGATTGAAACTTAACATCGAAAAATACTCTCTCATTCATCTGCATTAAACACACCCTTCAACAACATACGACCATTTTACACTCCTTAAGCAATGTATTACCATGCAAGCGCGACATCTACAATAATAATCAGGATTCGTGAATGAAACTCTCTCCCGAACGCTTAACTCACTTACAGCAACTTGAAGCGGAATCAATCCATATATTTCGTGAGGTTGTAGCCGAGTTTGATAACCCAGTTATGCTCTACTCAGTAGGTAAAGACTCCTCTGTAATGCTACGCTTAGCACAAAAAGCCTTTGCACCGGGAACCCCTCCGTTCCCATTAATGCATATTGATACCATATGGAAATTTCAAGAAATGATCCGTTTCCGTGATCAAATGGCGAAGAAAGTCGGCATGTCTTTACTCGTACACCAGAATCCTGACGGGCTAGCAATGGGAATCAATCCATTTATTCATGGTAGTGCAAAGCATACAGACATAATGAAAACTCAAGCTTTAAAACAAGCATTAGATAAATATCGATTCGATGCGGCTTTTGGTGGCGCGAGACGCGATGAAGAAAAATCACGCGCAAAAGAGAGGGTATTTTCATTTCGTGATAAAAACCATCGTTGGGATCCCAAAAACCAACGTCCTGAGCTCTGGAATCTATACAATAGTAGGATTAATCCTGGTGAAAGTATTCGCGTCTTTCCATTATCCAATTGGACTGAATTAGATATTTGGCAATATATCTATTTAGAAAAGATTGAAATCCCCAGCCTGTATTTTGCCAAACCTCGGCCAGTTGTTGAGCGAGAGGGCATGTTAATTATGGTCGATGATGATCGCATGCCACTAAAAAAAGATGAAGTTGTGCTCGAAAAATCAGTCCGATTTCGAACCCTTGGCTGCTACCCACTGACCGGAGCGATAGAGTCTACCGCGACGACTTTGCCAGAGATCATCCAAGAAATGTTATTAACCACCACCTCTGAGCGTCAAGGGCGTGCGATTGATAACGACAGCTCCGGCTCCATGGAAAAGAAAAAACGTGAAGGCTATTTTTAACAGGTGGACAACATGACCGACAGCATTAATCAGCGAGATATCGTTTGGCATCCAAGCAGTATCACGCCTCTGCAACGACAAACCTTAAAAGGTCAATCGCCTTTCGTGCTGTGGTTTACTGGCCTGAGTGGATCGGGTAAATCAACCCTAGCCAATGCAGTTGAGCATCATTTATTTCACCTAGCTAAACATACCTATTTATTAGATGGTGATAACTTAAGGCATGGCCTAAATCGCGATTTAGGCTTTAGCGAGGCAGACCGCGCTGAAAACTTACGCCGAGTGGGTGAAGTGTGCAAATTGTTTGTCGATTCAGGCACCATCGTCCTAAGTGCTTTTATCTCCCCCTTTCAAGCCGAGCGACAAGCAGTACGCGAGTTATTTAACAAAAGGCAATTTATCGAGGTGTACGTTAACACGCCACTCGCGGTATGCGAGCAGCGTGACCCCAAAGGGCTATATAAAAAAGCCCGTGCAGGTGAAATTCGCCACTTTACCGGTATTGACGCGGCTTATCAGCCGCCGCTAAACCCAGACATCGTCATCGATACCAGTCAGCGTGATTTAGCTCAAAGTAGCCAATACGTGATTGACCAATTAATCAGCCTAAACTACCTAACCGCGTGCCACGCCTTTAGCCGATAATCACAGCATCAGGAACTAAAACCATGTCTCACTCTTCAGCGCTGATAGCTAACGACATTGAAGCCTATTTACAAGTTCACGAAAGTAAAGATCTACTGCGTTTTTTAACCTGCGGTAGCGTCGATGATGGTAAATCGACTTTAATTGGTCGTCTATTGTTTGATAGTCAACTGATTTACGATGATCAAATGTCGGCAATTATGCATGATTCAAAAAAATTCAATACCACAGATCAAGCATTCGATCTGGCATTATTAGTCGATGGCTTACAATCAGAACGTGAGCAAGGCATCACCATTGATGTCGCGTACCGTTACTTCTCAACCGAAAAACGTAAATTCATCATTGCAGACACACCAGGACATGAACAATATACGCGTAACATGGTCACAGGAGCATCCACTTGTGATTTAGCCATCGTCATGGTCGATGCTCGGGAGGGGATCAAAACCCAAACACGCAGACACAGCTTTATATGTAGCCTATTAGGAATAAAGCATATCATCGTCGCAGTTAATAAAATGGATCTCGTTAACTATCGACAAGATATTTATCGTGATATCAAAGCCGACTATCGACAACTGGCCAGCACATTTGGCTTTGAAGACATTCGTTTTGTTCCTATTTCTGCCTTACACGGGGATAATGTCGTCACTTCAAGTACGCATATGGATTGGTACCCAGGCTCCCCGCTAATGAAATTACTGGAAACCGTTAAAATCGATCAGCATCATCAAATCACCGAGTTTCGTTTTCCAGTTCAATATGTCAACCGTCCGAACGCTAATTTTCGTGGCTTCTGTGGCACCGTAGCATCAGGTGAAATTAAACTCGGTGATACAATCACAGCACTGCCTTCAGGTAAACAAGGGAAGGTTTGTTCGATTTATACCTATGATGGGGAACTTCATTCGGCCAGATCAGGACAAGCGGTTACCATTCGAATTGATCAAGAAATTGATATATCTCGTGGTGATATGCTAGTTTCATCCACTACCGTTCCGGTTATGGGACGATCAATATCGGCTCAACTCGTATGGATGAATGAACAACCACTCGCATTAGAAAAAGAATATCTATTTAAATTTTCCAATAACACTCTCTCTGGGTATTTCGCTAAAATTGATTATAAAATAGACATAAATAGCTTAGAACACAGCAAAAAAAAACAGAAAACACTTAAATTAAATGAGATAGCAAAAGTCAGCATCGAACTTTTAGAGCCCATTGTGATTGACTCTTATACAGAATTACCGAAAACAGGCTCATTTATTGTCATTGATCGTTTCTCGAATTTGACGGTAGCGGCAGGTATGGTTAGCTCTGCTTTAGCACAAGATTTAGCCAAAACACAACGCAGCTACAGCAAAAATGATAAAGCACTGAATGAATTCATTCGCACCCATTATCCTGAATGGGGATGTAAAGCGATATAAAAAAATACTCACTTTAAGTTCGATATACTTAAAGGCAACCAGCCCAGAATACGGGCTGGTTTTATACTGATTTGTTGCTGCTACATTCTACAATGCAGCTCCTCAGGCAAATGTAATGTTGCAAGCAAATTTACTACACCAGTACTAGGCACAGAGAAAAGACAAACACCAGATTCTTTAAGCTGCTCCATCGTATAAGACGTGCGTTTTACCATGAACTTAAATCCCGAATTTATCATGCCACTGTCACCCAAAGCCTTGGCGACATCAGGTCTCTTTTGTATTTTAGCGTAGACAATATCTTCATTTTTAAAGTTGCCAGCAAGATAACCATGATGGAAATCCCCCCAACCTCGAATGACAATAAAATCATTTTTAAGCTCAACAGAATCAACAAAACCACGCAGTGATCGCGCTTGAAAGTGCTCTCTATTTTCCTGGTATATCGTATCTGCTTTTACCTCTTTCACATCCCAAATAGGAATATGAATCTGGTCTGCAAAAGGTGTTTCAGGTACTAAAATTTCGTCGGACACAAAAATATGGGCATATCGATTAAAAATATAATTAAATGTATCAGTAGAAAGGTTAGGATACATTTGCTTGAATAAAGCTAATTTAGGCTGTATCAATACCGTCGTAAAAGAATTAACTCCTAATCCAGAAAGTAAAGCCCCACGATATTGATCCGTAACCACCCAATGAGGAGCCGTTGAGTTAGCTGTTAATTTTAGCTCATTGACGACTGATCTCTGGTGTAAATCAAAAATCGGAAAAGCCTGTTGAATGGGGTTAAATCGACCATAAACAATGATATTAGGTATCATCGCCAGCAATAACAGCATCAGTTTTTTACTGCTTGACTTCAACTCAATACAAGATTGAACAACATAAACAAAAATAATCAGTAGAATAAGAATAAACTCTGGGGCTCTTTTAGCAAACCACGCCACATTACCTAAGAAATTCGGAATAAAATATCCAACAAGAATAAGAGCTGAGAATATAAACAACCGAGGCTTAGAAAAAGAGATCGTGCCGGTAATGACAATCACAAATGACAAATAAATAATCGCTAAGCCAGCTATAAATATCATTCTGCTCCCGGGAATTTTATCGAGCAGCAATAGCTTCGCTAACCAAGAAGGGAAAGGCAGTAACATCCAAAGAGTTGCGAGTAATAATACTCCTCCCATAAATATCAACGCTCTTCGCGTCATGATGTTCTTCCAATTCGGGCGAACAAAACAGCCAGTCCCCAATGCTAACACAGACCCCAACGATCCGACTTCACAGATATTAAGTAAAATAAGATTATGGTAACCAGAATGATTAATATAAGGAAATAAGTTCGACAACCAAAAAATAAATAGACTTTCTCCACCTTGAGACACCCGTTGACCAGGATACACGGTATTCATCATGACGATAATAATCTCATGATAATAAAAGATCATAACCGCGACACTCGCTATACAAGCAAAGGCTGTCATTGCTAACTGGCTGAGCGAGCTTTTCCACCACTGCCAACGATGGATACAAAGCAGCGCAATACCGAAATAGGTCACAGCAATAATAATCGGTGGATAAGTATGTGATAACAACCAAACGGTCGAGATATAGAATAACTTTAAATAATGGGTAACGGAATGCTCCCAATTAAGCAATAAACTTAAAAACCACGGCGTGATCGCTAACAGAGGCCCCAATGTTGTCCACCAAAACTGAACAAAACCGGTAAAAAACACCAGCACACTCATTAGCGCTGAAAACAAAAGTGCTTTTTCGCTAGATGGAGCAATATCATAGTAAATCTTTGCAAATAACCGTTTCCATCCCATCAGAAACAGTACAATCACTAACCCATGATGCAATGCAAAAGCACGGGCAGGTTCAAATATCCAAAAAGACCACATCAAGGGTTTAAAAATTAAAGCCCAATCCGCTAACGGAACGGCATTAAACCCTCTTAAATCATGATGGTAAGTAGATAACTCATTGAAACGCTCAAAACCATTTAAAACCGCCATCTGAATATAAGGCGTCCACACTGCCCATTCATCAGTACGAATCATCCTTGGTTTTCCAAATAGTAACCCCTCCCCTTCAAAACCAAATAAACTGAGCGCCGCACCATAAGACGAAGGAGTTAAAGCAAATAGCGTAATTGGAATAAGCAATAACAAACAAAAAAAATCAAACTTATCGAGCCGTATGCCCCTTAACTTATCAATCACGAGGTGGCCTCCGAGAACTAGAAAACCAACGCTGTAATGGTCTTTTCGGGGTATGGGACATATCGTAATCAATCGCACTAAGTAATAACTGAAAACCAAGAATAATAGGCAAAACTGCCAACATGACCGTACCTGTACTCGCTTCATCACCGCTTAAAATTGAGTTGATCCAATGTATGCCTCCCCAAAAAGAGCCGATCAGCATCATCAATAAACCAACCACTAGCTTTAGGCTAGCGCCATTAAAATCTCGCAAAAAATAGTTATAAAAAACCCGCTTGAAAAACGCTTTGATATATAAAGGAGGAAAGTCAAGTAACACTTTCTTAATGGAAAGGTTACTCACTTCATCAGCATAAATCGCATCCATTGGAATATCTTGCACTACAGCACGAAGCGTTCCTAGTCGAAACAACATATCACTTTCAAAAAAATAGCGCTTACTCAGTTTATCTAAAGGAAGTAAACGCAACGCCTGACAATGAATCGCCGTATATCCATTGGTCGGAGCCATTACTGTCCAGTATCCGCTCGACATTTTATTCACAAAGGAAAGAGCTGCATTACCAAATTTACGCATAGGAGGCATCGACTCTAACGACTCCAAGGTAAAAAAACGCGACCCTTTGGTATAATCCGCTTCGCCTCGCTGAATCGGCTCAATAAAGTACGGCAGTAATGAGGGATCCATTTGCCCATCACCATCGATTTTTACCACCACATCAATGTCATCATCTGCTAAAGCTTGCTTATACGCTGTGATCATTGCTCCGCCAACGCCTTGATTTTCAGTATGAAATAACACATTGACTCGCGAATCCAAACATTGCTTAGCCACGAAATCACCGGTTTTTTCTGGGCAACAATCATCGACCACATAAATACGATCAACGTCTTGGCCTATCTGTTCAATCACAGAAAGAATATGTTTTTTTACCTTAAAGCAAGGAATAGCTACGGCAATCTTCATTTTATAAAATACTCAGCGAACAATAACAATTAGGCCCATAATGATCAGTCCGGCCCCCACCAACATACGCCAATGAAAGGGCTCATTCAAAAAGATCATCCCCAGCACTGGAACAATAATAAAGGCTAATGCCATAAAAGGATAAGCAATGGATAACGGCACTAAGCGCAAGGCATAGACCCACAAAATAGTCGCTAAACCATAAATAATTAACGCAGAAAATAGATATTTATTAAAAACAAAACCGATAAGTGATGACCAAGTCAAGGCTGTTGGAAAGAACGGTGACGCCAATTTAAATAGTATTTGGCCGATGGATATGCCAAGCACACAAATTAAAATAAGCGCCACGTTAAATATTGTCATTGCATTCACTCAAAAAATTATTTAGATCGGTAAGGTATCTTACACAACACAGCCCACAGTAAAGCACTTCTTGCTATTCGATGGCTACGCGTAATTTTGCCTTGGTATAACACCGATAGCCGCTGAATTAAAGTCAATGACTCTAGGTTAGCCACAAGTTCCAATAGCTCAAGCGCTTCGCCAGATAGACGACCATACGGATAATCGAGATAAAAACTTTGAAACGCCTTCGCTTGTAGAATAACAGACTGGACACTTTGCACAAAACCACGCCGCTGCTGTATACGCTGCCACAAACTACGCGACTTGGCTCCTATTGTATTGGATGCATGTTGTCGATAAGCCAATAACGGGCGATCAATAAACCGCAATTCTCCACAACTTTTCGCCACCAGCGCTAACCACCAATCATGCATATACGCTTGCTCTGGTATCGGTAAAGCGAGATTTAATAAAGCGCGATTAAAAATCGTGGTACAGCCAGAAACAGTATTTTGCTGCAATAAATGACCAAACTGCTGATGCCACGATTTAGTGATCTTCTTATGCGTAAAATAAGAGTCACACAGCAGAGCAAGATCGTGATCCACCACATGTAAATCAGCAAAAGCCAATACAGGGCATTGATCGTCAATAAAAGGCTGCATCTCTTGTACACTCAGCACGATCTTGTCTTCAAACCAAACGTCGTCTTGATCGCAAAGCATAATCAGTGGAGCTGTGGTTAAACGCATCCCGCGTTGAAAATTACCGGCCGGCCCCAAATTCACTTGTTCAGCCGCAACCCAAATCAGCTTATCATCGTTAGCGGCTAATGCCTTAACCTGTAACTCTGTCTCATCGGTTGAGCCATCATCAACAATATAAACCTTATTCACCAGCGTTAAATAACCAATATTTTGTTGAATACTGGTTAATTGCTGCCGGATATAATGCTGCCCTTGATAGCTGGCGACAACTATATCCACCCCCCCCGCCATCAAAGTATGCTGTCCTGCTCGAGCCTGAGGTTCTAACCAAGTGCTCTCTACTGCCATCATCACTGACTCACCATGCAGGTTTAAACACGCCGAGTATCCGCCAGTGAAAAATCTTCTCTGGCCATGGTTAAGTTCGGGTTATAACATGGGTCGGCATCTAACCGATGGCCCCAACGGGTGCGCATATAAGCCACTTCTTTGGCAAAACGGGCCTCCTTCTCTGGTGTATCTTCAAAACCACGCGTTTTTGACTCATAGTGATACAGCTCTGCGTAAGGCGTCCAGACATTAAAATAGCCCGCTTCTTGGACTTTCAAACAGAAATCAATATCATTAAACGCCACCGTAAGGTCGGTTTCATTTAAGCCGCCCACCAGCTCAAACACCGCTTTACGTACCACCAAACAAGCGGCGGTTACCGCAGAATAATTTTGAGCGACTATCGCTCGACAAGCGTATCCCGGCATACCTTTAGGTAAGTGCTTATGCGCATGACCAGCAACACCACCAACTAAAATCACCCCGCCATGCTGCAAGGTATCATCCGGATACCATAAACGCGCCCCCACCGCACCATTTTGGGGTTGAATCGCATGGCCGACCATTTCCGCTAACCAATCTGGCGTGATCACTTCTACATCATTATTCACCAGCGCCAGTATTTCACCTTTCGCAATCGCGGCTGCTTTATTATTCAATGCCGAGTAATTGAATGGGCTGTCGTCATGCAGTAGCACTATATTATCGTTTTCTTGTTGTAGCTTATCTAAGTAGGCTAAGGTATCAGCGCAATCGGAGCCATTATCAACAATAATGATCTCATAGTTTGAGTAGGTGGTTTTTGCCAATATGGAATCGATACACACCGAAAGCACATCCAAACCGTTACGAGTTGGGATAATCATACTGACCATAGGCTGAGGGGTTGGGATGGCGTATTTGACACGCGCATAGTGGCGCTCTGGGTGCTCAACCACCTGTGCCTGAATATGTATTCGGTCACAATGCTCTTGCACCGCCTGTAAACCCGCAGTGAGTGCATAAGGTTTTTCATCACCATCAATCGCAGTACTGCCTTCAATTGCGCGCCAGTGATAAAGAATACGCGGGATATGGACAACCTGATCGGGTGATAAGGTTTCACTATAACGTAGTGCAAAATCCCAATCTTGCGCGCCTTCAAAGCCGACTCTAAATCCCCCCAATGCTTTGGCCAAATCCGTTTTATACACCCCAAGATGGGAAATGCAATTTTGACTGCGCAACAGCTCTGGGTTCCAGTGCGGCTTAAAGTTAGGATCATAACGAGTCTGGCCATCAGAGCTGAGCTTATCTTCATCGCTGTAAATCAGCACCGCTTGCGGGTTAGCAATAATGGCTTCAGCAACCCAATACAGCGCATCATTGGCTAATGTATCATCATGATCCATTAAAGCGATAAAATCACCGCTTGCCAGCGCTAATGCGCTGTTAGTTGCGAGGGAAATATGCCCATTTTGCTCACGCTCCACGACCCGTATGCGGCTATCTTGTTGGGCGTACTCCCGCAGTAGATCGCGAACAGCTTGATTGGGAGACGCATCATCAGCAATGCACAGTTCCCACTCAGGATAAAGCTGAGCTTGGACTGACTCAATCGCTTCGCATAAATAATCAAGAGGCGGATTATACACCGGCATCAAAACTGAAATTTTAGGTCGCTCACTAAGGCTGGCAATTCGAGCCGACACCATTTGAGTTTGCTCCACTGATAATTGGCCATATTTTTCCAACCATTGACCATAGTTGATCAAAGGTTCACCGGTTTGCTCAACCGCTTGTATCACTTGGTACTGACCGCGAAGCAGTAGCGCTGATAACCCGTCCCGTTGATAGACTCGGTAAGCTTTACGACAAGTATTTTTTAGCCCACCGTGATAACGAACAAAACCCACTCCTCGTGTTACGATCCGCAATGGCATGGATAGTATCGGGCGAATGGCCCGGATAGGGGCCGTGATTTTCCATGAAGTGGAATGATGAATTTCAGTAATCGCGCCCAACAAAGCCTGTGTGTGTTGCTCACGTTCTTGAAGCTCTTTTAATAACTTAGCTTGAGCCTCTTTGGCTATCAGTTCTAGTTGCTCTTGCGCCTTTTGCTGAGTCAGACAAGCATTACTGGTTTCAATCAACTTACCGTTTAATACCACCAATTCTTGATCTTTATCTATCAGTTCTTGCTGCAGCGTTTTAATCGCATTCTGCAGCTCCGCTTGTTTGTTACGCGAATCATCCACTAATTGTTGATTGCGGATATTGGCATGGTACAGCAAAGCATGGTTTTTAAGGGCTGATTGGTTTAATTGTTCCGCTAATAAAGCCCACTGTGTCATAAATACGGGTTGAAATGCTTCTTGCAACTGCACCGCACCACCATCATCATCATCATCAAGCCATTGTTCAAGCGTTAATTCATCACGGCTAAGTTTTTCTAACACCGAATAAAGTGTCAGCACTGGCTCAAAATGTTGCTCGTCTTGGTAAAGATCACTTAATTGAGCACAACTATGGCTCAAACTTGGCTCAATAAAAGAATCGCAAAATGTCGCCACGTCCTCTTCAGGCAATGAAGCCAAAGATAAGTGCTGCTGTAACTGAGTAATCACCTGTTGAGGCTGAGTCAAAAGCTGGTTAAAACTCACCCAAGCGACAGGTTGAGAACGCAATAAACTCAGGTTTGGCAAAGTATGCCACCACCACAGTAGATAACCTTGCCGATGAGTTAGACCATCGCGCCTCGCCAACGAGCGAACAATATCTAATGGATTGCGCAGGGCATAAACAAATTTAGGCACGACATTGGCGCGCTGAAATACTTCAAGCCAAAAAAATAGCAAACGGGAAGTTCTTGGGTCTTTAAACCCCCACAGCTCAAACTGCTGCACGCGCTGGTTCACCATCGCAACCGCTTCCTCTAATAATAACTGTACGTAGCCATCATCAAGACTGATCTGCGGCTGAGTCGCACTAAACCAAACATGGCCATAATGAGCTAACAACTTGTCATTAATACTAACGACGTCCATATCTTCCCAGTAGCCTTTCGGATTAAACTCCCCCTCCGGCATCAGGTTCTCGCTCAGTGATACGCCCATCGCTTGCAATGCTTTAGTTAACGCGCTGGTGCCACTACGGTGCATCCCTAATACCACCACTACAGATTTGATTGGATTAGTTGCGACTGACCGTTGCTGACTATTTTTCGACATTGTTCTCAATACTCATTTTTTGATTAGCGAGGGAGTTTAGGAGTAAATTGACGCACAAACCGTTGCTCTTGGGACAACTTAGCTTGAGCGTATAACTTAGCCAAGCGCTGGGACAAGCTCGACGGGGTATATTGCCCAGCAAAAACCGACTCAGCAGGGATATCGACCGATTGAAGGTTTAAAAACTGGAATACTTGCTCGAGTGCCTCGTGGTGCTGATACCGCAACTGATCATTATGCAGCAGTAAAATATTTTCTGGTTTAAACCAGTGGTTAATATTCGCCCATTGGCGACTAAACGCACCGCGATCAAGGTACGAGTGAGTTCTTAAAGGTGAGCCCCAGTGGTAGTTATGTTGAGCCTTTTTTAAACGCCGCGCTTCACTCAAAAATGCCTGCAACATAGAAGCATTTTCAAACCCTCGGCTACGCTCCATCGTGTAATGGGACATAGCCCGCTCAACCGGATCGCGCAGCATAAAAATCACTTTTGCTTGTGGTTGATAGCGTGCCAAAGCCGGTAATATCGGCTGCCAATAAGAATAAATGGGGGTGGCATCGCATCGATAGCGCTCACCCATCTCATGAGCAAATTTGGCTTGGTAGGCCTTATCGAGTGCTTCATGGCTAATGCACATTTGACCGTGGTGATCTAAAAAATCGGGGTGATCAAAAATGTGCGCTTCTTTTCCATCTGCCAAGCAGATGTCTGGGTGCTGAGCTAGAAAATGCGCCAGTGCGGTAGTACCACATTTTTGCCCACCAAGAATAAAAAGATTAGGACGATAATGACTGTTCATGCTGGTTCATCTCTTCGGCGACGGGTTGAATGGTAATCTTATTGACTAAATCGACCGCACCCGTCACATGGCTGCTTTGTTCAATAACAGTAAACATCGCGGCATCGACTCCTCGGTGCAAAAATTGCCGTTTACCGTCAAGCAACGCTGAACAGCCACAGTTTAAAAAATAAGCCCCGTTAGGTAAATGACAAACAAAGCGAAAACGCATTTCTAATGTCTGCCCAGCGAGGACGTAGGGAATACGCATTTGATGATTTCGGGTGGTAGTCGCACCCGCAATTTCTAACCCCGAGACCGTTTTAATCATCATACCGCCGCCGACCTCGAACGCCTCTTGTTCAAAGTGCACTTGGTAAACGTAATCGTACTCTTCACCAGCGGTTAATAGGTTGACGGCTTCTCCAGCGAGATTTTCAATATGTGGCTCATAGATTACCGCGCCTTGGCTTTGATACCAAATGGTCGACACTGGTTTAATATTCGGGTCGTAAGCCCCTTTACTCACAGCTATTGCCGATCGATTTGGCTCGGTTTTGGTTTGTTCACGCAAACCTTGTTTAATTTGCTGGCGGTAAGTTTCTCGCTCTGGCCCATGCATATGCAATAGCTTGTGATATTGCTGTACCACTTGCTTGGGGGTGCCTTCCATCAACAATTCACCTTTATCGAGCAGTATGGCGCGGTCACACAGTTCAATCACTTGGCCCGCCGAGTGAGAGACAAACAGTAATGTTGCCCCCCTAGCTTGTAATTGGCGCAGTTTTGCATGGCACTTACGCTGAAAGGCATCATCCCCCACGGCTAATGCTTCATCGACAATCAAAATATCCGGATCAATGTGCATCACCACGGCAAAGGCCAAACGTAGCATCATGCCACTGGAATAACATTTTACGGGTTGATCAATAAAATACCCGATATCAGCAAACGCTAGAATATCCTCGAAACGTTCCGTTACCTGATGCTTACTCAACCCAAGCAACTGCGCATTAAAATAGACATTTTGCCTACCCGTAAATTCAGGGTTAAAGCCAGAGCCTAGCTCTAACAGGGCGGCAATTCGACCTTGGATGTGTACCTGCCCCTCATCAGGCTGCATCACACCACAAATTAACTGCAATAAGGTTGATTTTCCACTGCCATTATGGCCAACAATCCCTACTGTTTCGCCTTTTTGGGCTTGAAAGTTAATATTTTTAAGCGCATAAAAACGCGAATCACTTGCACGAGGCCAAAGTGCCTGACGCAGTTTTTGCCAAGGATGACTTGCAAGAGAGAAGCTTTTGCTTAACCGGGAAACAGAGATAACCATAAACGTCATGGGTTGCAAATAAGAGGGAGAGTATTATGAGCAAAAATGAGCAACTTTGCAAAATGATGCTGTCAGTTGTAAGTAAATTAATCTACTAACCTATAGTATACAGGCAATGAATAGTGAATTTTACAACGTTCCATCGATAAAAAAGGAGCCGTTAGGCTCCTTTTTACATTGATAACATCAACTCAATTATAGAGTGAAGTCAACAATACCTTTTTCTGCAGCTTGAGAACCAACTTGGATGTCAGTACCTTTGCCGTCAGATTTCTTAACAGCAACTTCACCAACGTTAGTTTCTACTTCAAACAACATACGCGCTTGACGAGATGGTGCTACTTCAATGCCTAGTTGTTCTGCGATAGTTGCAGGAGAAAGCGTTACTGCACCGTTAGATGGCAGTTTAACTGCTAGCTCTTGACGCTCAGCCAGTACGTTGCGTTGACCGTTAGTACCTTCAACGTGTGAGTCATATTCCCATACAGTCACGAAAATCTTACCGCCTACTTCAGGTAGGATGCCAGATACGTCACGGATGTGAACAGTGTTAGAAGAAGTAGTACCCGTTAGGATAGTATCAAACTTCAGACCGTCACGAGTGAAAATAAACAGGTCAGCTAGAGAGTCAGAGAAGTCTTCAAAAGTATCTTGGTCAACACCTGCAATAGATGCAGTTACCGCGATTTTCTGTGCTTCTACAGGCATTTCATTGGTTGCTTCAACGTACAGTTTAGCAAAGTTTGCAAATGCTGCGTTCACAGAAGAAGCTGCTGCATCTAGAGCAATGTTACCTTGAAGTACTGCATCACCCGCTTTCGCTGTTGCTGCTGTTTTAGTTGCGTTTAGTTTCCAACCAGTTGCAGTGCCATCTTTGTGTAGCAGGTTACCCGCAGTGTCCGCACGGAACGCAGAAAGGTCACCAGACAGAGTCAAGTTCACTTTGTTTAGCTGAATGTTTTGGTTAGAGGTACGGTTGAATAGCTCAAAACCAGTTGCAGCAACGTTGTTGTCATCTGCAACGCCATCTTTATTAGTATCGATTTTCAAGAAACCAGTTGATACTAATGCAGTCGCTTCGCCAGACTTAGTTAGGCCTAGTTCGAAAAGATCACCCAACTGGAATACTTTACCAGAAGCAACTGGATCAGCAGAGTAAGATGCGTTTTTCAGTGCGCCAATTTTAACGGCTACGTCGTTGTTTGAACCAGATTTCAGGTTAAAGATTTGGTTCGCGTTTTTGAAATCAAAGTTAATTTCAGTACCAGCACCAACTAGAGTTTCAGTTACGTCACCAGTAGCAAAACCAGCTAGGCCTTCTAGGTAAGTAACACCCGTCGCACCTAGGCTACGAATGTAAGTCGCTTTTTGAGCATCAGTCGTTGCTGTACCGCTTTGATCAGCGAACAAGTAACCCACTACACCATCGCCGTTACCAGGAGCAGTTTCATTAGCACCATCAATTGCACCAACTACACCAGCGGTAGTTAAAGCAGCTGAGTTAGCCGCTAGACCAGCAGTGATTGCAGCAGCGTCTACTTGACCATCGGTAGCAGTAGCAGTAGCTAGCTGAATCATATCATCAGCAGAACCAACAGTTTGAGCTAGAGCAAGACGTAGACGCTTACCATTTAGGTCGATTGCGTAATCAACTTGCTTTTGGGCGCCAGCAACGTCGATAAATTTGAATACTTTAGCTAGGTTGTTGTCAAGTACAGGAACGGTAGAACCAGATTGAACAACACCGTTAACCGCTGTTGCAGTTGCTAGCTCTAGATCAATTTGGATGTCAGCAGAAGTAGCAGTAGCACCTGTTAGCCATTGACGCACTTCGTTGTCGTTAAATGTTGCATCGCCAGTTAGCTCGATAGTGATAAAACCGTTTATTTGGATCCATATTGATAAATTAACACACCACTGACGGTAAATGCTAATTGCTCTGATCAACTTCGGTGCTTATTAATGCACCCAGTTTTGTTTCTTTATATTTGCAGTCGCTAAACCAAAAAATAAAAAGTAAAAACCACAAAACTCTGATTACTCTAACACGCCCCGAAGTGCGCACCGATAATTCTGTTCGTTTATACGGAATTTGTCAATGAACAAAATATGACAAAGGCTGTTTTTTCCACCATTAATCGCTACTTGAAGCGTGATGTTATTCACAAAAAATAGGCAAAACACCGGACATTCAAGATGTGGTTATTTTCTATACTGAAAATGCGCTTATTGACTGATTTCCCCTTTGTTTATTCAAACCTGTCAAACTTATTTTTTATTTATTACACGTTCTGAATAAAATAAAGCCCCGTGATCGGGGCTTTTAGCTCGTACTTGTAAAGGCTAGACCGTAGCGACTTCCCTCTAACCTACCACTCTCAATCGTTTAGCTATCGGGATTAATATGGCAAGCTTTGTGGTAGTTCCCAACCAGTTAATGTTTGGAACTGTTTGGTATAGAACTGAGCTTCATCCCTATTATTAATCACATAAGGGGTGATCAGCAGCACCAGTTCGGTTGAGTTTTGGCTTTCTTTTTTATATTTAAATAAGTAGCCGATCAGTGGAATGTCACCCAAAATAGGCACTTTTTTCTCACTAATATTATTATCTTTAGAAATTAAGCCGCCCATATATACCGTGTCTCCGCTGTCGGCTAGCACACGTGTTTGTAATGAGCGTTTATTGATTGGAATACTGTCACCTGATGTGACGCCTTGCGAACTGACTTCTTGGCTAATGGATAATTCCACTAACCCATTTTGGTTTATGGTGGGGGTGATATCTAAGGTAATGCCCACGTCTACATATTGGTAGGTAATGGTGGCTTTTGAATCATCCCCACCACCAGAAACTTCACCCGTTTTCACTTGGATTTGCTCACCGATACTGATTCGTGCCGGTTCTTGATCCATCGCGATTAAACGTGGACTAGAGAGAATTTGTACTTTACCGTTATCTAGTGCGGCGGTAAAGTTTGCGGTAACATCACCAAACACCCCTGCCAAGTTCAGGTTACCAGCACTGGCCAGTAACCCTTTTGTACCACCGGTTACATCACCTTTCGAGATTGTAAATTCAGAGCCTAAGCTAAAACCATCTTCAACTTTCACTTCGGCAACCGTTGCTTGCAGTAGAACTTGACGTGGCCGTTGATCGACAAACTTGAGTAATTCGACTAAACGTTGGTAGTCGATATATTGGCCTTGAAAAATCAGCGCGTTTCGTTTGGTGTCTATTACAACACGATAGTCTTTCGCCACAACGCTCATCAATTGCGGAGCTTGAGAGGGGCGAGGCTGATAACCCGTGTTACCTGCCAATTTGGTTTCTTGTTGGGCTGCTGCAATGATATCTTGCCCTTGTTTTGGGGCTTGCGCTTTACTTTTACCATCCCCAAAGATGGCTTCCACCATTTGCCAAGCATCTGCGGCTTTGGTGTTTTTCATATAGTATGCATACACCCCTTGGTTGCCTTCAACGGGTTTGGGTATGTCTAAACGCTTGATCCACTCATTAGCATAATTTAACCAAGCTTTAGTACTTGAGGTAATCAACAATTGTTCATTGCTGATGGGTGTTAGCACCACACCATGAACGCCTCGTCCAACACTGGTTGGAATTGAGGCCGCATCTAATGCGGTTTTTAATTCTGCCATTAATTCTTTCGCTGTGCTGTAGGTTGGCTGAACTAAGCTTAAATAGTTTGATGACTTCGCTGGAACATCCAGTTCCGCTAGTAGTTTCTCTAACCGCTCAATATCGTCTTGTCTGGCAACAACCATTAATGAGTTAAGGTTGTTTTGAACTAATACCGTGCCGCCGCCGCCGTCACGCAATAGGCTGTTTGCCATGGTTGAGGCTTCATTAATGGATAAATAATAAATAGGTACAAGACGCGCGACTTTACCATAACGTAATACTGGCCTTATCGCTTGGTTCATTAAGCTAGGTGTTTGGTTATTGGTTTTACTCGCTGGAATGACTTTGATTAGGTTATCTTCTAACGCCAGCGCAACGCCATTGACTTGTAATACTTCTTCGACTAGGCCAAGAAGACGTATCGGTTCTACGGGTTGGTTGACTCGCATGGTGATGGGTGTTTGCGTTTTTTGCAAGATCGGTGTCAACCACATAATTCACGCCAAGCACATCACCTAAAGCAAGGTTAATGAAATGATTGAGCGGTAGACCGTCTGCATTGAGGCTGACTGGTTCTTTAGGTAAGCCAAGTAAGTGTTCTGCATTGCTGTCACTTTGCGATGCATGTAATAGCGGTGCTGAGCGAATGGCGGTATTCACTTGGACAAATTTGCCATTTCCTTGCTGCGGATCTGGTATTTTTTGCTCATCCCCTCCAATGACTGTGACTGAGTTTTCCTCGCTGTTTACTGGCGGTGTGGTATATACGTTAGGAGGAAGGGGAGCAAAGCTAGCACAACCAGCCATAACGCTGCTGAGTATTAATGCTATCAAGGCTTTCTGATGTCGTCTTTCCATCATAAATAGGCCGTTCATTATGGGGTTATTTCCTCTTGGTTTGGTAACTCTTCTTGGGGTGCAACGTCACCGACAGGGAATAGCTGCCACTGTTTTTCAGCCCCACTTAGATCAGTCGTCGTTGATCGATTTCCCATGATTGAGTCTAATCGACCAATAGATGGGTTAAACTCACCTTGCGAAAGTGCAATGCGTTGATCATGACCTACAAAAACGGCATAGGTGTGTTTCCCTTGGGTTACAATGCTGACCATTACAAAATCGTCTGCTTGTTTGGTTTGGGCTTTAGTTTGCTTCGCTTGTTCATCCGGAACTGGCTCTTTTTCTTGGCTTCGAATGACTCGATCAACGTTGAATATATTTCCGCTCGGAACTGTGGGTAATGCCTTGCTTGCAACGCTTTGATAACCCGCTACAGCAATTAAATTGTCGCTGGGTGTTCCCGGCGTTAGGTGCAGGTAAGTGGTGACTAAGCTGACAAAGGCAAGACACGCGGCTCCTAAAATAATTTTGGGTTGTCCTATCACTGCTGCGATCTCATTTTTAGGTCTTTCATAGGTAACTGTCGATAGCTGCGAAGATCAATGGCGATCTCATAGTTGGGCTCTGTTTGGTTACGAGTGCTGCGCCCTTGTTTTATTTCAATCGAGGTTGGCTCGATGATGGTACGGTTATTCGCTAGAGCGTAAAGCATATAAAGGATGTCATCTGATGTACCTTCTAGCCGCCATTGAGACTCTACTTTTTCGCCTAGCCACGGATAGATAGCCGGTTCACCAAAACGTCGCCCACTGAATTTTAAACCAAAGGGACGATATATTTTTTCAAACTCATTAACCTGCACTGAAATAGCGCGGTTATTGGTACGCTCGTTGATCAGCTGTTGTTCTGCCAATTTATAAGCTGAGTTCAGCTGAGTAAGTGACTGTATGATGATGTCACTACTGGTTTCGAGTTGAATCAGCTTTTCTAATTGCAGTGTTTTTTGCTCTAACTGTTCAACGGTCTGCGAACGCCATTGTGTATATGGGTTAATCACTAACCACCACATAAAGATGAACACAAAAAAGAACCCAGCCCATTGCACAACTGGGCTTGCTAGTTCATCTTTTAGATTAGACTCTTGCAATAACTGAGTTAACTTTTCCATTTATTAGCCTCTAGCAGGATTAACTCGGCACGAAACTCTTGTCTGTCATCATTAACTGGCACCACTTCACCCAGTAAGCGTGCGACTTTAACCCCTTGTAATGATGATAAGGTTTCTAATAACCCCAGTGAATCTTGAATTGTCCCTTGCACAATGACACGATCAGACTTATATGTGAAACGCTCTATTACTACATCTTTCGCCAATTGTATTGTCATTTGCTCAAGCAACTGTACTGGTATGGTCTGGCGAAGTTTTGCTTGTTCAATTTCAGATAATACTCGACGCGTGTCTTGTGCATTGCTACGTTGGCGCTGAATTTGAAAGGTGGTTTGCTGTAATTGGGTTATTTGATCTTCTATTTGGCCTTGTTTAAAGGAAACCAGCGAAGCATCAACTGCCATATAAGCGGTCAATACAACCAATAATACCAGTAATGTGCGCCAATATTGCCACGGGTTATCTAGGTCAAACTGATTACTGCATTTGCCTTCTGCTATCACCGCTGAACGCGGTGCAGGGTTTGATTGACTTAGCGATATACCTTGCAGCAGAATATGTTCTTGCTGGTTAGTAAATACGTGCTGCTGTTCGTTAATTCGTTGCGCTACGGTGCGCTGGTGCAGTGGGGATAACATAGGGTACAACTGGTCTATAACTTTACCCGCTTGCCACGTAATCGCCCAAGATTGACTCGTGATACCTTCTCCTTCACTGTCCTCACTATAAAGTAATATACCTGATGTTGTGTTTACCTTGGCAAGCTCACATGCCATTGCCGGAATGATATGTGTGACGGGTTGCGAAAAGGCAATTTTGCTTTTATCCCAAAACCATACCGCAACTTGCCAACGATCTTGTATTTTGTTGATCCACAAGTGGCTTTGATATTCGGGCCAGTCAATCAGTTGTTCCAATTCATTGGCAATACACTGGCGTATTTCATTTTGTGGAATAAGCTCGGTTTGGTAATAAAATACCTTAAAGAGACAAGCCGACTGGGGGACTAGCCCAATAATTTTATCCCAACGACGTGCCTTTTTGGCTGTTGTTGGCCCAAAGCGACTTTGCGCTGGCCATACGTACCATTGCCTTTGTAATTTATGTATCAACTTATTGCCTATGGTTGTATTGGGGTGAAATAACGATATTGGTCTGGAAAATACCATGATATTCGAGGCACCGGAAGTGAGTAGACGTATATCTCATATTCACCTCTGGCTTTTACACCTTGATATTGAAAGCGAATTGTGTAATCAACGCCGGGAGACATGCTTCCTTCACCAAACGTCATGCCTAATGATTGGAATGAGCTTTGAACGGCACGCCAATTTGCATTGGCTTTTAATCTATCTAGCCGCTCTATATCATCTGCGGTAAACCCATATAATATTTGCAACAAAATATCTGGTGTTGCTGCGTAGTTTAGGTGATCTTGCCCACTGAGCGTGAGTAAATCTCTTAAGCCAAATTTTGGCAAGTTGATTAACGCTTCCACCTCAGTAGTTTGAGTTTCTTGGTCGACTATATTCCAGCGTCCATTATATATTTCGGGTGTGATACTAGGGAGTAGCATAAGTTCGTCTAAGCTACGAAAAAGGGCTTTTCTCGGTATTATGGTTTGATTAATCGGCACTTCCCCACCCGGTGTTTGCCAGTCAATGATCGCTTGGGTAGTATTAACATCAGAACCTGGGCCTAAGTAATGACGAAATAGCTCGGTTAGTAACTTTCTGTCCATAAAGCGTAAGCTTAATAGCCCTGCTTGGTCTTGAATGGATACCCAAACATCATTAGACAATTTAACGGGGGTTCCATCTGTCAGTAGCAGTGTATTGCCTAGCTGATACGCCCCCGGTTGTTGCTCTCCGGCAAGCATTGCATACATGACTCGCTGTTCTGCATTGTGAATCTCTAGCCTTGCTTGCCATTGATCTCGCATCTGCTCTGTCTCGGCAAGTTTGTTTCTATCTCTCACCATGACGACACTTGCCATGGCGGTTAAGATGGCGAGAATAATTAGGGTAAGTGGCAAGATAACGCCTTGCTGGCTATGAATATTTTTCATCTAAAATACACTGAGTCGCGTTTCTTGGTTATAAGCCGCTATTTTGGTCGGTAAATAAAACTGCCATACGTATTCCTTATTATGACGAGTAAAGTGTAATTTTACAGTTTGTGGTGTGCTTTGCTCAAATCGAGCATCATATTCCTGATACCATAGTCCTTCTGGACGTGGCGCAAATGTATTGTATTTGATTTCCCACGGGGTTGCTTCTTGACGCGGGGCTAAATAGTATTGCCATTCGAATGTTTGAATATCCTCTAGCAATGTCAGTGTATTTGAGGCTATCGCTTGTTGCGGTATGTTAAGGTAAGGGTCACTATACGGCCACTGGCGAAAGACTAATCGACGCAATCCGTTGCTTTGGTTCTCTAGTGTAAGGCTGACACTCGCGTATGTGCCTGGTCCAGAAATTATCGGTGCATTACTAATAAATGATACGTCATTGGCTGTGCCTAAGAAATGTGGCGCTTCTGTACCATAGGAAATCTGAAATGTAGCGCCATTCGCTTGGCTAAAAAGCTGTTGTAACCATTGTTTTCTCTGAAATAGTTGGTAGTTTTGGTTTGACGATTTCATTGCGCGATCCCACTGCAGGCGACCTTGCTCTAGCCCCACCAAAACCAATGAGACAACTGAAGAAAAAACTACCAGTACGACAAGGACTTCAATAAGAGTAAACCCTTGCATTAACCTGTTAGCGCGAGACACCTTTTTTCCATCCCATGTGTTCAAATTCAAACTGGCTCTCTTTGTTAGCTTCTTGGTAGCGGATGTTTATTTGGTATATTTGTACATAATTTGGGTTTGTTCCATCTTCACTGCGTACGTTAAGTAATGGGCTTATTGGAGTCGCCTGCCACTGAAACGTAACCTGTCCTTGTACACCAACCCCTTGTTGCTCTTGAGATGGATTAATATGAGATAAAGACATAAATATCGACTGCTCCACATCAACTCGATGCTGCGTTTGATTGATACGGTTAGCCGTGATTCCTGACTGTTGAAACATTTGGAAAATAACTGAAAAACCTGCCACTAAAATAGCAAGGGCAACAAGAACTTCTATTAATGTAAATCCAAAGTGACTTCTACTCATCGATTTAACGCTGAACAATTTTAACGGTTCCATCTGGCGTACTGATCTCTATTTTCCAATGTATACCTTGCGGTTGTACTTGCAAATTAATGGCTCCGCCTTTAGTAAAACCATCAGCACGAACAATAATCACATCACTCTCTTCAAGCAAGAGCTTATGATTTGCTGCCAGTTGTTGCCAGCTTGAGTTTTTCTGGTCAAAAATGAAGTTTTCTCCATGCTTACGCAGTAATACTGCTCTATCACGCACTTTCCCCAAAAATTGTTCAATCTGTTGTTGTTGGGAGAAGCGGGTGTATTGCCCCCAAAGCTGAGGAACCGCAATAGCACTCACTGCACCAAGTAGTGCTAATACAACAAGCAGCTCTATCATCGTAAAGCCTTTTGGTTTATAACCTATGACCTTAAGTGACTTACAGGGCATTATTTAATGCCTACATCTTGGTCTTCACCTTCACCACCTACTTTGTTATCTCGCCCCAATGTGTAAAGTGCAAACTGATAGTTTGGTTTAAGTTCATAATGATAAGCGCGACTCCAAGGATCAAGTGGCATTTCTTTGGCCAGATATGGGCCGTTCCACATGGTTGAGTCTCCGGGGTTTTCCATCAGTGCCATAAGGCCTTGTTCTGTACTTGGGTATTCCCCCATGTCTAACCGATAGGTATTTAACGCTGAGGTTAATAACTCAATTTGTGCACCTGCTACTTTGGTTTTTGAGGAACCCACTTGGTTAAATAGCTGTGGGCCTACTAACCCAGCAAGCAAGGAGATAAGAACCAAGACGACTAACAGTTCGATTAGCGTAAAACCACGCGGTTTGGGATTATGCATTTTATACCTCTTTATAAGCTGATATTGTTCACCGAGATAATGCCCGATATCAGTACGATCATAATACTACCGACAATTCCCCCCATGATGACAATCACTAAGGGCTCAAGTATGGTAAGAATTTGTTTCAAACCTTTAGAAAGACGACGCTCGTATAGGTTATGTATTTCTCTAAAGCATGGAACTAATGACGCCCCCGCTTCGCCAGTGTGAATTAAGCGGATCACCATCGGTGGAAATACATGATATTCGGCAAGGGAATCCGCTAATCCTTTACCTTCACGAACTTTTATAACGACATGGTTGAGGCGCTTTCTTAACGATAGATCTGAAATGCTATTGAGTGTGATTTCAACCGACTCAACAAGTTCCACTCCAGACTGCAAAAGTTTTTGCATACTACTGGAAAATTGCACTATGTTCCATGAGTCAATTAAACGACGAAACATGGGTATCAAGCATAAAACTTGCATTGTGTATTCTTTCAGGTTGCCATATTTTGCACTGTAATAAAGGCCTCCGATTATCGCTGATATAAATATCAGAATCACTGTCAGGTTATTATTCAAAAAAGCAGAAATGTCGAGTAATGTTCCTAATGCTCCGGCGTCACCTGTGCCTTGAACCATGTTTTCAAAATTTGGGATCACATAAAGGAACATGAAGAATATGGTCGCCACACAGACAATAAGTAAAAAAGCTGGGTAGGTTAGTGCTGATTTCACTTCACCGACTAACTTTTCCTCTCTTTCTATCCGCTCTGAAATACTAAACAAGGCATCCCCTAGCTGTCCACTGGCTTCACCTAAACGGAGCATTGATGAGACGTAGTAAGGGAAATAGTCTGGCTGGGCAGCTATCGCCTCAGATAAGCTAGAACCACTTTCGATATCACTATGTAGCCTTTTTAAGACTTGTACCATGTGTTTATCTATGCTGTTTTCTAAGAGCGAGTTAATGCACAGGTCAAGTGGCATACCACTCTCACGCAATGTAGCCAACTCTCGTAAAGTTGTAATCAAGATTTCACGACTGAGTTGCTTGGCACGACTTGAACGTTGCTCTGTTAGCATGACAACTTGTTTTTGTTGATGCTGTAATTGCCGTTTTGCCTGTTGTTCATTTTCGGCTTGTAACCAACCATCGAGTAAAGAACCATCTTTTCGGCGGGCGACATATTTAAACTGCTTCATGATCCATCCTTTAACCGACGACTCGTAATACTTCTTCTAGTGTGGTTTCTCCCAATGCTGCCCGCATTAGGGCATCTTGGCGAAGGTTGCGCATATTTTGCTTTTCGGCTACTTGTTGTAGCTCCGCCATTTCAAGTTCGACGGTTTCTTCTTCAGACCATCCTAGCAACTCAAAAATGGCTAAACGTCCGTGATAACCGGTACCATTACAATGATCACATCCCTTTGCTTTGTAAAAGGTTATTTGTTCAGGAAGTAGGTCACCCCATCGGTTATGAACGTCTTGATATCCAAGTGATAGGGCGGTTTTCTCACCGTGATGGTCTACTTCTCGACAATATAGGCAGAGTTTGCGTACTAACCGTTGTGCCATCACCCCCACAACTGTTGATTTGATGAGATAATCCGGAATACCGATATCTTTCAAACGAATAAAACTACTTGGGGCATCGTTAGTATGCAATGTTGATAGTACAAAGTGCCCGGTTAATGCTGATTGAATGGCAATTTGAGAGGTTTCTTTGTCTCGCATTTCACCAATGAGGATGATGTCTGGGTCTTGTCGTAGCGCGGAACGTAAAACATGGGCAAAGCTAAGACCAATGTCAGAATTAACTTGGATTTGAGTTAAGCCTTTCATTTGATATTCTACCGGGTCTTCTACTGTGATGATTTTTGTTTGATCATCGTTTAATTGCCCTAATAATGTATAAAGAGAGGTGGTTTTACCACTCCCCGTTGGGCCTGTGATGAGAAAAATACCCGTTTTTTTGCTTAAAATATCTTGCACGATCTGTTTTTGATCCGGCAGCATACTCAGTTCTTTACTTTGTTGGCCTTGGCTCTGTTTTTCGTTTGCCAATAAACGGAGTACTGCATTTTCACCATATACGGTCGGGGTTGTCGCTACCCGAATATCTACTTGTAAACCGGATAGCCGCACTCGAATTCGACCATCTTGAGGGAGCCGCTTCTCTGAAATATCTAACCCTGCCATCAATTTAATACGAGAAAGAATCGCTGAATGCTGCGCCATACCAGGCTGATCTACCGTACGCAATACACCATCTACTCGGTAGCGTACTGAAAATTGTTGTTTATTGACCTCAAAATGAATATCTGAAGCGTTTTCTTTAATCGCACGTTGAATGCATTCGTTGACAAACTTAACAACTGGCGCTGAACTGCTATCTTGCTCGGTTAACGTGGTCGCGGTACTTTGCTGTTCATCTATTGTAGAAAGCAGTTGGCGTATCTCGTAGTTTGAGCATAATACAGGAACGACATTAAGTTGATGAGTTCTCAATATAGCTTCAAATACAAAGTCGTCCCAAACATCATTTTGAGCAACGTAGAGATTGTTTTTATCGATGAAAAGAGGAAAAGCTTGCCGCTGTTGCCACCAGTCAGCCGGAAATAAAGAAAGCGCCAACTCCGATGGCGGTAAATCTCCACCATAGTGTTTTTCTAATACATCAGCGAGTAGTGGTAACTCCAGTTGTTCACTAAGTGCACTAAGGATATCTTGCTCCGAACACAATCCGTGTGATACGCATAACTCTCCAAAACGAGCACGTTTACCTATCGGAGCTTGCTCTTGGAGTGCAATGATTTGTGCTATATCTTCATCCGAGATCAGTTGCTTCTGTTTTAGTCGCTCACCTAACAGCATGATTCCCTCATTTAACGTGTATTATAAAATATCCGAAAAGCTTGGACGTAAACGGATAAAAAATTGATAAGTCACCGCGGCTAATAGTGCACTGATGGTGCCTAATGTTAATAATTGCCATAAATCGGGCTGTTGCCCGTAGAGTATGCTGCGAATAGCGTCAGCAACTGGACTTATTGGATTAAAATAGAGCATCTTAGCAAGTTCCTCGGGCGCTGATTGTGCAGAGAAAAAGACCGTACTGGTAAACAGCAATACTGTAATAACAACGGGTATCATTTGCGAGACATCTTTGATGAACAGACCAAGTGCAGAGACTAAATATGCAATGGCACTTAATGTTAACAGATAAACGAGGAGTACAAAGGGAAGGTAGATGATGTGGCTATAGTCGACAATGTAATGGTTAAACGCCCCATAGGCAAACGCCAATATTAAACCAAATAAATAGTTAACTCCGGCACTGCAGACTGAAATCATCGGCAACATTGCTACCGGAAAACGGACTTTTTTAACAAGATTGCTGTTGTTTCTGATCACATTACTTGTGGTGGTTAATACTTCTGCCATATAAGTGTGAGTTAGGATACCCACGAAGAGCATGAGTCCATAATCTGCTTGCTCGGTGGCTGTTAAATGCCATTTTGCTTTAAAGACCGTAAGAAAAACGGTTGAATATATGGCGAGCATCATCAAGGGGGTGACGAGATTCCAGAAGAAACCAAGTAGTGTGCCTTGATATTTTGCTTTGACTTCTCGACGCACCATGGTGCGGAAAAGCTGTCGATTTTCTTTGCTTGGAAACATAGTTTAGCCAAATATTTGCGAGTCGGTTGTATTGATACTGCAATAAAGACAAGTATCCTATTGGTTTACTAATTGCTTTTTCGACTAGGTGTTTTTGCTTTCAAATGAGGGGCGGATGATACGAAATCTAGGCTTAGTTTGCACTGTTATTTGTGTACTGTTTTATTTCAGCAATCCGTTGCTTTCTATTCGTAGTCCATCTTAACCTGTGCTAGCTTTGATCACTTATGGTTGACCCAACCTACTGCAATAGCCATTGGAAGTAGGGACGATTCATTCTTGCTTAGTTTGTGCATGCCTCTCAAATACCTAAACCATTTGCAATGGAGATAGGTGGTTTACAGGCTGGTTAATTTATCCAATTTCGCTAAATGAGATACCTTTCTTATCTTTTGCTGATAATGAAGGCTCACCGTCTAATTGCCAATCAATCGCCAATACAGGGTCATCCCAACGAATACAACGCTCATGTTCAGGTGCGTAATAGTCTGTCGTTTTGTATAAAAACTCTGCCACATCAGAAAGCACACTAAAGCCGTGTGCTAATCCGGCTGGCACCCATAACTGGCGTTTATTTTCTGCGCTTAAGTTGACGGTCACCACTTGGCCAAATGTCGCTGAATCCGGGCGAATATCGACCGCAACGTCCACGACCTCCCCCATAACACACCGCACCAACTTACCTTGCGCTTGTTGCTCTTGATAATGAAGGCCTCGGACAACATTTTTAACTGAGCGTGAATGGTTATCTTGGACGAATTGTACTTTTTGGCCTATTGCCTGTTCGAAACGTTCATGATTGAAGCTTTCAAAAAAGAACCCGCGTTCATCACCAAACACTTGGGGTTCAATGATGAATACGTCGGCAATTTGGGTTGGGATCACTTTCATGTTTTACTCCGCTTCTAACAGCTTTAATAGATATTGGCCGTAAGCATTTTTAGACAATGGCCCTGCACATTGCTTAAGCTGCCGTTGGTCAATAAATCCCATTCGATAAGCGATTTCTTCTGGACAGGCAACTTTTAACCCTTGGCGATGTTCAATCGTTTGAATGAAATTGGTCGCCTCTATTAAACTTTCGTGAGTGCCAGTATCTAGCCATGCGTAACCCCGTCCCATTCGTGCGACAGAAAGCTGCCCAGTTTCGAGATAAATACGGTTAAGGTCAGTAATTTCTAATTCACCGCGAGCGGAAGGCTTTAAGGATTTAGCATACTCCACAGCATGCTCGTCATAAAAATACAACCCTGTTACTGCAAAACTACTCTTAGGATCAGAAGGCTTTTCTTCTAAAGAAACAGCGACACCTTGATTATCAAACTCGACAACACCATAACGCTGCGGGTCATGCACATGATAAGCAAAAACTGTTGCACCGGATGACTGGTGATTCGCGATAGTCAATTGCTGTTGTAATGAATGACCATAAAAAATGTTGTCTCCTAGTACCAAGACGCTGGGCGCACCATTTAAAAAGTTTTCGGCAATAATAAATGCTTGTGCTAATCCATCCGGAGATGGCTGGATTGCGTACTGCAATTGTAGGCCCCATTGGCTTCCATCACCTAGCAGCTGCTCAAATCTTGGAGTATCTTGAGGAGTACTAATAATTAATATTTCAGTAATACCCGTCAGCATAAGCGTGCTTAATGGATAATAGATCATAGGCTTATCATAAATAGGAAGCAGTTGTTTGCTGACTGCCATTGTCACCGGATAGAGACGAGTTCCAGAACCTCCGGCGAGAATAATGCCTTTACGTTGGGGGGTTATCATGGCTATGTTATTTCTCTGTTATTTCATGAAGCATACGCTGGACTCCGTTTTGCCAATGTGGCAATCGGTAGTTAAACGTGTTGATAAATTTTTGGGTAGACAAACGTGAATTATGTGGGCGTTTGGCTGGTGTTGGATACGCACTGCTATCAACCGGAGTTACCTCGGTCACTTGTAAAGCCATTTGATTCTGTTTTGCAAAATCAAATACATACTGTGCATAGTTGTACCACGTGGTTTCTCCGCCAGCAACGAGATGATATAAACCAGCCACCTGCGGTTGTTGTAAGGCAACCAAAATAGAATGAGCGGTACAGTCAGCCAATAATTCTGCAGAGGTAGGGGCACCAAATTGATCATTAATGACTGTTAAATGGACGTGGTTCTGCGCTAGACGTAACATGGTTCGGGCAAAATTGTTCCCTCGCGACGCGTAGACCCAGCTGGTTCTAAAAATAAGGTATTTTGAGCAATGACGCTGAATCGCTTGCTCTCCCACAAGCTTACTTTGCCCGTAGATATTTAATGGCGCTGGCATATCTTCTTCAGACCACGGCCTATCGCCCGAACCGTCAAAGACATAGTCAGTTGAGTAATGTACTAGCCAACAGTCAAGTTGTTGAGCAACTTTTGCAATAGCCTCAACTGTTTGGGCATTAATTTGAAAAGCGAGTTTACTCTCACTTTCTGCCTTATCAACCGCTGTATGGGCTGCAGCATTGACAATCACTGTTGGTTTTATATTTAATAATGTAGCGATGAGCTTTTCAGGTTGTGTAAAATCACCACAACCCTCTTGGCTATCGAAATCAAGAGAGACTACCTCACCCAAGTAGCTGAGAGAGCGCTGTAATTCCCAGCCAACCTGACCATTTTTGCCTAACAAAACAATTTTCATTATCTATAGTTCATTATATTGTACGTATTAAACCTATCTTCTTCCGACTTTGTACTACTGCAATACCAGATAAATGGCTTGACTAAGTAAGTGCTAATTTCAATACTCAATTGTACGTATCTTCGAGAAACAATACCATCGCCGTCAAGCTCCGTAGGTTTACGTTAAAGATTAAGGGGTAAGGATGATAGCGGACTGATGATACCATGAAAAGTGCTCAGCTATTATTCTTTATAGAGAGTCTTCTATCAGAACCATATTTACCTTAGTTTTGATAGACATACAGGCCTTGCTCACCCCAATCACCGCGTTGCTCTATACTCATGGAATGGGGTGTTGCTGATTTATAGCCTGCATATGCCCAAGTATTGATTAGCTCATATTATCTACGGTTTAGTTAAGAGCAAGTAATTTTCTGTTCCAATTAAAGCGTTGTCTTTCTGTTTAGTATCTAATGTGGCGCTCAGACCTAAACCATCGATATTCGGATCAAGTTCAAAGGCTAATGGTCCTTTGACCTCTTTAACTGGATCGTTAAATGTACGCAAAAAGGCACGACGAACATTTTGATTACCTTGCAACAAATCAACTTGAGCAAGAGCAATATTGCCACTCCACAATCCATCGATCGCGCTATCAGAATAAGAAGGCAGAATTATTTCTCTTGTTGGTGGTGTATAAATCACCTGTCGAATTTGCTGCCCAGAGCCATTTTCAATCAGTAAAAAGTTACGCTGCATTGTATACTTTTTGTCAACAACACCAAGATATGCTTGAAGCCTTTTACCTGACTCACATTCAGAGCTTCCACACGCTTCGATAAGAACCTCAGATGCTGAAGGCTTATCGAGATCATTCATAACGAAATTATAGTTAATACCATCTTGTGGACGTTGATTCCATGATTCACTACCATCTAATCGGGCATTATGCACAAACGACCAGCCTTGGTTTGTTCCTTGCGTCTTTAGCACATAATTCCGAGCAAAGTCACCCGCATAACTAAATGCTACCCCGCCAGTTGCAGGTAAGCTTTGCCAAAGGTATGCATTGCTATTATATCGCAGCCATAGCTGAGCTGAGGACAATGCAGTGGTCGTATCAGAATAGCTCCACAATGGGAAAGCATCGTTGGATTTGTCACCGATGTTGTTAAGATCTATCGCACGAGAACCTAATTCTCTCGTGCTGACCATCCGATACCCATCAAGTTTGCGATATTGTTTTTGAGTAAAGTCACTGTTGATATTTTCAATAGTGTCGGTAGGTAGGCTTTCATAACGTACAGCCAATAATGGTTTACTGCTAGTCTTAAGCTCGACGTTCAGTGGCGAAAGTGCCCAATAGTTTTGTTCTGGAGTATTAAACGCAAATACTCCTGTACCATTTCCACCATCATCAATGCTTTGCTTGCGTTTTGAAAAACTAGTCCGCGACTGTTTTATACACGACGTAAAAGTAGCAGGACGCGATAACGCACTACTAAATCGCATTGAACTAGACAACAAGGATTTATGGTATGTCACCCCATCGACAATGGTGGTAAGAGAACCCTGCCGAATCGTTTGATGAGAAATAGTTACATAACCATCTTTAGGAACCTGAGATTGCGGAAAGCTTAAGGTAGAGGTATTTGAGTTTGGTGTGTATTCTCTAAGAACTTTTCCTGCTTTGTTCTGTATCAGTACTTTCAGAGAACTGGTTTCACTTCTTGCAGCTAAAATTAATTTGTACTTATCGATCTCTGGCTCATCAACATTTGAGGTTTCTTTATAAATAGGTTGACTATCAAAGATTGCACATTCAGCTGGTAAAGTATTACGTTCTGTTTCGTACAAAGCAATAAAGCTGAAGTTATATTTCGCAGTAGGTTGAGAATTACTATCTCCATCCCCGCCTCCGCATCCTAAAATCGATAGTACTGAAATTGTAATTATGCATTGGTGTATTTTTTTCATAATTCCCTCAGAAGTGGTCATTCCTGTCCGTCTAAAGTTATAGGTATAAAGTAATAATGATTGAGTATATCGCTAACTAAACCATGTTAACTTTACAAGGTTAAAGAACTGCGAACACTCAATTACCGCATAGGTGTTGCCAGACTGAATCATCCTGCAACTCTCATAATAATCTTTATTTTAGTGATATCCCAACTCGTTTATCTGGTTGAGATAGACTTTCTCTTTGCACAAAACACTCTGTTAGGCTAGTTTTTTTTGCCTTAAGCCCTTTAGGTAAACAGCAAAACTTCAACACACTGGTGACATGCCAAAAGAAAAATCGGCTAAACATTTTTTTGCTAGCTCTTTGTCTGTAATGTATCGCTTTAGTATTGAAATCTAAAGTGATTGGTAAACCGTTTGCTTTAGCACGGTAACAAAAGTCAATATCTTCGCAATACATATAATATTTTTCGTCTAACCCACCTAGTTGTTGGTAATGATAACTACTGATGGCTAAAAATGCACCGCTCACCCAAGCCTCTATACCGCCTAGTTTTTCTGAAGATCGATCAATAAAAGTACTTTGTTCACTACATAGGTAGGTCAACACAAATTGTTTAAGTGTAGGGTAGCACCTTAAGTTATTGTCTCGACAGCTTAATTCTGGCCCTAAAAATAAATCAGCGGCAATAATTCCATTATTTTTTTTGATGGCCGTTTTTAAATTCGTATAAGTTTCAGGGAGTAACTGTACATCAGGATTAAGTAGTAAAAACCAATCGTCCTTTTGTGGTCGCAGATACTGATGATAGTACTGAAAGTTTAAGTTGTTGTTTTTAGAAAATCCGTAAGCCTTTGTATTGGCAATATAGTGGATACTATGTTTGTGGCAATAAGCTTTTAGATCAGAATCTTCAATATTATCCCGACAAATAACGTGTACCTCCTGCTCTGCAGCAAGAGAAGCCAACGCACCTAGTCGGGCAATCATTTCTCCTTGTTGATGAGAAACTGTGGATACGATTAATCTCATAAGATCCTATATTCTATTGTCTACTACTCTATAACAGCACATGCTATTCAATCACTTCTCTATACCCTTCTACCTAAACCATCAAACAGTGTTGAAATGATATCATTTCTCTATGAGATAGCTCACCATTTGCAAAAATACTTATAGATATCTTAGTGTACAAGGATTGGATCTTAACTTACCATTATGCGTGTAGAAAAACCAACCGCTATCGATAAGAATAATCTAGTATATTTCGCCACCACTCGCGGTGAGTTAAATACTGTTCGGAGCAAATTATGAACATATATGGTAGATGACCTGAGCACTGAACAACAAAAGAGTTCACGAATTTAAGCCAACAACGCAAATTGAATAGAGTGTAGTGTAGAAGAAAAAGTCATCATAATTAAAAAATTGACAAGCGCCATCATGCGGCTCCGCGCCAAAGAATCCTAAGAGCATCAGTACCACTAGATATTGCTTATTTCCCCTTATTCCCTTTCCTGATAATATTTGAAAAATTTTTTAGTTTTTAAGGTGGAACACGATATGATCATCGTAACTGGTGGCGCTGGCATGATTGGTAGCAACATCATCAAAGCGCTAAATGAACAAGGCATTACTGATATTCTTGTTGTCGATAATTTAAAAAATGGGCGTAAATTCAAAAACCTAGTTGATCTGGACATTGCCGATTACATGGACCGAGACGATTTCTTGGTGCAGATCATGTCTGGTGAGGATTTTGGTCCTATCGAAGCCGTATTTCATGAAGGCGCTTGCTCTGCCACCACCGAATGGGATGGCAAGTATGTGATGCTTAATAACTATGAATATTCTAAAGAGCTACTGCACTACTGCTTAGAGCGCGACATTCCATTTTTGTATGCTTCATCAGCCGCAACCTATGGCGATACCGATACCTTCATTGAAGAAAAAGAGTATGAAGGTGCGTTGAATGTATACGGCTATTCCAAGCAGCAATTTGATAACTATGTGCGCCGCATTTGGCAAGAAGCACAAGCACACGGTGAGACCCTTTCCCAAATTACCGGTTTTCGTTATTTCAATGTCTATGGCCCGCGCGAACAGCACAAAGGCTCAATGGCTTCTGTTGCTTTTCATTTAAATAATCAAATGAATGCGGGTGAAAACCCGAAACTGTTTGCAGGTAGTGAAACCTTCCAGCGTGATTTCGTTTATGTAGGTGACGTTGCGGCTGTGAATTTATGGTTTATGAACAGCGGAGTATCCGGTATTTATAACTTGGGTACCGGCAACGCAGAATCTTTCCAAGAAGTGGCCAAAGCCGTTATCAAGCACCATGGTAAAGGTGAGGTTGAAACCATTCCATTCCCAGATCACTTAAAAGGTGCTTACCAAGAATTCACCGAGGCCGATATGACGAAATTGCGCGCCGCTGGTTGCCTGCATCAATTTAAGACTGTGGCTGAAGGTGTGGCTGAGTATATGGCGTTGATTAATATTTAAATGCGCATTTAGGGCCAAAATTAAGCTCCTTGGCCCTAAATTTATATTTAACTACGTTGTTTTAAATAATTAAACCACCCGATAATGAGTTCCCTTTATGCTACGTCTCTTTATTCCTCTTAGCTTAGTTCTATTTTCTGCGGCACTGCTTAGCAAAGTAATGGCCTTATTACTTGCTGATACTGCTCTTATCTCTATAACAAGTAATGAATGGTGGAAGGCTTTATTGTGGGGAACTCGTCTTGATCTGGTGATGGTGATGCTGTGCACCCTTGTTATATTGCTGGTTCATTTGATGAGTAGTAGGTATAAACCATTGCGCTGGTTACCCAAGCTGCTCACAGCGCTGGTCGCCATATGGCTCATCATGACAACCGTTGCCGATGCTATTTATACTATGCAGGCAGGGACTCACATAACCTTTGAAGTCTTTACTGCTGAAGGCTCTGAATTAGCGTTGTTGATCACCGCGTTACAAACTGCACCACTACTGATATTCACCGCAATCATCTTATGTATGATAAGTCTATTCGGCGTAAGCCAGCTTCCTTTTAAACCGATAACCTTCAGTAGCAAGCGTTTCCTCTCATCAACCCTTTTTAGCGTGCTATTGGTTGCTGCTACGATAACCGTGGTACGTGGTGGTTGGTCAGACTCCCCACAAAGCCCAATGAGCGCACATAAAATAGGTAATGCAGAACAAGCCTTTGTTGCTTGGAGCGCACCTTACAGTATTACTTATCACCTAATTAAAGGGGCTAAAAATGCGGCTCAACAAATCACCCCACATATTGAACTTGATTACACAAAACTACCTTTTCCCCAAGCTCAACTAGAAAATTTAAAACCTGCTAACGTAGTTTTTGTACTACTAGAAAGTTGGGCAAGTGTTGATATGAAAAGCTATGCTGGGCAAACTGACGCCACACCATTTTTCGACCAATTACGAGCCCAAAGCCTTAGTGCGCATGCTATGTATGCAAATGGCTCTCGCACGGTTCAAGGTATATTTGCCAGTCATTGTTCTTTTCCAAACCCTATATCGAGTAGCGTGGCTGGCACGCAACTTCAAGCAAAACCTTATTACTGCCTACCCCAGTTATTACGCGAAAATGGTTGGCGAACACACTTTATTCAAGGCAGCGGTAAGGGGGTTGTAGGACAATTTGCTCAATCGCTCGGCTATCAGTTTTCTTATGGTAAAACCGATTACGATTTTTTAGCTAATAGAAATTCTTGGGGATATATGGATGATGGCATTTATCGTTTCGGTCTAGATAAGATAGCGAATCTAGAACTGCAGGCGCAACCGTGGTTAGTCACAATTAATACAGGAACCACACACGACACTCATCTCCCTGATGAGTCTTTGTATGTTTTCGGCAAAGAAAATTATGATCAAGTTCGGCGGAGTGTGTTGCATCATGCTGACAGTGCGTTAGAGCGCTTTATTACTCAACTGAATCAAACCGTCAAACGTCCTACGTTAGTCGTGTTGATGTCTGATCATACCACATTAGGATCTAGCCATAATCTTTCAGCCAACTCTATCCCCTTTTTAATCTATGCCACGAATGACTCTATTGCTCATCGTACAATCAGCGCCACTACTTCTCAGCGGGATATAACTCCAACAATTATCGATTGGTTGGGAGGGGAGGTGCCATGGTTTAGCGGTTCTTCTTTACTTAAATATGACGATTACCAAGGCGGGGCTCAATTTGTTCAAGGTGAGAATATTCACTGGATTGAACAGGACAACTTCATCAGCTTTAATGCTCGTAGTGGTGATCTAGAACAATGTGCGAAAGTAGCTGAGGATACTATCAGTTTGATAGGGCATCCTTGTAATGAGACGTTTCAAGCACTTTGGCAAAAGGTAAAAACATTCACTTCTGTTTCACAACAATTACTGTTTGATGGGCAAACCCAACGCTATACGAATGAACTCATGCATTCTTTACCTTAACTATTCGCATTTTTGGGAATTTTTATGAATATATTAATGGCCTTATCTCAACTTGAGGTCACTGGGGCAGAGGTTTACGCCACAACCGCTGGAGATGAACTGACAAAGCGTGGACACAAGGTATTTTATGTTTCCGATACGCTAACAAAACCTCACCAAGGGCTATTTTATAAACTCCGTTTTAATAAACGCAGTATTCCTCGCCGCTTTTGGCATGTGGGTTATCTTATTTATCTGATTAAGAAACACCATATCCAGCTAGTGCATGCTCACTCTCGCGCCTCCAGTTGGAGTTGTCACATTGCTTGCAAATTAACAAATACGCCTATGGTCACCACAGTACATGGTCGTCAGCCTGTACACGCATCTCGTAAAAAATTTCACGCCATGGGTGACAAAGCGCTGCCGGTTTGTGAGGCTATTGAACAACAACTCATGACTGAATTGAATGTTCCACAAAGTTCGCTCGTCGTAAGCCGAAACGGCATTGAAACGCAAGAATTCGCTTGGCAAAAGGCTCCTCAAAATAGCAAACCTGTTGTCAGTATTATTGGTAGGTTAACCGGCCCCAAAGGGGATCTTTGTTATCGGTTGCTCGATGAGTGTTTAGACTCAGCGAAATACCAGATTCAGGTCATATCTGGCTCTAAAATTGAAGCGTGTTTTGATAAGTTTACTTCTGACGTTCACTTTCTTGGTTATTCACAAGATGTCGTCTCGATACTTGCTCAATCAGACTTAGTCATTGGAGCTGGCAGAGTGGCAATGGAATCTTTGCTGTGTGGACGGCCTACACTGGCAATCGGGGAAGCAAATGCAATTGGTATTGTCGATGACAATAATATCGCTGCAGCCATGGCAAGCAACTTCGGTGACATCGGGCCTAAAGATCTCGATATTGATTTTGCAAAAGTTAGTCAATATGTAGAGCAAGGGTTAAAAACACCGCACTGTTCACCACAAGTCAGTGAGATAATTCAGCACAGCTACAGCTTAACCAATGTGGTCGATCAAATAGAAGATATTTATCAAACGGTTTATGTTGAAAAGCTGCGTAAAGAGATGCCGATTATTATGTATCATCGCTTTATTAAGGATGAAAGTGAAAAAGGCGTACATGGAACCTATCTGCATATAGACATGCTTGAAAAGCACTTCAAACTGCTGAAAAAAATGGGGTTTGAAACGCTAACCTTTAAAGATTTAGCGGATAAAGGGCTTATTCACCGCCTTGAATCAGGCAAGCGCTATATCATCTTAACGGTTGATGACGGGTATCAAGATAACTACGAATTGATGTTGCCGCTATTACGAAAATATGGTTTTAAAGCGGTTGTCTACATAGTAACAGGTGAAGATTTTAACCGTTGGGATGTTGAAGTACCGAGCAACCCAGAAAAACCAGTGCCTTTAATGTCTCGTCAGCAAGTCAAAGCATTACACGATTCAGGGCTAGTTGAAATTGGGGGTCATACAATGACTCATCCATTTCTCAGCAAACTCAGTGAATCTGAACAGCGTAAAGAGATCTCACGTAATAAGTTTGAACTCGAAGAGCTACTAGGCGAACAACTGGTTTCTTTTGCATACCCCTATGGCGATCATGATGCGCTCTCAAAACAGATCGTGCATCAATGTGGCTATCAATTTGCGGTTGCTACTAACAGCGGTCCATTATTAATGCATCAAGATTCATATAAAATACGACGTATTGCTATATTCCCTAAAACTGATGTGTTTGGCCTATGGCGCAAAGTGCGCGGTAATTATACGTTTCGTAAAATGAATAATTAACTACGACTTGCAATCAATGGTAATATTAGTCCATTAATTGAAATTCATACTAATACTAACACCCTTTAACTGCTTGATAGCTTCAGGGCTTTTGCTTTGAATTCAGGGGAGAGTTAATTCTGTTTTCTTCATCGTCATTGTTCACCTCGTTAGTGATTGTACTCACTTAACGAGGTGAACAAAACTACAGATGTGGATCAATTATGGGTATGGATAATCAATACATCACTAGAAGAAAGCACTAAAACGCTTTTCGATTATGTTCGAAGACAGACTTGCTGATTATATGCAACTCTAGCAGTTACACATAATCCTTTACAGTCTCTTTACAAGGCCTAATCGCCAGCTTGGTAGCCTTGCTTTAACGATTGCCAATCTAACTCACACCATTTAATCGATCTTTTAACAACTTCTTTAATAAATGAGCGTTTTAATCTTTCTAAGTTCGATGATTGCCAATTTCGACTTACTTCTACATAACACTTATCGAAATCAATAATCCATACCGTCTCTTGTTCATCAACCAGAATGTTATGGATATTGAGATCGGTATGATTGACTCGAGCATCATGCATTTTTCGAATTTCACGGCCGATTTTTCTGTAGAGTTGAACACTTATGATTTGTTCTTGTAAGATGGTAAGTAAATCACGCGCGTTACATACTTTTTCACTCAATAAATCAGCTTTATAAAAGAATCCATTTTTTTGTACGCGAGCGGCAATCGGACGTGGCACATTCACACCTGCTTCGCGTAAGTAATTGAGCAGCACAAATTCTTGATAACTGCGCGTTTTTTCCCAACCCGTGAACCAGTAGTAATCCGCTACAAACTTCCCAAACAAACCACCACGGTGATAATGACGCAAAGCACCTTGAGTATGCTGTAACTGTACAAACCAAGTAGTTCCTCGGCCTATTGCACTCCCTATGATGCAGTCTTTTGACTGCCAATACTCAATCGAAAAACACTCATCACAATCTTCTTGAATAAGTGTATTGTCTAACCATATAGCTATACTGTCATACTGAATAGCCTTCAGTTTTGATGATTGGCTAACCATTTATCTAATCCATTATTAATGTAAGAGACTGAAGAGTTTAACTTAACACGTTTACGTTCGGCCATTGTAACATCTCCATCATCAGGAATTCGTATTGGATGCTCTAAATGGTAGATAATCGCTCGTCCAACACAACCAAAATAGTTCACACCATTGAGCTGAAGGCGTCTAATTAAATCGATATCCTCCCCTCCCCACCCTAAAAAATCCTCATCGAATCCATTGATATCAAGCAAATCTTGTCTATCAACCGCCATATTAGCGCCATAAGGCCATACTGATTTGAATTTATTTAAAAGTGGGAGCAACCCTTCAGGGAAATAGAATGCCATTTCCGCTTTTTTAGTTTGCTTAAATAATGATAACCAAAGCAACCGAAAATTATTCTCAAGATCTCGAATAATCCATTTATCCTGTTTTAATTTATTAGTTATCACTTGTCTTAAATAAACACGCGGCCCTGTAGTGATCAGCCTAGCTTGATAATGTGTTTTATGATCAGCAATAAAATGTTTATGTGGTATACTATCACTATCCACAAATATCAATCGATCTGCTTTGCTACTTGCTATCGCTTTATTAAGAATGATCGTTTTTCTAAAGCCTTGATCTTCATGCCATACATGCCGAATATTCATACCTTTATTTCGGTATTTATTTACAATAACAAGCACTTCTGGTCCTGAACCATCATCAGCGATACAAATTGAAAACCTCTTATCTGACTGATACATAAAACCGTTTAATGTAATTTCGATTACATTCGCATCGTTATAGGCTGACATGATGACTTCATACTTCATTTTTCGTTTGTTACCACTCTCAATAGTCATTGTTTTACAAGTCTACCAACTATCTGCATAATCGACGAATAGTAACGTCCATTTTGTTAGGAACATCATGGCTATTTTTCAATCAGCCCCACACACTCTCTGTATCCTTCGTCTGTCGGCGATTGGCGATGTGTGCAATGCAGTGGCGGCCGTGCAAGCAATTCAACACCAATGGCCTGAAACTCATATCACATGGATCACTGGAAAACTGGAAGCGCAATTGCTCACTGATTTGCCGAATGTAAACGTGATTGTATTCGACAAAAAACAGGGATGGAAAGCATATCAAAAACTGTGGGCAGAACTTAAAGGGCAATCCTTCGATGCGCTTTTGCATATGCAGTATGCCTTTCGTGCCAGTATTGCCACACTAGGTATTAAGGCTAAATATAAACTCGGTTTTGATGCCGCCCGCAGCCAAGATTTCCAGCACCTATTTACCAATGTCAAAGTGATATCGCCTCAAGAGCCTCATGTATTAGATGGTTTACTCGCGTTCGCAGAGTGCCTTGGAGTAAAAGAGCTAGAACCTAAGTGGTCACTCACTTATTCAGATTCCGATCATCAATGGGCCAATCGGCAACTTGCACATTCAAAACGTAATTTAGTCGTGGTTCCTGCCGCAAGTAAGGCTTATAAAAATTGGACCGCTGAAGGTTATGTAGAAGTGATAACGCATGCTCAACAACTTGGTTGGCATATCATTTTAGCCGGTAGCCCTGCGCAAATTGAAGTTGCTCTAGCAGCCGAAATAGCGAGTAAACTTACTCAGCCAATACTCAATGTCGTTGGTAAAAGCCAGCTTAAAGAAATGTTGGCACTGCTCGACTTAGCCGATTTAGTGATAGCGCCAGATACAGGCCCAGCGCACATGGCCAATGCAATGAATACTCCCGTTATCGGTTTATACGCTCACCATAATCCGCAGCGCACAGGGCCTTATCAGTATCGTGATTATGTGGTGTCGGCTTATGAAGAAGCACTGTTTGCCGAAACAGGAAAAACGAAAGAGCAAGTCAGTTGGCGTACTCGCGTCAAAGATGAACAAGCGATGCAGCGCATTCAAGCAAGCCATGTTATCCAAATGTTTGATAAGATAACGGCTGATTTTCAGCTAAACCCAATATCCGAGGAATGAATGTGAGCAAACCTACTTTAGCCGTTGCGCTGATCGTTAAAAATGAAGCGCAACATCTGCAAGCTTGCTTGGAAACCGTTCACCAATGGGTAGATGAAATCGTCGTCTTAGATTCAGGTAGCAGTGATAATACCGAAGAGATTGCACGCCGTTATACTGACAAGTTTTTTGTCAATTCGCAGTGGCTTGGGTTTGGCCCACAGCGCCGCTTAGCGCAGTCGTATGTCGAGTCTGATTATGTGTTGTGGCTAGATGCCGATGAACGCGTGACCAAAGAGTTAAAAGATAGCATTCAGCAAGCGGTCGCGGCTAATAAACCCAATACACTGTATCAATTTGCCCGTTTAAGTTGGGTTTTTGGCCGCTATATTCGCCACTGTGGTTGGTATCCTGATCGCGTGTTGCGCCTCTACCCAACTCAATTAACGCAATATAACGAGGCTTTGGTACATGAAAAAGTCGAAGTCGCAGATGGCATGAAAGTCGAGAATCTTGCAGGTGATGCGATTCACTACACCTATAACGATATTCATCATTATTTAGTTAAATCCGCAGGTTATGCCAGGGCATGGGCAGAGCAACGAGAAAAACGTGGTAAGAAAAGCAGTATTAGCCAAGGTATTTTGCATGCGTTTGGCTGCTTTTTGAAAATGTACGTTTTAAAAGCAGGCTTTTTAGATGGTAAGCAAGGCTTCTTGCTTTCTTTATTATCGGCGCATTCCACCTTTGTTAAATACGCCGATTTATGGGTTAGAACCAGTACTGAGCCACCCAAGGGTTAAGTTCGGCTAACACCGCATTAATATCAATGCGGCTCATATCGGCCTGAGTTTCTTTGTCTTTTGCTTGTGGTGGACAAAAGGCAATGTGGCGACCTTGTGAATTCAATGGTCGCCAACGCAGTGGCGTGGCTGAACGTTTCGCGGGGAAAAAGCCAACTGTGGGCACATCAATCGCAGCGGCAATATGCAAAGGCCCGGTTGAACCTGCGATAAAAATATCAGCGCAAGCAATCGAGCGTGAGAAATCAACAAGCCCTTCGTTTTTATCATACAATGCCGCTCGCCCGCCCTTTTCTTCAATCAAAGCTTTTAACTGCGCCGCTTTCGCCTCTTCTCCCGGCCCGGCAGTAAGGATAATTTCTTGCTCGCCGTCGATCCCCATCACTAACTGCGTGTATTGCTCTAGCGACAAATTATTCGCTGAACCGCCGCTTCCGGCATGCACGAATACCCACGGTTTACTGGTATCGAGATGCAGTTGCGCAGCCAGTTTGCTTTTTTGTTCAACAAGCTTCGCTTGATCAAATTGCAAATAAGGTGCGCTCGGCTCGACAACCTCTTTGCCAATATCATGCAAAAAAGCGCGTACCAAATCTAAGTTATACTCATATTCTGGTTTGGCTGATTGAGAGCGTTTTTGCTTAATTCGTTTGTTGTAAAAAATTTGAGCGAATTTAGTCGCCGGCGCTAAACGATAAGGAATACGAGATTTCCAAACTAATAGTGCATTGTAAGTGGTCGAGAAGAGGTTGATCGAAGCATCAAAGTGTTGCTGTTTAATCGCTTTAATACATTGCTTTTTCTTCGCAGAGGACGCGTTTTCCGTTGGGTCGACCATCACCGCATCAATCCACGGGCAAAGCTCGGCCAGCGCGACGGTATAGCTGGGGACTAACGCGGTAATATGGCAATCTGGCAACGAGGCTTTTAGCATCGCAAAACTTGGCCAAGCCAGCATGAAATCACCAATTTTATCGTTACGGATCACCAACAACTTGTTCATCGTCTCTTCTCTCACTCGCTAAGTGTCACAGTTTAGTGCGGGCTACATCATACCGAGTTCAATAGGTAATTTTGAGTCTTTTTGTTAATATCAGTGCCAGTTAACCAATATGAGCCTTCCAATGTGAGCCAAAAAAGAATTTCGCGTGTGATTTATCCCGGCACTTTTGACCCCATCACCAATGGTCATTTGGATCTGATCGAACGCGCCGCCAATATGTTTGATGAAGTGATCATCGCTGTCGCCGCCAGCCCAAGCAAAAACACCATGTTTACTCTGCAAGAACGGGTCGCCTTTGCCAGCGCAGTCACTCAACATTTAGAGAATGTCACTGCCAAAGGATTTGCTGGGTTAATGGTCGATTTTGCGCGTGATGAAAAAGCCAATGTGCTGATCCGCGGTTTGCGTACTACGGTTGACTTCGAGTATGAATTTGGTTTGACCAACATGTACCGTCGTTTGATGCCTGGGCTGGAAAGTGTGTTTCTTACGCCATCAGAGGAGCATGCGTTTATCTCCTCCACCATTGTGCGAGAAGTGGCGATTCATGGTGGAGAAGTTGATCAATTTGTGCCTGACATTGTCGCTAACGCCTTGCATGGCAAGAAAATATAGCCTTTAGGACGTACCTTATTTTTGGCAAGCAGAGCAGAAAAAGGTGTTACGCTGACCAATTTTCAGCGCTTCAATCGCTTGCCCACACGCTGGGCAAGGCTGCTGCGCTTTGCCATACACATTAAGCTCTTGAGCAAAATAGCCCGGTTTGCCATCCGCTTGTGCAAAATCTTTTAAGGTTGTGCCACCTTGTTGAATCGCCGTTGCTAAGACTGATTTAATTTCTCGCACGAGGCAATTCCACTCAGTCAGTGTCAGCGAATGAGCGGGCCGAGTGGGGAGAATTCGCGCATTAAACAGTGATTCACTCGCGTAGATATTGCCTACGCCAACCACCACTTTATTTTCCATAATAAATTGCTTAACAGCGATACGTTTATTGTTCGCTTTTTGCACAATATAATCTGCATCAAAATCATCGGTTAATGGCTCAGGACCGATATTACTCAACACCGAGTGGCTTGCTCCTTGTTCGCACCATAGCCAAGCGCCAAATCGACGTGGATCGTGGTAGCGCAGTATCTTGCCATTGGTTAATCGCAGATCAACGTGATCATGCTTACCTGCCGGAAAATCACACTCCAATACTCGCAATGAACCTGACATCCCCAAGTGAACAATCGCACTGCCAATATCGGTCTCTATCAATAAATATTTGGCCCGGCGGGATATATTGCGGATCACTTGCCCTTCTAACTGTTTCAGCTCTTGAGGGATGGCCCAACGTAATTTGGGCGTGCGAAATGTCAGTTGTTGGATCGTTTGTCCAACTAGATGCGGGCTAATCCCCATTTTACTTACTTCAACTTCGGGTAACTCAGGCATGATACATCTCGATTCTTCATTCGTCGTTATTGGTTTGTTCAACGCTCAAAGAGAAATAATGACTCAGTTCGGAAAAAGAAAAGCTTCTTCTACCGAAAGTGCCACCCATTTCTCTTGCCAATTTTTCAATAACCAAAACTGGGGGGTTTGGTAGTAGGTGATCCTTTGCGGCTCTTCGCGATCCTGATACCACACCTCCACGGTTTGTGGGTTACGTAGTAGAGACGCAAGCGACTCGTAAGTGGCATCATCAACTTCTGTACCAACTAAACTCTGCCAGCGTTGTGCCAATATTTCAGGAGCAACTGAAATTGCTTTGCTTGATCGCCAACGGTTTTGATTCAGTTCAAGTGACCAGTCAGTAAAATGCAGTGCTTGCAGCTGTGCATTTGGATTAATCACATAAGGATAAGGGCTAGCAGGCGGTTCAATAAGATAAGTTTTGATGACTGTGGGTAAATTCAAAATGGCAATAAAAGCAATAACAGCCAAGATAAGAATATTATTCCAACGGCGGCGATTGATACGCATAAGTGATCCCTAAGAGTTTATCTTTGAGTAACTTAGCACATTATAGTGAGAGCTGACATTGCAGGGTACAAATTCCAGACAATAAAAAACCCAGCAAAAGCTGGGTCTTTCAATGCTTACAAAGCGTAAAATCAATTACTTGATTTTGCCTTCTTTGTAAAGAACGTGCTGGCGAACTACTGGATCAAATTTCTTGATCTCAAATTTGCCTGGCATGTTACGTTTGTTCTTGTCAGTTGTGTAGAAGTGACCAGTACCTGCAGAAGATATTAGTCGAATTTTCTCACGAATGCCTTTAGCCATTGCTCAATTCCTCTTAAACGTTTTCGCCACGTGCACGGATATCAACAAGAACAGCATCAATGCCTTTCTTATCGATGATACGCATGCCTTTAGCAGTTAGACGTAGTTTAACAAAACGTTTTTCGCTCTCTACCCAGAAACGATGAGTTTGTAGGTTCGGCAGAAAACGACGCTTAGTAGCATTTCGTGCGTGTGAACGGTTGTTACCCGTTATTGGACGCTTACCAGTTACTTGGCATACTCGGGACATGAATGTCTTCTCCAAATCGTTTCAGCTCGATATCAACCTTGGTGGCCGAACCTCGTTCTCGATGTATTAAGAAGTTTGAGGTTAAAAACCGTTATGGAAAATCCATACAAGGCTATCAAAGGTCGCGTATTATACTAACTTGACATGCATTGCTCAAGACCCGAACAGATCCTTTTTACGGATTTGGCGATCTTTTTTTAAGCAGAGCTGATTTAGGTTGATAATTTAGTGCGCGAATCATACCAGAATAATCTTAAGTCACAACCTAAAATGTGATTCAAATCCACCCTCTTTCTGCAAAAGAAATTACCTCGCCATCGCCCACCACAAAATGGTCCAAAATACGGATGTCCACTAACGCTAGTGCATCGGTTAATCGACGTGTGATTCTGCGATCGGCTTGGCTAGGCTCAGCAACGCCTGACGGATGATTATGGGCCAATATTAATGCCGCCGCATTATGGTGGAGTGCTCTTTTAACCACCTCACGAGGGTAAACGCTGGCCGCGTCAATCGTCCCCTCAAACAATACTTCATCGCTGATCACTCGGTGTTGATTATCCAAAAACAGAATATAGAAGGCTTCTCGATGGCGATCGCGTAGCACACTCGATAAATAAAGCTTGGTTTGCTCTGGGCTAGTCAAAGCGCCACCTCGTTTGAGCGTTTCGGCCAAATAGCGCTGCGTCATTTCAAGCACCGCCTGCAATTGAACGTATTTGGCTTCGCCCAACCCTTTATGGCGGCAAAACTCTTGCTGGTTGGCCGAAAAAAGCGCTCGAAGTGATCCAAACTCGCGCAGCAGCAGATCCGAGAGAGCAAGCACATTCATTCCTTGAGTACCAGTACGAAGAAAAATCGCCAGCAGTTCAGCATCAGATAATGCCTGAGGACCGCGAGCAAGCAATTTTTCGCGTGGCATTGATTCTGTGGGCAGTGATTTGAGGCTCATTAAGCACTCCTAGGGCTAAAGGTACTCAGACAACATAGAGAAATAGCCAAGCGTGCAACTTTGCTTCTCTTTATTTAGGCTTAATTCATGGTTTTTTGTAATTGATAAGTGATGAAAGACGCAGAAACACTCGTCCAATATAAAAGGATTGAGCGGATCATAAGGTCACTCGATGCGAGAGTTGTGCTAACATAATGCGCAGAATTTTTGAGGAAAAGACAATGCAAACACTGGCAGGAAAGAAGATTCTGCTCGGCATTAGCGGCGGTATTGCTGCGTATAAATGTGCTGAGCTAACGCGTCGCTTGATTGAACGAGGCGCTCAAGTACAAGTGGTGATGACCCACGCGGCAAAAGAGTTTATAACGCCACTGACCATACAAGCCGTCTCTGGCAGGCCAGTTTCAGATAGCTTATTAGACCCAGCCGCCGAAGCGTCTATGGGCCATATTGAACTTGCCAAATGGGCAGACTTAGTCCTACTGGCTCCCGCGACTGCGGATCTCATCGCGCGCGTCGCCGCAGGGATGGGTAATGATTTACTCACCACTTTGATTTTAGCCACCAATGCGCCAGTGGCAGTCTCGCCGGCAATGAATCAGCAGATGTATCGCAATATCGCCACACAAGAGAATATTGCCACGCTTAAACGCCGAGGCATGATGATTTGGGGCCCAGCAGCTGGTGAACAGGCGTGTGGCGATGTTGGCCCGGGCCGCATGCTTGAGCCAATGCAATTGGTTGAGCGCTGCGAGTTTTTTTTCCAAACAGAGGTGGCAAACAACACACTGCTCGCCGGTAAGTCACTGTTGATTAGCGCAGGCCCAACCCGTGAAGCACTCGATCCAGTTCGCTATATCAGTAACCACAGTTCAGGCAAAATGGGGTATGCGATTGCGCAGGCCGCCGCTCAATTGGGCGCGAAAGTGACTCTGATCAGTGGCCCGGTCAATTTGCTCACACCGCCACAAGTACAACGTATTGATGTGGAAAGTGCCTGCGATATGCATCAGCAAGTGATGGCGCAAGCGCAATCACATGATGTGTTCATCAGTTGCGCCGCCGTAGCCGACTATCGCCCTGAGATCGTCGCCGATCAAAAGATCAAAAAAACCGATGCGAGCGATCACATGCTCATCACCATGGTCAAAAATCCCGACATCGTCGCCAGCGTAGCTGCATTGAAAGAAAACCGCCCGTTCACGGTAGGCTTTGCGGCTGAAACGCAGCAAGTTGAAAAATATGCCCGCGCTAAACTGCTCAACAAAAAACTGGATATGATCTGCGCCAATGATGTTTCTGTTGCGGGCCAAGGCTTTAATAGTAACGACAATGCGCTGACCGTTTATTGGCAAGGCGGAGAGCAAGCATTACCTTTGAGTTCAAAATCTGCATTAGCTCACGCGCTGATGCAACTGATCGCGAGTCAACTGTAGGCTACAAACAGACGTTCTAAGCTTCTTTTAGGGTTCATAGCGTTTATTGGGTGGTAAAATCACCACCCAGTTCAATCATTTTCATTTTTACGCTACGCAGTCCGAAAACTGTCCGTTAAACTACTGCGCTTAATGGACAATACCCAAACCATCTGAAGGGTATAAATATTTGCTCACAAGCATGTGGTAACTAAAAGGAAATCGGGTCATGGCCGTCAATAAGAAAATCAATCGTCGTGAAGAGATTCTACAAGCACTCGCTGAAATGCTGGAATCTAACGATGGTGCATCACGCATCACCACAGCAAAGCTTGCTAAGCAAGTGGGCGTTTCTGAAGCGGCTTTGTACCGTCATTTTCCGAGTAAAGCACGGATGTTTGAAGGCTTGATTGAGTTTATTGAAGAGTCTTTAATGTCGCGGATTAATCGCATTTTGGATGAAGAGAAAGATACACTCAACCGCATCCGCTTAGTGCTACAGCTTATCTTGGCTTTTTCGGAACGTAACCCGGGCTTGACACGAATTTTATCCGGCCATGCTCTAATGTTTGAAAATGAGCGACTGCGTGAACGGATCAACCAACTGTTCGAACGCATAGAAACGTCACTACGTCAGATCCTTCGCGAACGTAAACTGCGTGAAGGTAAATCCTTCCCCGTCGACGAAAGCATTTTAGCCGCTCAACTGCTTGGCCAAGTGGAAGGAAGCCTAAATCGCTTTGTGCGATCTGACTTTAAATACCAACCGACGGCAAATTTTGAAGAGTATTGGGCATTATTAAGCGCTCAGATTCAGTAAAAACAAACCACCACCGTCGTGACAAAGAATCATCATCAGTGAAAGAATCAAGAGTAATGAGCAAAGAAAAATACGGTAAACCTGAGTTTTCCCTCTCGCTACTGCACCCTAAATATTGGGGCGTGTGGCTTAGCTTTGGGCTACTCGCTTTAATGGTCAACCTGCTTCCTTATTCTGCGTTACTAAAAATAGGACGCAGCATGGGCGCGTTTGGAATGCGCTTTGCTAACAAGCGAGTACACATTGCCACGCGTAATCTACAGCTATCTTTTCCAGAGAAAAGTGCAGGTGAGATTGAGCAAATTGTTAACGAAAACTTTAAAAACACTGGCATGGCGCTGATAGAAACCGGAATTACTTGGTTTTGGCCGACTTGGCGTTTTTCTCGCCTACTTGATGTGAAAGATGTCAGTGCCCTTTTGCAACTCAAACAAGAAAAACGTGGCGCACTGCTGTGTTGCGTACATGCGTTAAATTTAGAAATTACAGCACGCGCTTTTGGTGTAATAGGCCTTGAAGGCTATGGCGTTTACCGCCCACACAGCAACCCTGCGTATGAATTTATCCAATACCGTGGTCGCACACGCAATGGCAATAAACTAATCTACCGCACCGACATTAAACAGATGATCCGCGTACTCAAACAGGGCGAACGCCTATTTTATCTACCCGATCAAGATTACGGCCATAACAAATCGGTGTTTGTTCCCTTCTTTGCGGTCAAAGAAGCGTGTACCACCACAGGCACCAGTATTCTGGCTTATACTAGCCAATGCGCGATTGTCCCTGGTTCAGGGTTTCGAAACGCCAACGGAAAATATGAAATCATCGCCGATAAAACCATTGATGGCGACTATCCAAAAGATGACATGACCGCCGCCGCCGCTTACATGAATAAATACGTTGAAGAAGTGATTCTACGCGCACCAGAACAGTGGATGTGGCTGCATAAGCGTTTTAAATCTTTGCCAGATGAAACGTTAACTAACTCTCGCTATTTATAACTAGAAAAAGGTTTTGCTTTCAATGAGCAACAACGAAAACAGCACAGACAAACACTTGCACAACCCCACATTCCAATGGTCTTTTTTACACCCAAAACATTGGGGAACTTGGATTGGGATCTTCTTTGCCGCTCTGTTCGCCTTTATGCCACCCGCATGGCGAGATAGGCTAGCGCGCAAATTATCCACCTTTGCGGTGCGTAAAAATGGCCGAGTGGTGCGGCGAGCTCGCGTCAACTTAGCAAAATGTTTCCCCGAAAAATCAGCACAAGAGCGCCAAGCTATTTTGGAAGAAACCTTTGCAACGGCGGCGCAATACATGCTTGGCTATTCTGAGCTTCTGGTTCGATCAACCCAACATAACTTACAGCGTGGTAAGCTGATTGGTGAGCATCATTTACTGCCACTGCTCGACCAAGGTGAGCGGGTTATCTTGCTAGTGCCTCACTCTTGGGCCATCGACTATGCTGCTGTTATGCTGGCTGCGCGAGGCTATAAAGTGGCCAACATCATGAAACCGCAGCGCAATCCAATCGGCGATTGGTTAATGCATGTACAACGAATGCAATATGGCGGACGCATTTTTACTCGTGAGGCGGGTATCAAACCGTTCCTACGTTCAGTGCAAAATGGTTATGTGGGATATTGGGTTCCAGACGAAGATCATGGTGCGCCAAATTCAGTTTTTGTCCCTTTTTTTGGTACAGAAAAAGCCACACTGAAAGGCTTTGGGAAAATGGCAAAGTTATGTAAGGCGCATGTCGTACCATTGATGTCGGTATATAACAACACGACTCACCAGTACGAAGTGCATATCCTGCCTGCCTTAGAGAACTTTCCAACCGGCGATGAAGAACAAGATGCACGGGCGATGAATAAGGCGATTGAAGATTTAGTCACCCCACGTCCAGAACAGTACATGTGGAATTTATCACTGTTGAAAACGCAGCGTGATGGCTCGGAAATTTACGATAACTCGCACCATGGTGATCAAAGTTAATCGCTAGAATAACTAAACTAATAACAAACAAGCCCCGAGCGTCAAACTCGGGGCTTTTACTTTTCAATAAGTGGCTCTACGATTCGCAAATAAGTTGATGCTTAAATTCCGTACTGCGCACGATACGCTTTTACCGCCTCAAGGTGCTTAGCATCTGCCCCTTTCTCTTCAAGGTAAGTAACCAGATCGGTCAGGCTAACAATTGAGATGATCGCGCAACCAAAATCACGCTCGACTTCTTGAATTGCAGAAAGCTCTCCTTTGCCTTTTTCTTGGCGGTCAATTGCCACCAAGACACCAGCAAGATCCGCACCGTTAGCTTGAATGATTTCCATCGACTCACGAATGGCAGTACCAGCTGTAATGACATCATCCACCAGCATAATGCGCCCTTCTAATGCGCTACCGACCAAGTTACCGCCCTCACCGTGGTCTTTCGCTTCTTTACGGTTAAAGCAATACGGCGTATCAACATCATGATGATCAGCCAACGCTACTGCAGTTGTCGTCGCAATTGGGATCCCTTTGTACGCCGGTCCAAATAGCACATCAAACTCAATCCCAGAATCGACCAAAGCAGCGGCATAAAAACGCCCTAAGCGCGCTAAATCACGGCCAGTATTAAACAAGCCAGCGTTAAAGAAATAAGGGCTTTTTCGGCCAGACTTCAAAGTAAACTCGCCAAACTTCAAGACTTCTTTTTCTAGTGCAAATTCAATAAATTCACGCTGGTATGCTTTCATGATTTTCTCTCTCTTAACTCATACACTTTGGTTTATTTCTCTTTCCCAACAAGAACAACCCCCTCCTAGCCTCCCCCTAAAAGGGGAGGTACTAAGACGATGCATTCCCTCCCCTCAAGGGCAATATTGGGAACACTTCCTTTATTCCCTCCCCTTATAGGGGAGGGTTAGGGTGGGGTCATCACGTACAACAATACAATGAATAAAACGGGCAAAAAAATAGCCCCCAACTGGGAGCTACTTGATCAATCTAATAACGATGCTTTCTGCGCTTCAACAATATCAGCGATGCCTTTCTTGGCAACGGCCAGTAAATCCATCAGCTCTTCATGGCTAAACGGTTCACCCTCTGCGGTGCCTTGAATTTCAATCATCTTACCGTTTTCAGTCATCACCACATTCATATCAGTGTCGGCGGCAGAATCTTCCACGTATTCCAAATCACATAAAATGTTTTCACCCAAGATGCCTACTGAGACAGCAGCAACATGGCCCTTCATTGGATTCTTCTTCAATTTACCGCTAGCAACCAGATGAGCAAACGCATCCGCCAGTGCCACACTTGCGCCCGTAATTGATGCAGTGCGAGTACCGCCATCCGCTTGAATAACGTCACAGTCAACCGTGATCATCACCTCTGGCATTGCCTCTAAATCCACCACAGCACGTAAGCTGCGAGCGATGAGACGTTGAATCTCCATGGTGCGGCCACCTTGTTTACCGTTGGTCGCTTCACGACGAGTCCGTGAATGGGTTGCACGTGGCAGCATGCCGTATTCGGCAGTAACCCAACCTTTGCCCTGACCTTTCAACCAGCGAGGAACACCCTCTTCGACAGTGGCATTACACAATACTTTGGTATTACCAAATTCCACCAATACTGACCCTTCAGCATAAGCAGTGTAGTTGCGAGTGATTTTAATTGGGCGAATTTGATCGGCCGCGCGGTCATTTGGACGCATAGTGCATCTACCTTTTATCGGGTGAGACGGAATCGATTGGGGCGAGATTATAGCGGATTAGCCGCCTTGACGCTAGGTTGGTCACCCTTTGCATTGGCGTGAACCTAGTACACGCGTGAAGCTAGTGCTAACATACCTCTCGTTTGATATTTCATCTTCGTGAGCAAAGGACAAATCAATGATTTACAGCATGACCGCGTACGCGCGTAAAGAAGTTAAAGGTGATTGGGGTACTGCGGTATGGGAAATTCGCTCGGTAAACCAACGTTATCTTGAAACCTACTTCCGCCTGCCGGAACAATTTCGTGGTCTTGAGCCTGTACTGCGTGAACGCTTTCGCCAACGTTTAGCGCGCGGCAAAGTAGAATGTCACTTACGTTATGAAGCAAACCCTGCGGCTAAAAGTGAGCTGAATATCAATGAAGCACTCGCCAATCAAGTGATTAAAGCCGCCAACCAAGTAATGCACATGACGGGCGAGTTAAGCCGCATTAATCCGTTTCAAATCATGCAGTGGCCCGGCGTAATGGAAACGCCAGAACAAGACATGGACAGCATTAATAAAGCCTTATTAGCAGGCTTTGATGACGCAATCATTGAATTCATTGACGCACGTGGCCGTGAAGGTGACAACATGAAGGCGTTAATCGAACAACGCCTGACGGCGATCAGTGAAGAAGTGGTAAAAGTGCGCGCACGCATGCCAGAAATCCTGCAATGGCAACGTGAACGTCTATTGACTAAGTTTGAAGAAGCAAAGATTGAGCTTGATGCAACGCGCGTCGAGCAAGAGCTGATTTTACTTGCACAAAAATCAGACGTTGCCGAAGAGTTAGACCGCCTCGATTCGCATGTCAAAGAAGCACGTAATGTGCTCAAAAAAGGCGGCTCATGCGGCCGTAAGCTCGATTTCATGATGCAAGAATTTAACCGCGAATCGAACACGTTAGCCTCGAAATCAATCAGCACCGACATCACGGCCTCCGGCGTCGAACTTAAGGTTCTGATTGAGCAAATGAGAGAGCAGATCCAAAACATCGAATAAGGGTTTTTGAGTCTCTCTAAGCTTACCAAGCCCCTGTAAATAGGGGCTTTTTTCAGGAAATTACAGGTCTTTGCCTCTGTTTTCAACCAACTGGTGAGTAACTTTCCAGCACGAGAGAGAATACTATGACGAATTGTGCTTTACCCCAAAAGTCTCTTGATTTCAAATATCGATTCAACATTGCGTCCAGTTATGGCTGCTTTTTAAGAATTTCCGATCTTAAAGTTAACAATCAAAATTACTCGTGACGGACTTGAAACAATTGCGCTAACTCATTAATTAACCAAGTAGCGGCTAATAGATCTGCACTGCCGCCGGGGCTTAAGTGTTTTTCAATCATCGCGCTATCGAGCGCTGTAAGAGCTTGTTCAATTTCTTGATATAAAAAGCCGCCTTTGGCGAGCAGTTGCTGCGCTTGCGCTTGCACAAAATGCAGCCCTTCTAATCCACCGCGAGCAGCGAGGTTGCTGTCGTTATTGTTGGCCATCAACACCAATAAGGTATGCCACAAGGCTTGCTCGGTGCTGGCTCCTTTGGTTAAACAGGCTTGGTAGGCTGGCAGCGCATGTTGCATCACCATCGCAAGGCCAGAAGCGGCTTCACCGCGTGCGCCGGTTAAACCGTACCGACGATAAATTCGCTCGCCTGCCGTTTTGGGAGCCGATTCACGCTTCGCTTTTAGCTCATCAATAATCAAAAACTGGCAAGCTTGGCGAATGGTTTCGCCAATATGCTGCGCATCAATTTTGAGTTGATTGGCTTTGAGCCACCCCACAGAGCCGCAAATAAGCCCCAAGATAAAAATCATCCCTTTATGGGTGTTCACCCCTTGAGTGGCAGCAAACATGGCTTGCTCAGCTTCTATGCCAATCGGGCGCAAGGCGGTCAGCAACTGAGCGGCCGGATTTCCCGCGCTCTCCCAACCTGCACTGACAAAAGATTGCAGATAAGGCGCAATCGCCTCGGCACTGGCGATAAAAGTGTTGAGATCCATATCGCGGTGCGCGCCATTATTAGCAGTATCCACCAAACCCGGTTTAGGGGTGAGATGCACCTCTAACATCATGGCATGATAAGCCAGATGCCCCACTAAGCGAGGCAAGCTGAACGTTTTCGCGCCACTTGTGCCAGAGGCTTGGCTAGGCAGTTCAAGCAGAAGATCAAGCGCAGCAGGAATAGTCATGAACCATCTCCTCTATTTTAGCCAACAAAGCCTCAACACCGTGCTGCCGCGAGCGAGCACAGATCACCGCATCGCGTTCACACAGCAAGCAGCGCCGTCTTGGCAACTGCGCACCTTGGCGCGAAATAATATGTCCATCGACATCAATCACATCCAGATCCATCAGTCGCCCCAGCGGATGCTCGCGTTCAATCTTCATCATGGCTTTTTTCAACATGCTGGCTGAAGGAGCCTGAATCACCACAAAGGCTTCCGGCCCCGTTTTTTCCACCAACAGCTGACAAGCCACTTGCCGCCAGCCCGTTTGCTGACACAGTTCTTGAATGGCACGCATACCTGCATCCATCACGGTTTGGCTGGCAGCGTTGAGCTTAACCGCGCCCGGCATGTTAACCGTGAAAGAAACCAGAGGCAGTGAATGGCGTTTTAGCCACTCACCTTGTTGCCGAACCCGCACTTCTTTACGCAGAAGTAGCTGGTCCAGACTGACTGAAAGATCAGGATGGTGACTCATAGGCTTTTTACCTGCTTGATAACATCAATGATCGAACCGTCACGGTAGTGAACAAAGGCAACGGTTTTGTCTTCAAATTGCAACGGCTGGGGTTTGCCAGTCAGCAACTCGGCACGCTGTTGCAACGCTTCAATCTCGACAACGGGCAGTTGCGCCGCGATGAAACGCGCTTTCAGTTCAGGACGATTCGGGTTAACCGCGATACCTTGATCCGTCACCAACACATCGATGGTGGATCCTGGGGTGATGACGTTAGTGACTTTCTCGACCACGGTCGGAATGCGGCCACGCACCAAAGGCGCCACAATAATCGATAAGTTTGCCGCCGCCGCCGTGTCACAATGACCGCCGGATGCGCCGCGAATTACCCCATCAGAGCCGGTGATCACGTTAACGTTAAACTGGGTATCAATTTCCAGCGCACTCAAGATAACCACATCCAGCCTATCCACCGCCGCCCCCTTCGAGCTTGGGTTAGCGTATTCGTTAGCAGAGATTTCGAGATGATGTGGATTGCGCGCTAACGAGCCCGCCGCCACCGAATCGAAACACTGCACATCGAGCAAGTAATCAATCAGTCCCTGTTCATGCATTTCCACCATAGTCGCAGTGATACCACCGAGAGCGAAAGAAGCGCGAATGTTTTGGCGCAACATCTTCTCTTTCAAAAAGCGCGCAACCGCGAGCGATGCACCGCCCGAACCGGTCTGCATTGAAAAACCATCATAGAAATAGCCTGAATGCTCGATGACTTCTGCAGCGCGTTTGGCAATCAGAAGCTCGCGTGGGTTGGTGGTCATGCGCGTGGCATCCCCACCGATTTTGCTTGGGTCGCCCACTTCCGCCACCTGCACAACCGCATCGACGCGGTCTTGAGTAATCGATGCAGGGAAATTCGGGAAACCGACGATGGCTTCAGTCAGCATCACCACTTTTTCAGCGTGTTCGGCATCGACTTTGGCATAGCCGAGTGAGCCGCAATTGGATTTGCCTTTAAAACCGTTGGCGTTGCCAAACTCATCGCAACAAGGTACGCCAATAAACGCCATGTCGATGTAGATCTCACCGCTTTGGATCAAATGCACACGACCACCGTGCGAGTGAATATGCACGGGCTCATCAAGCAGGCCGTTAGAAATGCTGTCGGCCAGCACTCCGCGGATCCCTGAGGTGTAAATCTTGCTCACTACGCCGTTTTTGATGTGTTCAATCAAAGGCGAGTGACAAGAGGTGAGCGAGCTTGAGGCGAGCGTGAGGTTTTTAATCCCCAATTCGGCAATCACCTCCATCACTAGGTTGACGGTTTTATCGCCGCCACGAAACGCATGGTGGAAAGAAATGGTCATGCCATCTTTTAAACCAAGATCGACAATCGCTTCACGGATCGAGCTTTTCACTTTGCGACTTTTTTTCGCTGACTCATCCAGCAGATGCGGCGTAATCGCGTGCGCTTGGGTGTAAGGCGTCAACGCGTAGCGTTCCACTTCCAGCACAGACAGAGGATTATTTAATGTATTGATACTCATGAGATGACCTTTAGTGTTTTATGCCGGATTCAGCACGTTGCAGTGTCCAACGTGCGCGTTCGATGATGGGTCCATCGACCATTTTGCCGTTGAGAGAGACTACGCCCAGCCCTTTCGCTGCCGCTTCTTCGGCGGCTTCGATAACCGCGATGGCGTGATCGACCTCTTTTTGCGTTGGGGTAAACACGTTGTGCAGCAGGTCAATCTGACGTGGGTTAATCAGTGATTTGCCATCAAAACCGAGCTGCTTGATATGCTCCGCTTCACGCAAAAAACCTTCTTCGTTGTTGGCATCGGAATACACGGTATCAAACGCCATGATCCCAGCAGCACGCGCCGCTTGCAGAATGGAGCAGCGTGCAAACAGCAGCTCAATGCCTTCCGCTGAACGCTGCGTGCGCAGATCACGCACATAGTCTTCCGCACCAAGCGCAATCCCAATCAGGCGGCGTGAGCTAAAGGCAATCTCGACTGCGTTGTTAATGCCTTGCGCACTTTCAATCGCGGCCAACATACGCGTGCTGCCGACTTCGCGTCCGCATTCACGCTCGATCTGCTCGATGACTTTTTCCATCTCAATCACATCGTTGGCGTTATCGGTTTTCGGCAGACGCACCACTTTGGCTCCACCGCGCACCACGGCATTAAGGTCTTTGATGCCGAATTCAGAATCGAGCGGATTCACCCGCACCACGGTTTCCATCTCTTGATACATAGGGTGTTGCAGCGCATGGAACACCAACATCCGCGCGGTGTCTTTTTCACGCAGCGCGACCGAGTCTTCCAGATCGAACATGATCGAATCCGGTTGATAGATAAAGGTATTGCTGAGCATGGCGGCATTCGCGCCCGGCACAAATAACATACTGCGACGAAGTTTGGTCATGATAGTTGGCTCCACTCAATGTTCTGAACATCACAAGCGCGCATCACCGCCGCCTGTACGCGCGCGCGGATCACACAATCCAGCGCGCCTTTGTCTTCGATGGTGACCAACGCATCGTGCACTTGCATCGCGTCGAGGGTGTGCAGCACGACCTGACGAATCGCATGACCAAATTGCTGCTCGACGGTACTGTCTAACACCAGTTCAATACCGCCATCGTTATTGGGTTCAATCCGAACCTGAAGATCACTGGACTCCAGTGTTCCCGCAAAGGCGGGATGGGCAATTTTCATGGGTACAACCTTGTTAATGAGTTATTGGATAAAACAGTGTCAGCACTGCGCTCATACCGCTAACAGTTGCGGTGCGGCCTGTAGCGAATGTTCCGCATAATGCTGACAAAGGTAGGAATAAGTCGTTTTCGGCACGAGATCGGCAATCGCGGCAACGCCAAATTGTTTGAGCAAATAGCGCACGCGCGATGCGGAGATCGGCTGCGAGGCTTGCTGACTACGCTCAATTTCCACTACTTGGATCGACGCACTAACATCGTGTGCTTCTTCTAACCAGCGGCGCATGGCTTGGTTGTAGTTACGCGTCACCGTACAAATCGGCTCACTGCCGACAAAGCGGTGCGTAATGCCAAGGGCTGGCGCGATTGAATGGCGGAAAATACTTAAATCCAGCGCAGTATGGGATTGATTGACCACTTGCTGATCTTTAATAAAATAACTAGGGAAGGTCGCGCGCGAAATAATATAATCCGAGCCAGAATGAATAGTTAAATTCAATAAGTTTTTACTGCCTGCCTTAATCATGGCCATACGGTCAGCGTAAGAGAAATCTTTATTCTCTGCTTTTACCACAAATAAATGCACCCAATCACATTGTTCACAGGCTTGTTCAATTAAATATTGATGACCTAAGGTAAATGGATTGGCATTCATCACAATACTGCCAATTTTACGCCCAGACATTTTTAATAACTGCAACTGTTTGCAATAAACCGCAAGACGATTTGGGCTATTTTCTAATAAAGCAATATGCGGTTCGACTTTATCGACTAAGAAAAAACCGCACTGTCGGAATAAATCTACATTGGTCGGCTTAGTGAATAGAAATAGTGAAAAACACCCTATTTCATAAGCGAAGTTGGTTAATTCGGTCATCAATTTGAGCGCAAAACCGGTCCCTTGCAGCGCAGGAGAAACCGCGATGGACTTCAACACATGCCCCGCAATTCCACCGCAAGCGATGATTTGGTTTGTACCGTAAGCCACCACAAAATGCTCAACATCCTCATCAACCGTGAGCTGATGCTGGCAGAGAAACTCTTTGATCTGCAAGAGCTTGGTTTTATTCTTGCTTGAAACTCGCGAGAAGGTGTAAATATCTACCATGGTCGGCTTCCTCACCTATTTTTTCTGACTTTATTATCTAAATTAAGCCGCAAAGGTTTAATGAGGGTAATCACTTTATTTCCCGTGGTTAACGCTCTTTATGGTTTTAATGAATTTAATTTTTATATCTTTAATTTTAAATTCTATTTATCTATCTAAAATTTAAATCATAAAAACCATTGAGATTTTTAAAGCCACTGGTTTGAATGACTATTTTCACAATTATCACTGACTATTTTATTTAATGTAGTAAAGGTCTTAATAACCTCATTGGACATAAAAACATGAACGAAAAAACCCTATATTTAGATAAAAAGTCCGCAGGTGGATTGAATCTAAGCCAGATAAAAATATTTGGCACTCCACTCCCTTTATTTTTATTTTTACTGATCACTGTATTAGCCGCCCATATTACTGACACTTTACCTAGCGGTCTGGTCGGTGGTTTTTCTTTTATGTTTGTCATCGGCGCGATATTTGGCGAAGTTGGCAAACGCCTACCTATTTTTAATAAATACATCGGCGGTGCACCGGTAATGATTTTCTTGGTTGCTGCTTGGTTCGTCCACATGGGCTGGCTCAGCGACCGTGAAATAAAAACCGTGACCGAAGTGATGGATAAGAGCAAGTTCTTGGATCTGTTCATCGCAGTACTCATTACTGGCTCCATTTTGGCGGTCAACCGTAAACTACTGATCCGCTCTCTAGCCGGTTACATTCCAACCATTCTGGCTGCGGTTGCCGGTGCGGCGATATTTGGTATCGCTATCGGCCTCGTATTTGGTATCACCCCTGATCGCATCATGATGCTGTATGTGCTGCCGATTATGGGCGGTGGTAATGGCGCAGGTGCAATTCCACTTTCCGAGATATATGAATCGGTCACTGGTGGTTCAAAAGAACAATACTACTCAGTAGCGGTCGCCATTTTAACTATCGCTAATATAGTGGCTATCATCGTAGCTGCTGCTCTGAACATTATTGGTGAAAAGATCCCATTATTAACTGGCAATGGCGAGCTAGTACGCAGATCAAAACTAGACGTCAATGAAGAAGCCCAAAATCTTAATATCACTCACCGTGAAATTGCGATTGGTTTAATGCTGGCCGCATGTGTGTACACCTTCTCTTACGCTTTATCGAAAGAAATTCTGCCCGGTTTTGGCTCGATTCAGATCCACACTTTTGCTTACATGGTGGTGATCATCGCCATCCTTAACGCGGCGGGTTTGTGCAGTGATGAAATCAAAGAGGGCGCGAAACGCCTGTCGAATTTCTTCTCAAAACAGATGCTGTGGCTATTGATGGTCGGCGTTGGTATTGCTTACACCGATCTGGCGGAAATCATCAATGCCTTAACCTTTACTAACGTGATTATTGCCACTGTTATTGTACTTGGGGCGACTTTGGGTGCTGCTTTAGGTGGTTGGGCGATGGGCTTCTATCCTATTGAATCCTCTATCACCGCAGGTCTGTGTATGGCTAATCGCGGCGGTTCTGGTGACCTTGAAGTGCTCGCGGCCTCTAACCGTATGAATTTGCTCTCTTACGCACAAATCTCTTCACGTCTGGGTGGCGGCATTGTGCTCGTTATCGCCAGCGTGGTGTTCGGTATGTTTGTTTAACTCTTTAACCCTTGCTCCTTGGGATTATTTGGCGCGCCTAGCGCGCCTCTTTTTTCTCCCTATTTTCAACCCTGTTTTTATCACTGGAAGTGACTATGCAATCAACCTCACTATTCCTCGAAGGGATTAATTTGCTGACCCTGGGGATGGGCTTTGTGTTCATCTTTTTGATTTTCTTAGTATTTGCAACTCGCACCATGTCGTACTTGATTGTACGTTTTGCCCCGCCTCAAGTACCAACCAAAACGGGCAATAAAAAAACACCAGCCAATAAGGCTAAATCCAAACAAAACCAAGGTGAGTTGCTCGCGGTGCTCACTGCAGCTATCCATCACCATAAAGCACAACAAAAATTATCTTAGTGAAGGAGAAATAACAGATGACTCAGGCGATTAAACGCGTAGGTGTAACAGATGTCGTATTACGCGACGCTCACCAATCTCTTTTTGCCACTCGCTTACGGATTGACGACATGCTGCCGATTGCGCAGCAATTAGATCAGATCGGCTATTGGTCTTTGGAATGTTGGGGAGGCGCGACTTTTGACAGTTGCATCCGCTTTTTAGGCGAAGACCCATGGCAACGCCTACGCTTGCTCAAACAAGCCATGCCCAATACGCCACTGCAAATGCTACTGCGCGGACAAAACCTACTCGGCTATCGTCACTATGCTGATGATGTAGTGGATACCTTTGTCGAGCGCGCAGTGAAAAATGGCATGGATGTGTTTCGCGTATTCGATGCGATGAATGATGTGCGTAACATGCAACAAGCTCTACAAGCGGTGAAAAAGATGGGCGCACATGCGCAAGGCACGCTCTGTTACACCACAAGCCCAGTGCACAATTTACAAACTTGGGTCGACATAGCGCAGCAACTGTCGGAGCTGGGTGTCGATTCGATTGCCCTTAAAGATATGGCCGGCATTTTAACCCCGTATTCTGCCGAAGAGTTAATCTCAACCCTGAAAAGACAAGTGGATGTCGAATTACATCTGCACTGCCACTCCACTGCTGGCCTTGCCGATATGACCTTACTCAAAGCGATTGAAGCGGGCGTTGATCGGGTCGATACCGCGATTTCCAGCATGAGTGGCACTTATGGTCATCCAGCGACGGAATCTCTGGTCGCCACCTTGCAAGGCACGGGCTACGACACCGGGTTGGATATCGCTAAGCTCGAAAATATTGCGACCTATTTCCGCGATGTACGCAAAAAATACCACGCCTTTGAAGGCATGATGAAAGGCAGTGATGCACGTATTTTGGTGGCGCAAGTCCCGGGCGGTATGCTGACCAACATGGAAAGCCAACTCAAACAGCAAAACGCACTGGATAAACTCGATTTAGTGCTCGAAGAGATCCCGCGTGTACGTGAAGAGCTTGGCTTTTTGCCACTAGTGACTCCGACGTCACAAATCGTGGGTACACAAGCGGTGATCAACGTCGTAATGGGTGAGCGTTACAAAACCATCACCAAAGAAACCAGCGGAGTACTGAAAGGTGAATACGGTAAAACACCTGCGCCGGTCAACGTGCAGTTGCAAGCTCGAGTATTAGCAGGTGCTGAGCCCATAACCTGCCGCCCCGCTGATTTGATTACTGCTGAAATTCCAACCTTGCAAGACCGCGTATTGCAGCAAGCTAAAGAGCAACACATCACTCTCGCCAAGAATGCGATTGATGATGTGCTGACCATTGCGCTGTTCGATCAAGTGGGTTGGAAGTTCCTCGCGAATCGCCATAACCCAGAAGCATTTGAACCCGCACCACAAGCAGCAAAAACTGGTGACGCCTCTCAAATGCCTGCGGCAAAAGCCAAAGCCGCGTCAGTGGAAAGTCAGTCCGTCGCAAGTAACGGTGTCTACACCATTACCGTCAACAACCAAAGCTATGTGGTGAAGGTAGATGAAGGCGGCGAGCTGACACATGTCGCGCCAGCAGCATCGGCCAATAACGCACCAGTACCGAGTGCAGCAGAAGGTGAAAACCTCGCAGCACCCCTTTCTGGCAATATCTGGAAAATTCATGCGGCAGCAGGTGATGAAGTGGCTGAAGGCGATGTCTTGCTGATCTTAGAAGCGATGAAGATGGAAACTGAAATCCGCGCACCACGTGCCGGAGTGATCAGTGTCATTGAAGTCAATGAAGGCGATGCAGTACAAGTCGGCGACGCCTTGCTAGTACTAGCATAATCAGGGACAAAAATAATGGAAAACGTTTTAGCTATGGTGCGTGATTTTGGCCTATTCCACCTCCAGTGGGGGCAAGCCATCATGATCCTTGTCGGTTTAACGCTGCTCTATCTGGCTATTTTTAAACGCTTTGAGCCTTTGCTACTAGTGCCTATTGGGTTTGGTGGCATTCTCTCTAATCTGCCTGATGCAGGGCTTGCCATGTCGGCGATAGAAAATGCCTTGTATGCCGCCAAACCGGAAGTGATGACGGCCTTTTCAAAAGTACTACAACTTAGCTCGTACATGCCTTTGGACATTAAGCAAGCATTGAGTAGCGCAACGCCACTACAAATGACCACCTTGCACTTGCTGGCCGAGCAGTATCAGTACAGCGATGGTATGCTTTATCTGTTCTATAGTCTGGCTATCGCTTCCGGAGTTGGGCCTCTACTCATTTTTATGGGCGTAGGGGCAATGACGGATTTTGGTCCACTGCTGGCTAACCCCAAAACCCTGCTGCTCGGTGCGGCGGCTCAGTTTGGTATTTTCACTACCGTACTGGGTGCATTGGCATTAAGCAGTTTAGGGGTAATGGATTTTAGCGTGGCGCAAGCTGCGGCGATTGGCATCATAGGTGGTGCGGATGGCCCTACGGCAATTTACGTCTCGAGCATGCTCGCACCTGAATTGTTGGGGGCAATTGCGGTCGCAGCCTACTCTTACATGGCGTTAGTGCCTATGATTCAGCCGCCGATAATGCGTGCGCTGACCACGCAAGAAGAACGCAAAATTCAGATGCATCAACTGCGCCAGGTACACAAACTAGAAAAAATTGGCTTTCCACTGCTGTTACTGATTTTGATTGCGCTCTTACTGCCTTCTGCAACGCCACTGCTCGGTATGTTCTGCTTTGGCAACTTGATGCGTGAGTGTGGTGTGGTGGAGCGTTTATCCGACACAGCGCAAAACGCACTGATTAACATAGTGACTATTTTCCTTGGCCTATCAGTCGGTTCGAAACTGATGGCGGATAAATTCCTCCAGCCACAAACTATCGGCATTTTGGTGCTCGGTATTGTTGCGTTTTGTGTCGGTACTGCCGCAGGGGTTTTGATGGCTAAACTGATGAACCGTTTCTCCACCACCAAACTCAACCCACTGATTGGTTCAGCCGGAGTTTCTGCCGTGCCGATGGCGGCACGCGTCTCCAACAAGGTCGGGCTAGAAGCCAACGCGCAGAATTTTTTGCTGATGCATGCCATGGGACCAAACGTCGCTGGGGTCATTGGCTCTGCAGTAGCGGCAGGAGTCATGATCAAATATGTGATGGGATAGACATTATTGATTGGTGTTTCTTAGACTCCAATCAATAAGCCTCACTTATAGCAAGGATAGACTCGCCGGCATGAAAATATCACTAGCCCACTTTTTACACACCAAAGTCTGCCAGACTCTTTCGTTTCAGCAAAGGGTCGGTGCACTACTGGTTGCTATGGTAGTGATCCAGCTTTTGCTGGTAGCCGGCTTTTTCCATCAAACTCTTAGTGAAACCCTACAAGATCAGATCAGCACTAAGGCTCTGATTCAAGCGCGTGAGATTGCGACTGACCCCAATTTAATTGCCCTAATCCAACAAAATCGTCTCACCGAAGTACAGACTAAAATCGATCGCCTACAACGCATTTCAGATGCCAACTTTATTGTGATTGGCGATGCCAATGGTATTCGCATTGCCCATCCAGATGAGCGAAAAATTGGTTTACCCATGCAAGGCGGTGACAGCAGTCGAGCGTTAAAAGAGGGCGAATATTACACCTCAACCCAAAAAGGCAGCCTAGGCTGGGCAATTCGCGGTAAGGCTGCGGTTGTCTCACCTTCCGGACAGGTTCTGGGTGTGGTTTCTGTGGGCTATTTACTCGATCATATCAGTGATTGGCTACGCATTTACTCCTATCCAATGCTCAGTACTGTGGCCCTACTCATGCTGCTTTCTGGATTGAGCGCTTGGCTGTTTACCCGCCATATCAAGCAACAGATGTTCAATATGGAGCCGGAAGAGATCGCCATGAACCTCAACCTGCAGCAATCCATTCTACAAAGTGTGTATGAAGGAATAGTTGCGATTAGCTTGAAAGGTGAAATCCTTTCTGTGAACTCTAAGGCACTGAATATTCTTGGCATTGCCCACCAACCGAATCATCTAATTGGACGTAATGTTCAAGAGTTCATCACTCCGACTTACTTTTTCATGGGTGCTAGTCCGTTTGGTCAGTTAGCACAGCAAAACAGCACCAGCCAGCAAGATGAACTGATTAGCTGTAATGGTGAAACCTTGGTGGCGAACCGTGTGCCAATCAATTCAGGGCAACAGCAAATTGGTTGGGTGGTGAGTTTTCGTCGCCGCAACGACTTCAATACGCTGACTTCCCAGCTTAGCCAGATCCGTCAGCACAACGATAACCTACGCGTAATGAGCCACGAGTTTGCTAACCGCCTCTCCACCATCGGCGGGTTAATTCAAATCGGCGCATACGATGAAGCCGTCAAAACCATTCGCCGCGAAACCGCCGAGCAGCAGCAACTGATCGATTTCATCTCCCAGACCTTTCATCCTAAAGTGATCGCAGGATTACTGCTCGGTAAATACAGCCGTGCCAAAGAGCTAGGGCTGTGCTTGGAGTTCGACCCGATGTCACATCTACATCAAGAGCCGCAATGCATGACGTCAGATGAGCTGGCGGCAGTGCTCGGTAACCTACTGGATAACGCATTTGAAGCGACGCTAAAAAACCCAAACAACAATAAAACCATATCGCTGCTGCTGACCGATAACGGTGAAGAGTTGGTGATTGAAGTGGCAGATAATGGCAATGGCATTCCTGCCGACATTGCCCAAACCTTGTTTCTCAAGGGAGTGAGTAGCAAAAACCAGCAAGGACACGGTATTGGACTTTACCTTGTTCATCGATTTGTCACTCAGGCTCATGGTTCGATACTTATCGACAGTGCAGAGCCGCAAGGGACTATTTTTTCTATTTTTATTCCCAATCGACCCAAAACACTTGTGGCGGAAAACCACTTACCACTAGCTGAAGGGCATAATAAGAGCTGATTATGATGGAATTAATCGACGTATTGATCGTAGAGGATGAAACGAGCATTGCTGATGTGCACAGCTTTTATCTCAAACAAACTACCCGCTTTCGCCCTGTTGGCGTGGCACAAAGTATTAATGAAGCACGTAACATGGTGCGCATTCTCAAGCCTAAACTGATTTTTTTAGATAACTACCTACCCGATGGTCGTGGCATAGAGTTTTTAAAGGAGCTAACTCATCAACCGCAAGCACCAGATGTGATTTTTATCACTGCCGCTTCCGATATGGAGACAGTACGCGAAGCCGTTCGCTGCGGAGTATTTGATTACTTGTTAAAACCAATTGCCTATGATCGAGTGCAAAACTCGCTGGAGCGTTATCTAAAATACACTAGCTCGCTGCGCGCTAATGACAGCGTCAATCAGCGCCACGTTGATGAACTGTTTAATTTTCAGGCTAAAACTGAGCAACTCGATAGTTTACCCAAAGGGATAGATGAACTTACTTTGATCAAAATCCAAGAGATTTATCACCATGAACCACAAACCGCGTACACCGCAGAGTTGTTAGGACAAGCGATTGGGATCAGCAAAACCACCGCCAGACGTTATCTTGAATATTGTGTGGCCAGTGGTTTTCTGGAAGCTTGTATCCAGCATGGTCGGGTAGGTCGTCCTGAGCGGCTTTACCAAAAACGCTAACTACCGCTTTGATTTATAAAGTGTAATGGAAGGGGAGCACTTCGGTACTCTCCCCTATTTCCAGCACCCCTTCTAAGTTGTCGCTATGACACTGACAAAGTGGGATCACAAACACCCCTTCCTCATCTTTATCGCATTTTACCAACATCGCCTGAGAAGACGGTGCTAAACAGTTAATCTCGGAACAAAACGCCTGACTTTCACGGCTAAAATGTTGCCAATACGCCAACCAATTTTCTCGCGCTTGAGCAGAAGCCAAATCTCTAGAAACCTTTCTAACTAACATCGCATCACCACTGTGGCTATTGAGTCGCTCTATTACAATGGATTTCGACTCGCCTGAGCATGAAGTAATTCAAAGTTCGCCGTAACGGAAAAAATCTTATTGGTTTTTATGTATTTATATAGCGATGAACGTTGAAGTAGTCACGTTGTAATGGCGTGGAGGGTAACTGGTTGCCTGGCCGCAAAATAGGAGCTGGGAATGACCAAATTTTCATTAAGTAAAATTAAATATTGTTATGTTTAATACCAGCATTCATAAAAAATCAAAAATATCGCATGAGGTTCTCTATTTCAGCTTCGGCGATTCAGATTAAGTTGATGACGATGGATAAAAACACGGAAGGCACCATAGCCTTCCGTTATCTAGTTAACTCACAAAGTAACCATGCAGGCTACTTACTGACACTGATCATTTCGTTGAAGTACTCGACTTGCTGTTCCATGCTCAGACTTTGATTATTTGAACCCAACGCCCAGATAAAGAAACCACCGTAACCATTCTCTTTTTGCCACTTGGCACGATTGAGGTTGTTTTCACGGCTCTCCACAAAATTGCCGTTTGGCCCCCACTGGCTATTGATCGTATTGCCCAAAACAATTTTCGACTTATCTCCAATGTATTGAGCGTAATTGGCCATCGCGACATCGTAGAGGAAGTTTTGGCCGGCGTCATAGGTCATGACGTTGAAGAAATCGAAATCGTTCTTGGTTGCTTGTAACAGATCGATCACTTCACCATGGTGAGACGAGCGACCTGATGGCTCAACGTAAGAACAATTTTCAAACACACTTGAATCCATGCATGCCACAGGATCAGCACCGACATGGTATGTGGTCAGCGACAACACTTTATTGTCTCCCACTTTTTGGCGTATCAGTTTAATCAATGCGGTTAGGTCTTGGTTCTCTTTATCGGTAATGCGCGCTGCTTTCTCGAAGTCGAAGTCAAGACCATCGATTTGCACATAACCCGCTAATTGGTACTTGCTGTAATCACATTGGCCATCACCACCCGTCGCAAGGCAGTCACCCACCACCTCTTCTGGTTTTAGGTTCTTCTTATAGACAGGGAAGGGTTTGTTGACCAATTCAACGAGGCCATTGGCCACCGCCTCCCGATTTGCATCGCTACCAATCGCAGACCAAATACTTTCATAAGTTTGACCACCAAACGCGACCATCATGGTGACATTGCTATTATCGTGTTTTAAGGTTGACCACGCTAAGTACTGAGATGGCATCCAATCTGGGTTGTAACTTGGTGGGGTTACCATGTCATCAGAAATCGTAATGTTGCCGCTAGCATCCCATTGACCGAACGATAATAAATAACCGTCACCTTCAGAATTAAACAGTTTTTCATAATCGTTTAATCCCCAAGAAGTGAGATAACTAATGGCACGGTCTGGGTTATCGGCAAGGCCACCACCACCGGTACTCTCTTTCACTGTAATATTGGATGGGGCTGACATTTGCTCTTGATTAGCACTGTTGAGCGCCTTTGCGTAAATAGCGTAGTTGCCTGCTTGCGCTCCAATCCACTCATATTCATAAGGTGCTTCGGTGTCTTGATTCAGCACCTTACCGTTGGCAATAAACGTCACGGACGCCACCTCGCCTTCATAGCTCTTAGCATCCGCTTTGATTGAGATCGCTCGGCCTTCAAAGAAGCTTGAACCGTCTACAGGGGAAGAGAGTGACACCAGCAGATCTTTATCAGTAATGGCAATCGAAATCGGTGCAGTTTGAGCACTTGCGCCTTGATCGTCATACGCGGCAACCGTGAGAGTGTATTGTCCTTCAACTTGAGCAGGCACAGTGATGGTATAGAGATCGCCCGAAGAAGAGGTGGATGTTGCAACGACTTCGCCATTCAATTGAACATCGACACGCGCCACTTGGGTATCGTCGGTCGCCTCAACGACCACCTCAAATGGCTGATTGGGTGCTATTTTTTGTCCATTTTCTGGCGATTGAACATGCACTTCAGGAACAGGGTTAGGATCGCACTCACCAACGTCATTCCATGCATCTTTCCATGCATCTGGATAATTTGGATGCCCAGTACCCGGTGTCCATACTGGGTTACCACACCAACCTGCGATTTTACATGCGTAGATATGGCCAATATTGGTTACCTCATCTCCCACTTGATAGCTCACGCCATCTTGGTACTGAGCAACGTCACCGCAACTACCACTCACATCAGTAACCGTAATCGTCAGATTTTTTTGTGTTACATGCCGTTCATCATCTTGCGCTTCAACACGTAATGCAGCGCTTCCGGCCGTTTGAGGGGTCCAGTCACAAGAGAACACTTGCTCTGTTTTGGCATCGATACTGCAAACTTCGGTGTCATTAGCAAAAAATTTAACGGTAGCCAGATCATTATCAGCATCGGTCACTTCAGCAGAGATCGTCAGACTTGTGCCTTGTGGGTGGGACGATCCCGCTTCTGGGGAAATGAACTCAACGACCGGAGGATTAGGCGCCGTCGATTCTGACTCGACAGAAACAGGCACGCTTTGCTCAGAGAGCTTATCGCCTTCCTCATTGAACGCGATAACTGAAATGGAAGCGGCTCCTATTTCTTTCGGTTGCCACACTTGCTGATACTCGGTGACACCTTGCTTCAATGGTTGTTGAGCAATTTTGTCTTGGTTAGCCCAAAACTCAAGCTTACCGGCACTCTCACCATCAATATGAGCCATAATGCTAACGTCTGTGCCCGTGTATACCACTGAATTTGGCGCTGGAGAGAGAATATCTAGCGAAAAATCGGGCGGTGGTGTGGTGCCCCCTTCCATTTTCACAATAACAGAATCTTCAAAAGCACTCAGGTTTTCCAATGAGCCAGCAAAAGCTATCGTCAAGGAGAGTGACTCTGAGGAATTCAGAACGCTGTCAACCCAAACACCTTCAGGGAATTTAAGCGCCACTGAATGGAGAATACCGCCCGCTTGAGCGGTATGAGATAGACTCCACGTAGGATGGGATAGCGCCGATGATTGCCAACCTATATCGTTAATCGCAACGGGTAATACAAATTCGATGACCGCATCGCGCATATCCGCTGACTCTGCTCCTGTATTTTTAATCGCTAAGGTGTAAGTGCTCCACCACTGCCCCTCTGACTCAGCTACCGCATCCGCGCTAAACTCAACAGCAATAGCCTGAGATATTGGGTTTAGCAATAGACCCGAAAAAAGCATGGTTAGGCCTAAGACCCGGTAATAGTTTTTGTCGGCCATTGAGACTGGCGTGTTTTTTTGATTAAACATTATTTTATACCCTTATATTAGATTTATAATATTCGGTATGTTTATTAGCACCACCTCCAATAATTAACATCAACAATTTTCGCTTAAAATAACTTTTGGAATGACAATCAATGTTTATTTAAAATCCAAATAATTAAGATGAATACATTAAATTATATTGATAACATTTTAAAATAAATTAAAGCCATGATAAATTTTGAGTTTTTATTCTAATTAAACGAAATCGCGAATATTATATTACCTATATTTAAATAAGTAACATTAAGCCAAAAATATAAAAAATGATGATCTTCATCATAAAAATAACGCCCCCAATAGGGGGCTGATTTTATTTTGAGATTGCAGAAGTAGTGCTGGGTAATATCTTAATACTCAGTCGTTTGTCTGCTTGTAAATATTGATTAGCAACATGACGCAGATCATTCATACTCACCTGATTGATGGCATGACGAACCTCCTGCCAACGACTATAGCGATGCGGATAAGTTTGAGTTAGCGATGCGACATCAAGCCAAAATACATTCTTTTCTGGCAGGCTATCTAACCATTGTAGAAGCGGTTGTTTCGCTCGTTGCAACATATCAGCATCAATGCCATGTTCAGCTTTCACTCGAGACAATACCGCATCAAAACTCTCTTCCACTAATTTAAGTTGCGTTGTGTCTGTCACACTGAACAGCCCCAAATAACCAAATCCTGTGGGAAGGAAATCATTGCTGCTAAATGGGTAAGGTGAGTAACTCGCACCAGCCTTTTCTCTCACTTCTTCCGTCAACAAAATACGGAGAACCTCTTCAAGCAGCATCAGTTTTGCGTAGTGTTCGGCATTCACCTTATCGGTCGTTGGCCACAGCCAAGCCAGTGCCGCGGCATTGGCTGAACCTTGATGCTCAACAATATGTGAAGCAGGTAATGGTGGAAACTCAACGCGCTCAACTTGCAGCTCTTTTTCTGGATGACGCGGCAAAGCGCCCAGCGTTTTAGCAACCGATTGAATCGTTTTCTCTTCGTCAAGATCACCCACAATGGCAATTTCTAAAAGGCCTTTATCTACCGCCGAGGCAAACACTGGAACTAATTCTGAAAAATGACGCTTTAACAGTTCCTCGTCATGGCTACGAAATCGTGGGTCGTCAGGGTGCAATAATTCAGGTAACACCGTCCAAAATGCCTCTTCTGGCGTCGTGTTCTGGCTGTTACTCGCTGCCTGTACTCGTTGACGAAATTGGTTCATCCCCTCTTCTCGCCAGCCCGGGCTCGTTAAAAATGCCGTTTGCAGTGCTAACTGTTGGTCAAGCGACGCTTGATTGGTGAAATCCTGACTCGCAAAACCAAGCGTTCCGACATTGAACCCCGTCGTCACATTGGCAGCAGAAAAGAGATGAATTAACTGCTGAAACGAATGCTGCTCTAACCCACCAGCAACAAAGCCATCATTAAACAGTGCCTGAATGCCCTCTTTTCTAGGTAACGGATATTCGCCAAAACCTAATGCAAGATTGAGGTAGATGACGTTTTTCTCTAACTCAGTTGGCTTGATGTTGAGCTTAACGCCATTGGCAAATTTCAACATCCGAATCCCCGTTTCGGGATCTCGCTTGTCGTGAACGAGCGTGCCCGCCTCACCAAATTCACGGTAGGCAAATGCCTCGACCGATGATATTTGATAAGGCTCTACTGGCTGTTTTTGGCTTTGTTCATATACATCGAGTAGCGTTTGATTGATTTTCTCAACCTTGTATGGCCCAGAAAGATAAATCCACGGCTTACCTTGCCAACGTTCTGTAAGCAGGTCGTGCAATCGAGCGGCGGTGATTTGAGGTTGATAAGCTTCAAAAAGAGCAAGCGCGAACGTCGGTTCAGTCGGGACAAATTGCTGAGCATCACTTGTCACTAGGCCTTGCGCAATCGAAAAACTATGCAAGGTATCGCTACTTGCTGCTCTTTGCTGATAATCAGCATGCATTGCCTTGATCGCTTGATCAATTTCGTTCTGATTAAAGCCGTATCGAATCGCTTGTCGCACCGTCTGTTCAAGTAATGTCAGCCCATGCCGCCACTGCTCGGGCAAGGTTACCAGTGACAATTCCATCCGTGATGCGATACCGAAATCTTGTTCAATATGAACAAAAGCATTCGTTATCCCCTCTTGGTCTATCAGATGGGGAAGTAACCGTTGGTAGAGTAAGTTCGACAATATTGATTCAAGGATCATTTCATGGCGACTTTCAACGCTATCTGCTTGTCGCTCTTGTGGTGCAATCACACCAAGCGAAATTTGGGTCGGCAAGCGAGCATCAAAGAAAACATCAGCTTGCAAGTATGTCCTTACTGCAGGCAACATCAAATGGTCAGCCCGTAGCGGTACTGCATCCCGGTGAGGTACCCAGTTAGAAAAAAGTCGTTTGATCTGCTCTTCGGCCTGAGCAACATCAAGGTCTCCCACCACAATGATCGTGGTACGTTCTGGCGTATAAAAACGTTGATAGAGTGAACGTAACTGCTCTGAGCTAGCATGTTTTACTACATCGAGATCACCAATTGGCAAACGTTTTGACAAAGGGCTCCTCGGATATAAGAAGCTCAGCTGTTGACGATAATTCTCAACATCAGCGGAATTTCTCTCTTTCCATTCCGCCACAACAACCGGTTTTTCTTGCTCCAACGCCTTTGGTTCAAGCTTAAGGCGATCCGCAATCTCTCTCATAAGCCACAAACCAGTTGCTACTTTTTGTGAGTCTCCTTGAGCAATATTGAACTCATACACGGTTTGATTGAATTGAGTCACCGCATTGGTATCGGATCCAAAACTTAATCCTAAGCGTTCAAGTTGGCGAATCATCTCCCCTTCGGCTACAGAGTCCGAACCTTTAAACGCCATGTGTTCTAAAAGATGCATCAAGCCTTGTTCTTGATCTGACTCGACTAAAGAACCACCCGCAATGCGCATACGCATAATGACAGCATGAGCAGGTGTCGTGTTATGGACTAATTGGTACCTTAAGCCGTTTTCAAGCTGACCTTCGTGAATGCGATGACTTTTAGGTAACTCCGTCGATAACGAACTGGCCGATATGACAAGCAGCAATAATAAGCTCAATGGGTGAAAAAATAGAATATTACGCAAATTAAGATTCTCAGTATGTATGGAACGACACTCATTCGAATTGAGCGCTTATTATCACCCATTTATTGAATTTATAAATACATCAAGACAATTCCATACAAAACAGTACAATATTTTCAACATCATGCCATAGTGATCAAACGCGTACCACGCCCCCTTGAATATCAGCTTGGCTGGCTTATATTGCTCTACAAAAACTTTGTGCAATAACGTAGCCAAATCACAAGAAAACACAGTATTATCACCCCTTATTCCACATACTTCGTGGAGATCATAAACGGAATAATTATGGAAAATATCGTCGAAAAACTACTCTATTCAGCGCGCTGGATTATGGCCCCTATCTATTTGGGGTTAAGTTTAGTGCTGCTGGCATTAGGCATTAAATTTTTCCAAGAAGTGTTTCATCTGCTACCTAACATCTTGAGCACCGATGAAGTCAGCCTGATTTTAGTGACACTTTCTTTGATTGATATTTCATTGGTTGGTGGGTTGATTGTGATGGTGATGTTTTCAGGCTATGAGAATTTTGTCTCTAAAATTGATATCGCCGAAGAGGATGATAAGCTCGGCTGGCTCGGAAAATTAGACACAGGATCGTTGAAAAATAAGGTTTCGGCATCGATTGTCGCCATCTCCTCAATTCATTTGCTGAAAGTCTTCATGAACACTGAAAATATCGACAGTGAAAAAATCAAGTGGTACTTACTGCTGCACATTACCTTTGTCTTATCGGCCTTTGCGATGGGTTATTTAGATAAAATCACAAAAAAATAGCCGCAAGCCCTGTATACACAGGGCTATTCGTTAACACTATCGATGCCAATGGTAAATAGACTGAGCTTATTTTGAACGGTTGACCAACAGTAACAGCAAGAAATAGCTCCCACCGAGAATCGCCACTAGCGTGCCAGCCGCAATTTGCATCGGATAAACGATCACCTGTCCGAGCCAATCCGCCCACAACATTAATGATGCACCGACTAAACTTGCCACCAACAGTTGGGTTTTACTTTGCTGCGCGCCTAGCATCATCGCCATGTGTGGCGCAATCAAACCCACAAACGACACTGGCCCCATCGTCGCCGTCACCAACGCACATAACAGCGCCACAATGGTCAGTAAAATCAAACTGGTACTTTGCGCATTAACGCCGCGCGCACTGGCAAAACGACGACCAATGGAGATTAAAGTCAGCCAACGCGACAGTGCGATGGTGGCCGCGGCCAGCAACAGCACCAAAACGGCCAGCAACAGCGCTTGGTCAGGCGTAACGCGATAGGTTGAGCCTGCCAACCACTGTAAAATTCGATAGCTGTCTTCTGACCCTTTAGCCAAACAAAATTGCACTAAGGATTCAAGCAGTGCGGTGATGGCTATCCCGGTTAAAATCAAACTCGACGCGGCGTATTGATGGCGCTTACCCAGCACAATTAATGCCGCCAACACCAGCAAACTACCCAACAACGCTGTCACCCAATGAGCGGCTAACAAGCTTTGACCTAAAAAGAGATTGGCAAATACCAACGCAAACGTCGCCCCTGACGAGACCCCTAAAATATCTGGGCTGGCTAACGGGTTGTATATCAAACGTTGCAAAATGCTACCTGCTAGGGCAAGACCAATACCGGCACACAATGCGGTGAGCATGCGCGGCCAGCGTAATGACCACTGATAGCTGCTTGGCAGTGCCAATTGCCAACTGAGTTCGTTCATTTGAAACAACGTATGCAACCCAAGTGCTGCCAGCATCATTAGCAACAGCCCCAATAGTGCGACACGGCTTAATGATGCGCGCGACTGAGGCAGTGAGATAGTCAAGGTATCTTGCGCCTTGAGCTGACGGCGACTAAACCAGATCAATGCGGGCGCGCCAATCGCCGCGGCTGTGATACCGCTGGCGATGACTTGCGTAGTCCATAGGCTCAAGCACATTGCGAGCATATCGGTTAATAAAAGCAGTAACGCGCCAAGCAGTAAGCTCGAATAGAGCTCTTGTTTGGGCGTTCTTGCCCCCATAGCACGGGCGATGTTTGGTGTGAGTAGCCCGATAAAACTGATGACGCCCACCGCTGTAATCGAGGCTGAAACCAACCAAATCCCGAGCACCATTAAGATTAAAAATGTAGGAATGACAGGCAGACCACGAGCCGCAGCACCTTGATGACCTAAACGCAATAACGTCAGAACCCTTGGTGCAAACAGTAAAATCAATAAAGAGACCGATAACCGCGGCAGCAACCACTGCACCCAATCCCAGCCATTTTGCGCCAGATCGCCCGCGCCCCACATGAAGACGTTTTTGGCGTATTGTTCATTGAGTAGAATCAGTGCCGTCGCAATCGCGCCAAGTAGCAGGTTCACCACCATGCCTGCCACAATTAACGGCAAGCCCGTCATGTTACGCACACCAGCAATCACCACGATCAACGCAAATGCGAGCAAAGCACCACTCATTGCCGCCAACGCGCTGTAACTGGCAACTAGGCTTGGAAAACCAATGTTGAGAATAATCAGCGCCAGCCAAGCTCCAGATGAGGTGCCCAGCGTCAATGGTGAAGTGAGGTTATTCTGCGTCAGTTGTTGCATCACACTGCCGACCAAACCCAACATCGCGCCCACCAGCAACGTCATCACCAAACGGGGCAATTGACCATATAGGAAATTGAACTCAGCAAAAGAGCTCGCTTCACGTTGCGCCCACAACAGTTGCCATTGCGTGACTAGATCGACGCCATTACCAATTTGCACACTGAGCATCGCCGCAAGCAGCAGCGCACTACTCAGTGCGAGAAACACTTTTCCGTTCATGACTTAGGCGCAACCTCAAGCAAACTGCGTGTCAGCGCTTCTGCAATGTATTGTAGTGACATCGCACCGCCGTAGTTCCAGACACTCTCAACCGAGTTCACTCGCGCTTGACGCACAAACGGCATCGCTTGCCAAAGCATTGATTTTTCTAGCTGTGCTTGCTGGGCAAATGGCAAGAAATAGAGCACATAACCTTGCTCAACATACTGCAAATCCGTTAACCGATGTTGCACAATCCCCCACTCTTTGGCAGGCTGAGGCAGCGCTTCATGCAAGCCCAATTGCTTCAACACATAATGAGTGGTGGAGTTTTCACCGTAAAGGAACACCGAGGTTGGATTAGCAAAACGCATCGCCACCACCGCGGGTGTTTGATGAGAAAACGCGATGTCAATTTGTGCTCTTAACTGCGCAAAACGTTCCGTCATTGTGGTCAGTTTTTGCTCGGCGAGCGTTTGCTTGTCAAAGAGCTGCGCTAATTGGCGAAAATGGTCAATCGCGACTGCGCCACTGTCATCACTGGCTTGAAAATTAGAGAAATAGAGTACCGGAGCAATGCGCTCTAACGGTGTGATTAAATCTTGCTGCGGCGCAGCAGCGAGAATGAGATCTGGCTTCAGTGCAGCAATTTTTTCCAAATTGGGTTCAACGCGCGTGCCGATATCTTCTACCCCTTGCGGCACTTGCGGTTTGACAACCCAATCTTGATAACTGGCAAGCTCTGGCGCGCCAACCGGTGTGATACCCAGTTCAATCACTTGCTCAAGTAAATCCCAATTGAGCACCACCACACGTTGTGGCCGCTGCTGTAGAGTTTGCTCTCCGCGGCTGTCGTGTACGGTCAATGGCGCGCTAAAAGCGACACTCGAAAAAACAGAGAGTAAGCCAGCAACCAGCCAGCGCTTTACAAGGTTTAAGCACATACAATCGCGACCTTATACGTGTGAGAATCTGAATTGGACATTGGGTGATCCAGCAGTTGGATCGGCGTTTGATAAAGCACCGATAAACGTGCTTCATCGGCCAATAAAGAGGCATCGCCTTCAAAAGCAACCTTGCCCTGCTTGAGCGCGACAATGTGGGTCGCGTAACGTAGCGCAAGGTTCAGATCATGCAAAATGACGATAATTCCGCAGCCTTGTGTCTGGTTTAATTGCGCAAGCAGAGCCATTAACTGATATTGGTGCTGCACATCTAACGCTGAAGTTGGCTCATCTAAAATCAGCACTGGAGACTGCTGCGCCAACAGCATCGCCACCCAAGCGCGTTGCCTTTCACCGCCAGACAATTCATCTGCCAAGGTATAGGCAAATTCAGTGACGCCGGTTTGGGCGATCGCTTGATCGATGATCACTTCATCCTGATTTTGCCAGCGACCAAAAGGACCACGCCACGGAAAACGCCCAAGGCGCACTAACTCTCGTACCGTTAACCCCGCTGAAGTTGGCAATTTTTGTGGTAAAAACGCCACCGCTTTAGCCAGCGCTCTGGCGCTGAGCTCGGCAATCGGCTGCTGGTTAAGTAACACGTCGCCACGGTCAGGTGCTTGCTGACCAGAAATCAAACTCACCAGCGTGGATTTACCAGAGCCATTATGGCCGAGTACCACAGTTAACTCTGTGGTGGGAATATTCAGTGATTCAATGGATAAAATGCTTCGTCCACCGCGTACCACTTGAACATTTGATAAGGTAAACATCACTCTCCCCCAAAAATCGAACCACCTAAAACACACATCCCCGCCGGCGCGGGAATGTTCAAAAACCGTCAAACTCACCTTCAGCGAAGGTGAGTTCATGCTGACTTACCAGCGGTAATTCACGCTTGCCACCATACGGCGTGATTCGCCGTAATAGCAGGTTCCGAAATCACAACCAGCAAGGGACTCGTCATCCAAAATATTATTGAGGTTAACCTGCACATCCCACTGTGTATTGATGGCGTAGCTTGCCATTGCATCCCACAGCATATAAGCAGGCACCTTTTTATCGAGCGAGGCATCCACAGACGTTCCGGTATAACGCACGCCAGAGCCCAACGTCAGCCCCTCAATCCCAAGGCCTGCAAAATCATAGCTCGCCCAACCTGTCGCTAAGTGGCGCGGAATCATCGACTTGCGCTTCTGGCTCGTTCCTTCACCCGTATGAGCATCGAGATAGGTGTAGCTGGCATTCAGCATCAGATTCTCTGTCACAGCCATGCGAGCTTCCACTTCGAACCCTTGCGTATTGATTTTTGTGCCCGATTGACTGGTGGTTAACGCGCCATTGCTGCCGACGGTAGAGGCGGTTGCGTTTTTCTGGTCGATATCAAACCACGCCAGATTGACATAGCCATCGAGCCAGCTTGGCATGTATTTCACACCCACCTCGGTTTGGTTGCTCTCAACGGGTTTGTAGAGTTTGTTGGTGGTGAAATCTAAGCTGCTGATCACATAGAAAGATTCCGAGTAGCTCACATAAGGTGACAAACCGTTATCGGCTAAATAGATCAAACCGCTGTTTAATGACAGTTGGCCATCATCAAGCTCATCTTTATTCAAACCTTTGCTTTCGACGTCAATTTTGTCGTAGCGGCCACCTAAATTCAGCACCCATTTCTGTTGCCACTTCGTTTGATATTGCGCGTACATACCCAGTTGCTGTTTGACAATCTCATTGCCATACAAGCTGCTTGAGAGATCAGGCACATTGCCGTAGGTCGGATTAAGGCTGTTGATCACGCCCACCTGTGAACCAGTGCCATTACCCAGCCATTTATTTTGGTGATACTGAATGTCAAACCCGGTCAGTAAGCGATGTTCAAATTGGCTACTTTGCCATTGTGCTTGGGCGTTGTTATCTAAGGTTACGCTGTGTGCATCGCCATCATTGATCAAGGTATAACGTGCCAATGTGTATGGGTCGCTGTCTTGCCAAGCATTTTGATAGGCCGAAGAGCTTCGTAGGTACAGATCAACATAGGCGTAGTTGAAGTTTTGCTTGAGGCTCCAAGTGTCGTTCAGTTGATGAGAGAGTTGGTAGCCGAACGACAGTTGTGTTTTATCGAAATCATCGTGATCCGGCTCGCCAAAGTTACGGTTAGGCGCAATCGTCTCGCCATTGGGCAGCGCGACTAATGTGCCATCGCTTGGGAAGAAACCGTTTTGTGGCACGCCGTTATCTTTCAAGAAAGTGGCCATCAGCGTTAGCGTGGTTTGATCTGATAAATCGATAGCATAGCTTGGCGCAACATAAACGCGCTGGCTCTCAATGCCATCCAATTCACCCTCTTTTTGATTAACCATCGCCACCAAGCGGTAGCGCTGGCTGCCATCTTGGTTGGCCCAATCGGCAATATCGACACCCAACTGCTGGTAATTTTTATTCCCCACCGACAGAGATACGGAATGCTGCGCGCCATCAGTCGGCTTTTTCTGCACCACGTTGGCAATACCGCCCGGCATGGACTCACCATACAGCACAGAAGATGGGCCTTTCACCAATTCAACTTGCTCTAAACCAAAGGGTTCAACCGTCCAAGCAAAGAAACCTTCTTTATAAAGACGGTTACCATCGAGATAGACACTCGGTTCAAAACCACGCACAAACATCCACTCGGCGTCGTTATCCGCGCCATAAGGTGAGGTGTACCCCGGAGTATAGCGCAATGCTTCATCCAGTTTTTGTACGTTATGCTGGTCGAGTTCATCACGTTCAATGACAGTGACCGACTTTGCGGTTTCTTGTGTCGGGGTATCGACTTTCAATGCCGATGCCGTTACCACGATCGTGTCTAAAACTTGTGGTGGTGTTTGCTCAGCTTGTGCCGTAGCCGAAACCATGAACAGACAAGGTAATGCGCTGATTTTTAATATGTTGTGAATTGCTGTCCCCAGCAAGCTTGGGCGAATGAGATCCATTAAAGGATACCTCCTGCTTTAATTAGTTTGAGAAACGTTTTTATTATCATTATTATTGCCCGTCATTTTACTGATAAATTCAATATTTAACAGATAAAAATAAGAATGAATCTCACTCGCACATCACCATAAGTTGATCACCTATGTTTCAATGGTTTGAAAATCTCACGACGGCGTTTCCTAAAGAAGAGCCGCAACAACCGCCTAACTCCTTATTAGCCTTTTGCCGTCATTACACGCGGGGTTTTGAAGTACCGTTATTGGTCATGTCACTGCTCAGTGCTTGTGTGGCGATTGCCGAAGTCACACTCATTCGCTATATGGGTGAATTGGTTGATATGCTTGGCAGCCAACAACGTGCCACATTCTGGGCTGATCAAAGTGACCGCTTGTGGGTAATGGCCGCGCTGGTGGTGGTCATTATGCCGCTGCTGGCTTTCTTCCACTCCATGATCATGCACCAAACGCTACTGGGTAATTACCCGATGTCGATACGTTGGATGATCCACCGCTACTTACTCAAACAGAGCGTCAGTTTTTTCCAACGCGATTTCGCGGGGCGAATTGCCACCAAAGTGATGCAAAGCTCCCTCGCCGTGCGAGAAACAGTAATGAAACTGGTCGATGTACTGGTTTACATCGCGGTCTACTTCGTCTCGATGATTTGGATGATGGGCGAATCTGACCGCATCTTGATGATCCCGATTCTGATTTGGCTCGTGGCCTACATCATCATTCAATTGTATTTCATTCCCAAGATGAAAAAAGTGGCGACCGATCAAGCCGATGCTCGCTCAACTATGACGGGCAGCATAGTCGACAGTTACACCAACATTGCCACCGTGAAACTGTTTTCCCATTCACAGCGAGAAATGCAGTACGCCAAAAGCAGCATGAAACGGTTTTTGAACACCGTGTACCAACAGATGCGCATGGTGACGTGCCTGTTATGGAGTGTTGACGCCATCAACTATTTACTGCTGTTTTCTATCGCCGCTTTATCAATCAATTTGTGGCTCGATGCCTCAGTGACTGTCGGTGTCATTGCGATTGCGATTAGCATTGCGCTGCGCGTACAAGGCATGTCGAAATGGATCATGTGGGAAGTAAGCGCACTATTTGAAAATATCGGTACTGTGGTGGATGGAATGAATACCTTGTCGCAACCAGTGACCATAACGGATGTAGCCAATGCGCCGCCGCTGCAAGTAACGCAAGGGCAAATCAGCTTCCATAACGTTCACTTTCACTATGGACAAGAAAACACTGTGTTCGAAGCGCTTAACTTTGAGTTAAAAGCGGGCGAAAAAGTGGGGTTAGTGGGTCGTTCGGGCGCGGGAAAATCCACACTGGTTAACTTGCTGCTGCGATTTTACGATTTGAATGGCGGCAAAATCTGCATTGATGGGCAAGATATTTCGCAGGTCAGCCAAGATTCACTGCGCCAACACATTGGTATGATCACGCAAGATACTTCTCTGTTGCACCGCTCAATCCGCGACAACATTCTGTATGGCAACCCAGATGCCGGGGAAGAGGCGCTGATAGAAGCAAGCCGTCAAGCGCATGCTCATGATTTTATCGCGCAGTTGCAGGATGAGAATGGCAACCTTGGCTACGATGTTCAAGTGGGAGAACGCGGTGTCAAACTCTCTGGCGGCCAACGCCAACGCATTGCGATTGCCAGAGTGCTATTAAAAAATGCGCCGATTCTGATCATGGATGAAGCCACCTCGGCCCTAGATTCAGAAGTGGAAGCGGCTATTCAAGAAAATTTTGAAACGCTGATGGAAAACAAAACCGTGATCGCCATTGCGCACCGTTTATCAACCATTGCTGCCATGGATCGCTTAATTGTGCTGGATGAAGGACGAATCATTGAACAAGGCTCACACCAAGAGTTGCTGCAACAACAAGGCGTTTATGCTCAGCTATGGGCGCATCAAACGGGTGGTTTTATAGGCGAACTTGCGTAGTGGATGCTCTTTAGGCCAAATAAAAGGCCTTTAGACACATCCAACAGAGAAAGAAGATGTGCTAAAGGCCGCGCTATTTCACCCAATACCCTCACTTTCGAGTTTAGGTATTTTGCATACCATACATAGGGGGGGGTGAGTTAGCTTAAATCGACATCTTTGCAGCCAAAAAAGTAGGTCGCGAGAAAACCAACAGTGTAGGAAATTAAAAGACCGCCAACAAATACCATCATCCCAGCAAAAATTCCTTGCTCGGAAGTCATCAATGGAATGGCGACAATGCCTGACGGGCCAAACACCGTATTTAATCCTACTGGCAAACCAAGGTAAGAAACTAAGCCGACAAAGAAACCGCCCGCCGCCCCACCAATGCAAGCGGTGACAAACGGTTTAACCCGCGGCAAGGTCACGCCATAAATCAGTGGTTCGCCAATCCCCAAAATACCGGGAATGATCGCCCCTTTCACTTGCGTGCGCAGCAACGCATCTTTATTCGCTTTGAAATAGAGTGCCAGTGACGCACCCACTTGGCCGCCGCCCGCCATCGCCAAAATAGGAAACAGAGAGTTAAACCCTTGTACATCCATCAGCGCAAAATAGACTGGCACAAACCCTTGGTGAATACCAAACACCACCGAAATTAAGAACAAACCCGACAGTAACGCCGCGCCCAACGGGTTATCATTGAGGTTCAAAAACAACCATGACATGCCTTTAAACAGCTCACCACCAATCGGCATGATCACCAAGAAAGTCACCGCGCCCATGATGAGTAACGTCACCACAGAGGTTAAGATCATATCCAAATCATCAGGCATGTATTGGCGCACTTTACGTTCTACTTGCGCGCCCAAAATAGAGGCTAAAAGTACCCCGATGATGTTGCCGCGCGGGTCAATGGCGAAGCCAAAGAATTCACTCATACCCGAGTAGATACCCGTTGTCGCCTCTGGGTTATACCCCAGCACAAACAGCGAAGCTAAAATGGCACCATTAACACCCGAGCCACCGAAAGCTTGCTGCGCGTTATAACCAATTAAAATACTCAAGAAAGCAAATAGCCCTTTACCAAACACTTTCATATAAGTAATGAGATCGAGCATAAACTGGCTAGGCGGTTGATCGATAACGAACATTTGCTCCAGCAAAGTGGCAAAACCAAGCAACAAACCCGCAGCAATGAAACCGGGGATCAGCGGCGTAAAAATGGTCGCAAATTTGCTTAAAAAACGTTGTACGCCGCTGGTCTGTTTACTCTTCATCTGCTTTTTCTGCTCAGCAGCAATCGCGGATAGATCGGCAGTTACGGCCATATCCGTCTCAGTACCGTCACCGTTGGCGATCATCTCATTCATCATATCGGCCGCCGTTTGCGCTTTGCCTGGGCCTAAAATGATCTGCAGTTGTTGGTCACTCTCCACCACGCCCATTACGCCGGGAAGGGTTTTCAGCAGAGCCTGATCGGCCAATGCCGTATTATTTAATGTTAAACGTAAGCGCGTCATGCAGTTGCCACACTTACCGATATTGCCACTACCACCGACTGCACTAAGCAGCTTGGCGATCATATTTGAGGTTATTTTTGCCATTGGGACATCCTTGGATAGATCCAGTCGGGTTATTGATCATTCAGTGCCGCGCGAATAAAACCATTATGCTTGGCCAGTTTTTGCGTCGCTTGCTCGGCGCTTAGCCCCGCAAGAATCATTACAATGGCGGTTTTACAGTGACGATGGCAGGCGCTCAGTGCTTGTTCTGCTTCCTCTTTACTGCAACCAGTCGCTTCGACCACAATGTTATTTTGGCGCTGAATCAACTTAGCGTTGGTCGCCTCGACATCGACCATGAGGTTGCCAAACACTTTACCGCAACGAATCATCGCGCCGCTGGTTAACATGTTAAGCACCAGTTTTTGCGCCGTGCCCGCTTTCATACGTGAAGAGCCCGTGACCACTTCCGCGCCCACCACAGGCACAATGGCAATGTCAGCCGCGTGCTGCATCGCGCAATCTGGGTTGCACACTACTGCCACAACCGTTGCACCCAGTGATTTAGCGTAAGCCATGCCGCCTAGCGCATAGGGTGTGCGACCACTGGCGGCGATACCCACCACCACATCGTTGCGGGTCAAATTAATATTTTTCAGATCGCTTTGCCCAAGCTCAACATTGTCTTCGGCATTTTCAACCGCTTTAAGAATTGCTGGGTGTCCGCCCGCAATAAGCCCAACCACTTGTTTAGGATCAGAGCCGTAGGTGGGTGGGCACTCGCTAGCATCTAAAATCCCCAAGCGACCGGAGGTTCCCGCTCCCATGTAGATCAAACGTCCACCCGCTTGAAATGCCAAGGTAATGGCATCCACCGCTTGCGCTATCTGCGGTAAGGTTTTTTCAACCGCCAACGCGACCAGTTGATCTTCATGGTTAATGACTTGCAGCATCTCTAAGGTGGAAAGGGTGTCAATGTCAGCACTGGCAGGGTTGCGGCTTTCGGTAACCAACTGGGTTAGGTCTAGGTTCATCGTCTATTTCTCGGTTTGAATTCGGAACTGAGGGCGATTCTATGGAATAAAATATTCCATTTTAGTGACAAAAATCACAACAAAGGTTATTCTTTGACCAGCCATTACATGGAATAATGGCCTATAATGCACCGAAATCTTTTAAAGATAATAGAAAAATTCCAGCCAATACAAGACACTATACTAAAGTGTTGTTATTTAAAATCTGGAATAATTTATTCAAAATAATACAAGGATCGCGCATGTCTGTGATGCATAAAATCGTCAGCCGCCGCACTCAACTCTCTCGCAGTGAATTACAAATCGCCGATTGGATCATCGCTCATCCAGAAAAAGCCGCGCTCGCCACCAGCCAAGCACTGGCCAAACACGCAAAAGTCAGCCAATCGAGCATTATCAAATTTACCCAGAAAATTGGCTTTAGGGGCTACAGTGAGTTTAAGTTAGCGCTGGCCGAAGAGCTTGGCCGTAAATTGGCGTTTCAGACCACGCCACTGCACAGCAATATTCTGGCTGACGACCCACTGGCGGTGATCGCACAAAAATTGGTGCAAGCGAAAACAGAGGCGATGTTTCACACCACCAACGCGCTTTCATTTCCCCACTTCAACCAAGCGGTACAGTGGATAAACCTCGCCAGCCGCGTGCAAATTATCGGCATCGGCGGCTCGGCGCTCACCGCAAAAGATTTGGCTTTTAAGCTCCTGAAATTAGGCATCACAGCGCTCACAGAACAAGATAGCCACGTACAAATCGCCACCGCACGCACGCTAGGTGCGCAAGATGTTCAAATTGTGATTTCATTTTCAGGAGAGAGAAAAGAGATTTTGATTGCCGCCGAAGCGGCCAAGCAGCAAGGAGCAAGCGTTATCGCGCTCACCTCTCCGAAGAAAAATCGATTACGTGAATTAGCCGATCTCTCTTTTGATACGATTGCCGATGAAAATGAACATCGCAGCTCATCCATCGCCTCTCGCACCGCGCAGAATGTTCTAACCGACCTGTTGTTTATTACTCTTGTACAGCAAAGAGACGAGTCGGCGCGTCAATTGATCCAAGACATTTCATCTGATATTCGTCAAATCTTTTAACGGAATTAATCGCTCTCTTCAATGCAGTGCATGCGATGAAAAACGCGATGAATGATCGGTGCAAATAGGGTAGCCAATGAAACGAAAAAGACCGTTTCGATAAATAAGCTGTAAAAGGCTAAAAAGAGATGCAAGCTCGGCGCAAGATGCAGATTGATTATTGGGTAGGGAAGCTCGAGACCACTGACCATCGAAAGCGCATTCAACCACGCTTGCGCCGCTGGGAGATCAGCTAGGTAGACAAAACCCACCACTCCGGGAATGAGGCCAGTCAACAGCAGTAACGCAGCGATCGCCGCATAGCGTAAGCAGCGCCATGTAAAACGCTCAACGGAGATAACTTCTTGATGAATCGACTCAAATTTCACGCCAGCCTCCTTGATGTTTGCCTCATCATAAGCAATGGCGGCTTAATAATGAAGGACCAAAAGGCGGATATGCAGAGTTGATCTATACGCTTAGAAACCTCGCGCTAATAATTGCGCGAGAAACGCCAACTCTTCTTGGCTCTCTTTGATGGCAAGTGCTTCAAGCCAAACCGACTCGCTGTAATGCTCGGCTTTGAGAAAAAGTAAGCAACCTTCAAAATCAATCAACCATGAGTGAATGTCCGCATCCCACTGTTTTTCTATCACTGTAGCCGAAAGCTGCTTGACCAAACGCTCGCCTAGTGCAGGAAAAGTATCGACATCAAAACGCGGTGTACTCAGGACGAGTCGCCCTTCATCTTGTAAATTGTGTGCTAAACCGAACTCAGCCATGGTGGGTTAAGTGCTCCTGAATCAGGTCTAAAAATGGGTCGGCGTATTTTTCAAGCTTGCGTTGCCCAACGCCGTTAACGGCCAACATTTCTCCGTACGAAGTGGGCAATATTTCCGCCATATCAATTAGGGTCGCATCGCTAAAGACCACGTAAGGCGGCAGGCCATCTTCATCAGCAATCGATTTACGCAATTTACGCAATTTGGCAAACAGTGGTTTGTCGTAGTTTTTGTTGGATAACTTATCTGATTTCGCCGCACGAGCGGCTGTGTCTAAGCGTGGAATAGCTAACTCTAATGGCATTTCTCCACGCAGCAGCGGTCGCGCCTCTTCCGTCAACTGCAAGGTCGAATTGCGAGTAATGTTTTGCTGCAACAACCCTTTATGGATCAACTGACGGAAAATACTCACCCAATAATCATGGCTATGATCGCGACCAATGCCGTAAGTAGTGAGCTTGTCGTGGCCATTTTCACGAATACGGATATTTTGCATACCGCGCATCACTTCCACCACATAACCAATACCGAAACTTTGGTTGACGCGATAAACGCACGATAACGCTTTTTGCGCCTCTTGCGTGGCATCGAAATGCTTGGGGGGATCAAGGCAGATATCGCAGTTGCCGCAAGGTTTGTCTCGATATTCACCAAAATAATTGAGCAACACTTGGCGGCGACAAGTTTGTGCTTCAGCAAAAGCGCTCATCGCGCCCAACTTATGGCTTTCCACCTGCTTTTGTGGCCCTTCCGGCTTCTCATCTAACATTCGACGCAGCCAACTGATGTCGGCCGGATCATAGAGCATCATCGCTTCGGCTGGCAAACCGTCTCGCCCTGCGCGCCCGGTCTCTTGATAGTAAGATTCGATGTTGCGCGGAATATCAAAATGCACCACAAAACGCACGTTGGGTTTATTAATCCCCATTCCAAATGCGACGGTAGCAACTACTATCTGAATGTCATCACGCTGAAATGCTTCTTGCACATAAGCGCGCTCATCGGCGTCCATACCCGCATGGTAACTGGCTGCTCGTAAATGGTTGTTGCACAGTTTTTCTGTCAGCATTTCTACTTTTTTGCGACTGCCACAGTAAATGATGCCGCAATGTCCTCTTTGCGTATCAAGATAGCGGATCACCTGTGAAACCGGTTTGTGCTTTTCGACCAAGGTATAGCGGATATTAGGGCGATCAAAGCTGCCCAGATAGACATGCGGTTCTTGCAACTGCAAACGGTGCAAAATATCCACGCGCGTGGCGTCATCGGCCGTTGCCGTCAGTGCCATAAAAGGCACGTGTGAAAAATGCTGTTTAAGTTGGCCTAACGCCGCATACTCAGGGCGAAAATCGTGCCCCCATTGAGAAATACAGTGTGCTTCATCCACGGCAATCATCGCCAATGGCAACTGCTGCAAGCGTTCGATGAAATCGGACATCAAAACACGCTCAGGCGACGCGTAAATCAGCTTCAGTTGCCCCGCGTTCATTCGGTTATACACCGACATCAGCATCTCACGTGACATACTTGAATTAATACACTCAGCCGCGACACCGTTGGCTTTGAGCTGATCCACTTGGTCTTTCATCAACGAAATGAGCGGCGAGATGACTAAAGTGATGCCCTCTTTGACTAACGCAGGGATCTGATAACAGAGCGATTTCCCCCCACCCGTTGGCATGATAACTAAGCTATCTTGCCCCGCTAACGAAGCGTCAATCACCTCTTGCTGGCCGACACGAAACGACTGATAACCGAACACAGTCTGTAAAATACTGTGCGGTGTATCAGGTTGAGGATCGGTTTGTTGAGCCATTAACGTTGCGGTCATGAAATTTCCAAGGGTGAACAAAAGGGGTAGAGCAACCGCTATACCGCAAAGCGTCTTATTGTAGTGGGGTTCGATGGTGAATAAAACCGCAAAATGTAGCGGTAAAGCGAATCACTTGATTCTCGGCCATTATTCGCCACTCAAACTCCCGAGTAGGCGGTCGATTAACAAAGCTGCAACTTACTTGAGGAACAGTATATACTGTCGAATCGTTTCGCTGGCTCAGCACTTCACTCCTTTGAGAATTCATCATGACCGCAGAAGAACAACAACGCTCCAGACAAGGCGTTTTACTCGCTATTGGTGCTTACACTATGTGGGGCATCGCACCGATCTATTTTAAAGCAATCAACAATGTTCCTGCACTTGAGATCCTCACTCACCGCGTAGTGTGGTCGTTTTTCTTGTTAGCAGCACTACTTCATTTTGGCCGCAACTGGCGTAGTGTACGCAGTGTGATTACTCATAAATCAAAGATGATCTATCTAATGACCACCGCTTGTCTGGTTGCGGTGAACTGGTTAATTTTCATCTGGGCGATCAATGCTAATCATATGTTAGATGCCAGTTTAGGCTATTACATTAACCCACTGCTCAATGTGGTGCTCGGCATGCTTTTTCTTGGTGAGCGATTACGCAAACTGCAGTGGGTCGCGGTAGCGCTAGCCACCATTGGTGTGGCCATTCAGTTAATTGTGTTTGGTTCGATTCCTGTGGTCGCCATCGCTTTGGCGACCACTTTTGGCTTGTATGGCTTACTGCGTAAAAAAGTGGCGGTTGATGCCCAAACAGGTTTGTTTATCGAAACCTTGGTAATGTTACCCGCGGCGTTGATTTATCTGTTGTTTATCGCCAGCTCGCCAACTTCAGATATGGCGCTCAATCCGCTTAACCTCAACCTACTGCTGATCGCAGCTGGCGTCATCACGACCTTGCCTTTGCTTTGTTTCACAGGAGCAGCAACGCGTTTAAAACTTTCAACGCTGGGTTTCTTCCAATACATCGGCCCAAGCTTGATGTTTTTGCTCGCTGTCTTGGTTTACGGTGAAGCCTTCTCTAGTGATAAAGCCATTACTTTTGCCTTTATTTGGGCTGCATTGTTGCTGTTCAGTTTTGATGGTTTAAAAACAGGCCGAACCGCGCGACGCGCTCAACGGGCATCCGTTTAATTAGGATTGTTTATTCCCCTCGTTCGTCAAAGCGTTCGAGGGCTCTGTGATCATTTTTTACAAGACAGTGGCGACATGGCTGGCTAAGCTTGCATTATTCAACCCTAAATTTTGGTCTCTATGGATAAAGTGAGCTACAGCCAAACGGCCTATCCTGCGATCGGTCTGATTGATGCAGACTATCGTCAGTTTGCGTTTGATCGCCACTACCATCTTGATATTCATATTGGCCTTATCACTCAAGGAACACAGCGCTTCTACCACCAAGGCGCTTGGCATCAGGTACAACGGGGCGGCGTAGTTCTGATGTCGCCAGATGAACTGCACGATGGGCAAGCGCACAATGACTCTGGCTACCAAGTGCAAGTGTTTGCTATTGAGCCCACTTGGCTACAGCAAACCTTAGAAGCCAAGCAGATTGAACAAGTGCTGGGTTTTGAGCAGTTAATAGTCGATGACGCGCCACTTTTTTGCTCACTGCTGCAACTTCATCACACCATGAAGCAGGATAAGCTCAGTCAACTCGCTAAAGATTGCTTACCCTACCAAGGGTTCACACCTTTACTTGAACGCTATAGCCACTTGAAACTGCCGGAGGTTAAACCGCTTGGCCAGCGCAACCTCGCCACGCTGAAAGAGTGGGTACTCAGTCAACTCGACCAACCAATCCGCCTTGAACAACTCGCTCAGCTTTGCCAGCTTTCACCCACTCAGTTTCAGCGCCATTTCAAGGCGCAAACGGGCATCACACCTTATGCGTGGTTATTGCGTTTACGTTTAGAGCAAGCGATGAAATTGTTGAAAACCGGCACCTCTAGCACTGAAGTCGCCTATCAAGTCGGTTTTTATGATCAAGCCCATTTCAGTAAGGCGTTCAAAGCAACCTTTGGCCTGCCCCCCTCCGCCATCAATCGCACACTTTACTAACCAAACTGTCAGAAATTTACAAGGCAAGTGCGTTTTCTCCACGCATACTCACCGTAAAACATGAGGAGAATACATGAACGAACTTTCCATATTGGCCACATTGGCTGGCGTACATTTTATGGCATTATTAAGCCCCGGCCCAGATGTGGCACTGGTGGTACAAAATGCCACCCGTTACGGTCGCAGAACCGGAGTTTTTATTGCGCTAGGGTTATCATGTGGCATTGTCATTCACTCATTGCTTAGCCTCACAGGGATAAGCTATTTGGTGCATCAACAACCCGCACTGTTTGCGATGGTGCAACTGGCCGGCGGGGGGTATTTATTCTATTTAGGCTTGGGCGCACTCAAATCCATCTACGCCACCTGGCGATCGCCACAAGCTGTCGGAGTCAACAATGAGCGCTACAAGCTGATCGAAAATCAACGCCAAGCCTTTTCCCGCGGTTTTATCACCAATATTTTTAATCCAAAAGCTTTGGTCTTTTTTATCAGCTTAATGTCGAGTTTAGTGCCTGTGGGGATGTCCTTTTCAGGTAAAGGTATCGCCTTGCTGATTCTTTGGGGGCTCTCTTTTATGTGGTTCTCAACCTTGGCGTGGATGCTCTCCACCGCCCGCCTACAAAAACGTTTGCAATCACTCACTGTGTATATTGATGCGGTATGTGGCATCATTTTTACGCTCATCGGTGGACTTATTTTATTGCAAGCGCTGCTTAGCCTTAGCCATTGATGCAGCGATTCGCGCCCATTTTTGTGCGAGATCTCTTACAAACGAGTGAGCAAATATCGCTTTTTGAGTAGGAAAATCAACACCAAAAAACCTAACCAATTGATTTTAAATAAAATAATAACCAGCTAGAGAAACCCTTTGCGAAAAAAGCGTTTCTCTAGCATTGCCGATAAATTAGAGATGGGTAATATGAACCTTGTCGGAAGGATTCTGACACGGAACAGGAAAGCACCACGGATTGGTCATCTTCAGGATGAAGAGACGACTGCTCAGGATGAATGGTCGGCACGGAAAGCAAATTGGACATTGAATGGACGCAATAGTAGCTAGGATGGTTACTACTAAGGAAAGACAATGGACACCTCTGGACGAGGCAAGGACTGAACATCAGGATGATGTAAAGGACACCGCTCAAGGAACAAGTGAAGCGCGCTAACGTGGATGGTTAGCAGACTAGGAAGTCACCAAGGACACCGCTAGGAAGGCGAAGAACGGATTAAGCTGACGGAATTCAGCCACTATCATGGATTTGATGCATGGAGCACTTTCGTAGCTGGATTGCTGCAAGTAAGACTATAACCCCGCAGGGCGCAAGCCCTCGGGGTTTTTCTTTTGGATCGGATAAGTAGATGAGTTATCCAGCTTTCATATCTTGAACGGCTAGGTTAGGTATTTGGTTTAAACAACGCCATAAACACCCCTCCTGGCCTCCCCCTCAAAGAGGGAGGAGAACAATCCAACCATCTCAGCAAAGAAAAGTACCCTTTCTTTGTACAAGGAAGATCATAGTTTCTCTAGCTTGGCATAAGCAGTCACTAGCCATTTAATGCCTTCACCGTTAAAAGCGACTTGCACTCGACTTTGCGGGCCACTACCTTCGAAATTAATGATGGTGCCTTCACCAAAAATAGGGTGTTTCACGCGTGCGCCCAAGCTAAAGCCCGTCTCGTTAAAGTTCTCTTTGACCGCTGTTTGACTAAAACGCCCGGCACTGCTTGGTCGGCTCACTTGCGCTTTCATACGCACTTCATCAAGGCAGTTTTCTGGCAGCTCACGGATAAAGCGTGACGGCTTATGGTATTTATCCTGACCGTATAAACGGCGAATTTCAGCGTAAGTAATGTAGAGCTTTTGCATGGCGCGCGTCATTCCGACGTAACACAAACGGCGCTCCTCTTCCAATCGCCCCGCTTCTTCGGCCGACATTTGGCTAGGGAACATGCCCTCTTCAACGCCAACCATAAACACCAACGGGAACTCTAACCCTTTCGCGCTGTGCAGTGTCATTAACTGTACGGCATCATCAAATTCGTCAGCCTGCCCTTCGCCCGCTTCCAGCGCTGCGTGGGTTAAAAAGGCCGTCAACATGCTCATCTCATCCGCTTCTTCTGGCTTTTCAAATTGGCGTGTTGCGGTGACTAGTTCTTCCAAGTTTTCAATTCTGGCTTTGGACTTTTCACCCTTTTCAAGCTGATACATCTCAAACAAGCCAGAGGTTTTGATTACATGGTCGGTTTGACTGTGTAACGGCATCTCAGCGCTATCATCTTCAAGGGCATTGACCAGTTCAATAAACCGGCTTAATGCGCTTGCCGCACGTCCTGTGAGCACTTTTTCTTCCAACAGTACAAGGCTCGCTTGCCACAAGGTACAGCCGCGATCTCGCGCCGCAAAACGAATGGTTTCCAGCGTTTTATCACCCAAGCCACGCGGTGGCGTATTTACGACTCGCTCAAAGGCCGAATCATCATTGCGGTTAGACATCAAACGCAAGTAACTTAACGCATCTTTGATCTCTTGGCGCTCGAAGAAGCGCATGCCGCCGTAGATGCGATAGGGCAAGCCTGCTTGAATCAAGGCTTCTTCCAAAACACGAGATTGGGCGTTATTGCGATAAAGCATCGCACAATCCTCTAATGCGCCACCTTTATCTCGCCACTCTTTGATTTTATTGACGGTAAAACGCGCCTCATCAAGATCGTTGTAGGCCGAATAGATAGAAATTGGCTCGCCTTCGCTGCCATCTGTCCAGAGCTCTTTACCCATTCGCTCGGTGTTGTTCGCGATCAGTGCGTTCGAGGCTTGCAAAATGGTTTTGGTTGAACGGTAGTTTTGCTCTAAACGAATGGTATTAACGCTCGGAAATTCCTGCGTGAATTTTTCGAGGTTTTCAATTTTGGCACCACGCCAGCCATAAATGGACTGATCATCATCACCGACGATCATCACGTGGCAATCGCGCCCAGCCATCATGCGCAGCCACGCGTATTGGATGTTATTGGTGTCTTGAAATTCGTCGACCAAGATGTGTTTAAAGCGCGCTTGATAATGTTCACGAATGTGCTGCTTATCACGCAACATCTCGTGGCAACGCAGCAAAATTTCGGCAAAATCAACCAAACCTGCGCGATCGCACGCCTCTTGGTACGCGGAATAAAGCTGCAAATAGGTTTGAGTCACGGGATCGCGGTACGCATCGATGTGCTTCGGACGAAGACCTTCATCTTTTTTACCGTTAATCCACCAGCACACCTGGCGCGTAGGCCACTGCTTCTCATCTAGGTTTTGTGCTTTGATTAAGCGACGCAGCAAACGCAGTTGATCTTCAGAATCGAGGATCTGAAAATCCTCAGGCAGGCGAGCGTCAAGATAGTGAGCGCGTAAAATACGGTGGCAAATACCGTGGAAGGTACCATTCCACATGCCCGATGCACTGCCCATCATCAACTCTTCAATTCGGCCACGCATTTCCGCCGCCGCTTTGTTGGTAAAAGTCACCGACATGACTGAAAAAGGCGAGGCGTTTTCAACCGAGATAAGCCAAGCAATGCGATGCACCAATACTCGGGTTTTACCACTCCCCGCTCCGGCAAGCACCAGCAAGTTTTCTAAAGGCGCGGCAACCGCTTCGCGCTGTTTATCGTTGAGACCGTCGAGTAAGAGAGAAGGATCCATCATGGCTAAGCTACTGGTTATTTATACATAATTGCCCAGATTATAACCTCAAATCGCGGCAAGATGCTCGTCTCTATCACATTTTTCTGGGCATTCAAAAATGAAAAGCCCACCGCAAAGGTGGGCTAATTCGAGCTTCATCGCATTTTAAGCGCATGACTACGCGGCGATCCCCGCATGACGCAGCAACGCATCAATTTGCGGCTCGCGGCCTCTAAAGCGTTTAAATAGCTCCATCGGCTCTTCACTACCACCCATTTCAAGGATGTTGTTCAAGAAACTTTGCCCAGTCTGTGGGTTAAAAATTCCCTCTTCCTCAAAGCGAGAAAACGCATCCGCCGAAAGCACTTCTGCCCATAAGTAGCTGTAGTAACCCGCGCTGTAACCGCCAGCAAAGATGTGGCTAAAGCTGTGTGAGAAGCGGTTCCATTCAAGGCTTGGTAACACGGCCACTTTCTTTTTCACTTGGGCGAGAGTTTCCAACACTTGCGGGCCTACTTCGGGATCGTAAGTGGTGTGCAAGGTGAAATCGAACAAACCAAATTCAAGTTGACGCAAAATAAACATCGCTGACTGGAAGTTTTTCGCCGCGAGCATTTTATCGAGCATTTCTTTCGGTAGCGGTTCACCCGTTTCATAATGACCTGAAATAAACGCTAACGCCTCTTCTTCCCAGCACCAGTTTTCAAGGAACTGACTGGGCAGTTCAACCGCATCCCACGGCACACCGTTGATGCCAGATACCGCACCCACTTCAACTTGAGTCAACATGTGGTGGATCCCGTGTCCAAACTCATGGAACAAAGTGACCACTTCATCATGAGTAAATAACGCAGGTTTATCACCGATTGGGCGATTAAAGTTACAGGTCAAATAAGCCACTGGTGTTTGTAGCTCGCCATTTTGAGTGATACGGCGGCCACGGCAATCATCCATCCACGCGCCGCCACGCTTATGTTCGCGCGCATACAGGTCGAGATAGAAGCTGCCACGCAGTGATCCTTTCGCATCAAAAATATCGAAAAAACGCACCGATGGATGCCAAGTATCAACCCCAGAGCGCTCTTTGACGCTCATGCCAAATACGCGGTTGAGCACTTCAAATAGGCCGCTCACCACTTTCGACTCTGGGAAATAAGGGCGCAGCTCTTCATCTGAAATATCAAACAAGTGCTGTTTCTGTTTTTCGCTGTAGTAAGCGATATCCCACAACTCTAGCGTGGTCACGCCAAACTCTTGCTGCGCAAATTGACGCAACTCTTCTACTTCACGCTCACCTTGCGGTTTCACTTTGGTGGCTAAATCATTTAAAAACCCTAACACTTGATCGGGCGTTTGCGCCATTTTGGTCGCCAGTGATTTTTCACTGTAGGTATTAAAACCGAGCATACGGGCTATTTCATGACGCAGTTTGAGCTTCTCAGCGATGATTTCGCTGTTATCCCACTTGCCCGCATTTGGCCCGCGATCCGAGGCACGCGTGACATACGCTTCATAAAGCTCTTTGCGCAGAGCTTGGTTATCACAATAAGTCATCACTGGCAGATAAGAAGGAATGTCGAGCGTTAATAAATAACCATCGAGCTCTTTGGCTTGCGCCGCCGCTTGTGCAGCTGCTAACGCCGATTCTGGCATGCCCGCTAATTGATTGGCGTCGGTAATGTGCTTGGTCCAGCCCATCGTGGCATCCAGTACGTTATTAGAGAACTTAGAACCCAACTCAGATTGACGTTTACTGATCTCGCCGTACCGTTTTTGCTCTGCCAATGGCAAGCCGATACCCGATAGCTCAAAATCACGCAGTGCATCATTGATGGTTTTTTGCTGCGCTTGAGAGAGCGAGGAAAAAGTATCGCTGGCTTTCATGCTCTTATAGGCTTCAAACAGGCCTTTATGTTGCCCAACCCAAGTGCCGTATTCAGACAGCAGCGGCAAACAGCTTTCGTACGCATCACGCAGTTCATCGCTATTGAGCACGGAATTAAGGTGGCTCACTGGCGACCAAATGCGGCTTAAGCGATCATCCACCTCTTCAATGGGTGCAATCAAGTTTTCCCACGTTGGGGTGCTATTGCCAGCAAGGCGTTTTTCAATTTCGGTGCGGCAATCTTCTATCGCTTTCTCAACCGCAGGCTTCACATGCTCTGGCTTAATGGCGGAAAACGGCGGTAAATCCGTGAAAGTGAGAAGTGGATTAGACATAAAACATTCCTTTTAAGTTAAGACGCGCCTGCACGTTGATGCATTTCTCTGCAACAGTCACTGATTGTTTCACGGCAACCGTCGATTTTGTTTATCTGAAATAGTAAATATAGGTAGGTTCAGCAATTTTCAATAGTGGCGTATAATCAGCCAATACGTTTGATTGATGAAACACACTCCATTTGGGGTGTTTTGAGAGCCTATTTTGCTAAGTTATCGCCACAGTTTTCACGCGGGCAACCACGCGGATGTATTAAAGCATATTGTACAAAGCCTTATCCTCAATGCATTACAGCAAAAAGAGAAGCCTTTTGTTTATCATGACACCCACTCTGGCGTGGGCCGTTATGACTTGACCCATGAATGGTCAGAAAAAACCGGTGAATATAAACAAGGGATTGCTCGTATTTGGCAACAAAATGTAACGCCACCCGCCATTCAAAGCTACCTTGAGGCAGTAAAAGCACTCAATGAAAGCGAAGAGTTACGCTACTACCCCGGCTCACCGCGCGTAGCGCGTGCTCATCTACGCGCGCAGGATCGTATGGTGCTCACTGAATTGCATCCGAGCGATTACCCTTTGCTCGAGCAAGAGTTCCACCGAGATCGTCAGGTATCGATTTACAAAGAAGATGGTTTCCAACGCTTAATCGGTAGCCTGCCACCGAAAGAGCGTCGCGGCTTAGTGTTGATCGATCCCCCTTACGAATTGGCCAAAGAGTACAGCGATGTCGTAAGAGCCATTGCCCAAAGTTATAAGCGCTGGGCGACGGGTATCTACGCCATTTGGTATCCCGTAGTGAATCGCGACACCATTGATGACTTGCTTGAAGGGCTGGCAAGCCTCGGTATTCGCAAAATCTTACAAATTGAATTGGGCGTGTCGCCAGACACCCATGAACGTGGCATGACCGCTTCAGGCATGATAGTGATTAACCCACCGTGGACACTAGAAGGGCAAATGCAGGAAATTTTACCGTTTCTTCAGCAAGCGATTGCCCCGGTAACCGGTCATTTTAAAGTCGAATGGGTTGTACCAGAATAAACTGACCCAATCTATCAAAGAAGTAGAGAACCTTTTTCGCCTTGCTATGGTTGCCAACACCGTACAAAACCAAGGTCAAACAGGATGAAAAAAGAATAATGGAGAAAGTAATGACAACGCATTTTGATTATATCTGTATCGGTGGTGGCTCTGGTGGTATCGCTTCAGCGAACCGCGCGGCAATGTATGGTGCGAAAGTCGCACTGATTGAAGCCAAAGACCTTGGCGGCACTTGTGTCAACGTCGGTTGTGTTCCGAAAAAAGTGATGTGGCATGGCGCGCAAATTGCTGAAGCAATGCACCTTTATGCCAAAGATTACGGCTTCGATGTCGATGTCAAAGGATTGGATTGGTCAAAACTGATTGAGAGCCGCCAAGCGTATATTGGCCGTATTCATCAATCATACGACCGCGTATTGGGCAATAATAAAGTGGAAGTGATCCGCGGTTTCGCACGCTTTGTTGATGCAAAAACCGTAGAAGTAAACGGTGAACACTACACAGCAGATCATATCCTGATTGCCGTTGGCGGACGCCCAACAATTCCGGCGATCCCAGGGGCACAATACGGCATTGATTCCAATGGTTTCTTTGACTTGACCGAACAGCCTAAACGCGTCGCGGTTGTGGGCGCAGGTTATATTGCGGTTGAAATCGCGGGCGTACTCAACGCACTCGGCACTGAAACGCACCTTTACGTGCGCAAAGAATCACCACTGCGCAGCTTTGATCCCATGATCATCGAAACACTCACTGAAGTCATGGCGGCGGAAGGCCCAACATTACATACTCATTCAGTGCCAAAAGAAGTGATCAAAGAAGCCGATGGCAGCCTGACTCTACACCTTGAAAATGGCCAAAGCCAAAACGTTGATACGCTCATTTGGGCAATCGGCCGCCACCCAGCAACCGATGCGATAAACCTAGCAGCAACGGGTGTGGCAACTAATGCACAAGGCTATATTAAGGTTGATGAGTACCAGCAAACCAACGTCGCGGGCATCTACTGTGTCGGCGATATCATGGAAGGCGGTATCGAGCTCACACCAGTTGCCGTCAAAGCAGGCCGTCAACTTTCAGAGCGCCTGTTTAATGGCAAAACCGATGCGAAGATGGATTACAAACTAGTCCCGACCGTAGTCTTTAGCCATCCGCCAATCGGCACAATTGGCCTCACCACGCAAGAAGCCCAAGCGCAATATGGCGAAGAGAATGTCAAAGTATATACCTCTAGCTTCACGGCCATGTACACCGCCGTCACCTCTCACCGTCAACCATGCAAAATGAAACTAGTATGCGCAGGCCCTGAAGAAACCGTTGTTGGCCTACACGGCATCGGTTTTGCGGTTGATGAAATGATTCAAGGCTTTGGCGTAGCCATGAAAATGGGCGCAACCAAAGCCGATTTTGATTCAGTTGTGGCAATACACCCAACGGGTAGTGAAGAGTTTGTTACCATGTAGATCTTTTTATGGAAAACTAAACTGTAGATTTTCATAGTCTGGAAAAGTGAACTACCCTCATTAAAGGCTTATTTTTTGAGGGTATTTTTATGGTTTACGTAGTTGACTCATCACCAGTTAATGTTCCCAGAATATACCCGCAAGCATCACCAGATATTCCTCCCATTTCACTAAAGGGGTTTCCAACGGCTTTGTTGCAGAAATCGAATGAACTAAATCAGAATCTTACGATCAGATCAGGGACGTGCATTCACTTACTTTGATTTCATGCCAAAACCTCGCTATAAAACCACTAACTGGCGCAAGTACAACAACTCTTTAGTCAATCGAGGTTCACTCACGTTTTGGATTGACGAAGAGGCGATAACTGAGTGGAAACAACCTAAACAGGATAGACGTGGAAGACCGCGATTGTTTAGTGATCTAGCTATCACAACTGCCCTCATGGTAAAGCGCATCTTTTCCTTACATTTAAAGGCGCTAGAAGCGCTTTATCGAGTCTGTTTTTAGATTGGCGAACGTCCCATTGGTTTGTCCCCATTATACCTGCATAAGTCGCCGAGCTAAGGATGTCGAGGTTTGCTTTAAAAGCTCTTCACGAGTCGCTATTCAGCATCTAGCCATCGATGCAACTGGACTCAAGGTATACGGTGAGGGCGAATGGAAAGTGAAAAAGCATGGAACCGATGGTAAGCGTCGAGTCTGGCGTAAACTCCATCTTGCTGTTGATACCGATACTCATGAAATTATCGCAGCTGAGCTGACACTATCAGGCGTAACCGATGCTGAAGTACTCCCCAATCGACTCAAACAAACACGCCGAGCCATCAAGGAGATCTCGGGAGATGGCGCATACGATACAAGGGAGTGCCACAGGGTGATTAGAGTTAAGAAAGCGATCCATCTAATCCCTCCACGTGAGGGAGGCGCCTTCTGGGAAAAGGGGCATCCACGCAATCTAGCGGTTGGCTACCAGAAGCTTTATGGCTCGAACAAGAAGTGAAAAAAGCGGTATGGCTATCATAAGCGCTCGCGCTCGCTATCTGAGACAGCAATGTATCGCGTGAAACAGCTACTTGGAGCCTCACTCACTCTTCGTTATTACAATGTACAAGTTGGGAAGGCTTACGCTATGATCAAAGTACTCAACAAGTTGACTGGGATAGGTATGCCCAAAACTCAATATATCGTTTAAAGGCGAACGATTTAGCTAGCGTTCGCTCTTTAGCTGAATTCAGCAACAAAGCCTATTTTACCTACTATCTGCTTTTTTCCCCATAGAACACCTGACATCGATATTTCGGTACGAAGACTATGGGACATTTACAGTTCGCTTAAGTTATTCGATGGCTTTACGTCGGTTCAACATGAATCAGCACCTCGGCATTCGGCAGCACTGCCATGATGGCTGCTTCGATTTCATCGCACTTCTGGTGTGCACGCTCAACGCACATCTGTTTCGGGACGGTAAGATGGAAATCAATGTGGCGGCTGCGCCCAGCATAGCGGGTACGCAGTCGATAGAAATCTATGCCAGGTCCGCACACGCTGCGTATGGTTTCAATAGTCAAAGTCAGCTCTTGTTCAGAAATACTGTGATCAAGCAAAGGCCGAAACGCATTACGCAACATGTCAAAGCCTTCACGGGTGATGAATAGTGCAACACCAATAGCAACAATTGAATCAATAAAGTACCAGTTATAACCAAAGTAACTAGCGATCAGCATAAGCCCCAGCCCCGCCGCCACACCCACTGAAGTAACAACGTCGACTTTCAGATGCAACGCATCTGCCTCCAAAGCGACAGACTCTTCTTCTCGTGCTACCCGGTACAAGTGTTGTGATACCAAAACGTTGATCAACGCGGAAATCAGCATCACTACAACCCCTAATCCTATTGCACTGACAGGTTGCGGATCAAGCAACCTTTCTACCGCCTCGAAAACTATCCATCCCGCCGCTCCCAGAATTAGCAAGGCTTCTAAAACTCCTGAAATATTCTCAATTTTGCTATGTCCGTAAGGGTGATTAGCATCCGGAGGTAAATCCGATCGTCTTACAGCAAACAAGGCAATCAGCGCAGCAATCAAATCCATAGCTGAGTGTATCGCTTCAGAAATAATACTCACCGAACCACCGAAGATACCGGCAACAACTTTCATCACAATAAGTCCACAGTTTGAACAGACAGAAAGAAGTGCTGCACCAGTTTTACGATTCATGACATAACTCCACAAAAGTGAACTTTCTCACTTTTACGAATCTTATCACGAACTATTCGCTCCTTATGTCTATAATTTTTGTCAAATTTACGGCTTTGTTGCTAAAGAGCGAACGCTAGCTAAATCGTTCGCCTTTAAACGATATATTGAGTTTTGGGCATACCTATCCCAGTCAACTTATTGAGTACTTTGAGCATAGCGTAAGTCTTCCCAACTTGTGCATTGTAATAACGAAGAGTGAGTGAGGCTCCAAGTAGCTGTTTCACGCGATACATTGCTGTCTCAGATAGCGAGCGCTTATGATAGCCATACCGCTTTTTCCACTTCTTGTTCGAGCCATAAAGCTTCTGGTAGCCAACCGCTAGATTGCGTGGATGCCCCTTTTCCCAGAAGGCGCCTAGTGAAAAGCTTTTAGAGCAAACCTCGACATCCTTAGCTCGGCGACTTATGCAGGTATAATGGGGACAAACCAATGGGACATTCGCCAATCTAAAAACAGAGTCGATAAAGCCTTCTAGCGTCTTTAAATGTAAGGAAAAGATGCGCTTTACCATGAGGGCAGTTGTAATAGCTAGATCACTAAACAATCGCGGTCTTTCACGTCTATCTTGTTTAGGTTGTTTCCACTCAGTTATCGCCTCTTCGTCAATCCAAAACGTGAATGAAGCTCGATTGACTAAGGAGTTATTATACTTGCGCCAGTTAGTGGTTTTATAGCGAGGTTTTGGCATGAAATCAAAGTAAGTAAGTGAATGCACGTCTCTGATCTGATCGTAAAATTCTGATTTAGTTCATTCGATTTCTGCAACAAAGTCATGAGAAACTAAACATTCTTTATCGTAAAATAGCAGCGAGTCATAAACCGCCTCGCTGCTGTTTAAATTACGAATAGATATATCGCAATGAAATATAAAAATAAAATGTAATATTCCTCAATCTACTCTTTCTGAATTGGGGCTTCTAAGTTATAAGATTCGTATATCCTAGTAATCTCTCCGGAACGACGCATTTCAGCTAAAATACTCTCTAGCTGATCGATATACTGATAGTTCGCCGATCGTTTAGGCACACTAAAAAAACGACCATTTAGGTAAATGTTTTTATAACTTATTTTCTTTAATTTAGGGTCATTTTCAAAAAGATTAAGCCCATGCTGTTCAGAGGTGATAGCAAGATCGATGCGACTAGCCTCTAGCATATTAATAATTTGTTCTACGCTAGTGACAAAACTGATTTTTAATTTGTCTGTATTTTGGTTAAATTGGTCACTATAAAAACTGCCATTGAGTGCACCAATAACAAAACCTCGGCTGACAATTTCATCAAAACTATTTGCATCAATATCCGAGTTCGTCCGAGTAAAATAAAACACCTCTCTTTCACCATACCCCATTAATAATGGGTGAAGAAACTGTTCTCTCTCTTCATCCATAGAGTGCAGAGGAATAAGATCAACTCCACCCTGTGGAGCGACACCAATGGTTCTTGCCCAAGGAACTTTTGTCCAATGGACTTTATGCCCCAACTTAAGAATAACCTGATTAATCACATCGCCACCAGGGCCTTTACACTCACCATTTTCAAAATAAAGATAGGGCTTTCTATCTCGGCAATGCCCCTCCCACGTAACATTCGCTAAAAGTGGGGCTGACATAAATAGGCTTAAGCAACCAATGATGAATATCCGTATAAACTTTATCATATCGCTTCCTTTAATTAATCCTAATGTTAAATACTTTTAGGAATAACTTCAGTATAGTCACTAAGTGGCAATTTTGCTTATATCTCATGAATAACGGCTCATCAATATCATCTAAGAATATACCCAATAGCAAAAATCATCCTGTCATAAAGATAACCTCAGAATATGCTCTTAAAGATGATTAAAATCCCACCAAAGTAATTTTCCCTTGGGCTAACGCCCCCATTTGGCAGGAAAAATCGACCCGTTTATCCGCTTCTTTGGCAAATAGGGTTTCGAGCTTTTCAAACGATTGAGGGATAAAACTGATATTTTTTAACTTCAAGCTTTTGCGGGTTTGATTATCAAGAAACGCTAATGCGGAAGCACTTAATACTTTCTGGCAAGTATCGAGAATATCTTTACTGACCATTTTGCTGTGTACCGCTTGTCGTAGTTGCTCTTTGGTAATGCTGGGGTTGCCTTTAGCAAAGACACAAACGGCGTAGATATCAAGCAGTGCCACCGCGCGTGGCTTTTGCGTTTCGCCATCTTCATAGACTGCCATCAAACAAGGGATTTTACTCTCATCAAACGATTGGCGACGAATATTATTCAGCACGATATCAGCACCTACCGCTCTTTTTAGCAGCTTCTCTAGCTGCGAAAGCTTTGGTAAAGCCAACTCATCTTGCAGCTCAACCATTTCATCTAATTCAATGTAGCTCTCTTCTGCTCCTTGCACTAAAGGAAGCAACTTTTGATGTAGTTCACCATCGTCAAACGGTTTCGATAACACAAACGACGCACCAGCTTCAAGCGCCTGTTTGATTTGTTGCTCATCGGCCACCGTGGTGAGCATCGCCACTTTTATCCCGAGCTTACGTTTGGTTATCGCTTGTGTCAGCTCCAGCCCCGTCATGCCGGGCATATGCCAATCTGTTAAGACAATATCTGGCTGCCAACTACCAATCAGCTTGAGTGCGGCCTTACCATTGTCTGCCTTTTGAATGGACAAACGTCGGTAGCCAAACGCCTCTAAGGCTCGTCTGACTATTTCAAGTGTCGCTTTACTGTCATCAACAATGAGAATCTTCACAGCATATTTTTCTATGTCCTAACTTGTTCAAAGTATAGGCACATTTTTTTACAACAACTAAACTTACCTGAAAATACAGCAACAAAAGTGGGTTTATGTGATGCCAATACAAGAGTTCCTCACCGAAAAGGTTTTATCGCTCTTAGCGATCGATCTCGGGCTTATTATCTTGTTGGCTTGGTTTTTTATCCTACTGCTGATCCTGCGTGAATTTAGGAAATTTGCGCATGGTTTTACTCGTAATAAAAGTGATAGCGATGAAGACACGCTTCATTTATGCCAACAAGCAGTTGAAAATGCGTTGAACTACACCGCAGAGCATAGCTCGACTCTGAATGATTTAATCATCATTCAAAAAGCGCTCGAGCAACAGGTTTCTCTCATCAAAAATTCCTCTTCTCAGGGTATTAGTGCAGAAGATCAGGCTTCAATTGATGAGCTCAATGAGAAATTGAGTAAATCGCATAAGTTGATCCGCAAACTGAAAGGCGATCTCGATAAAAGTGTGAAAGGGCTACGAGTGACTCGTAAAAAACTCTTTGCTCAAACTGATACCGTTGACAGTTTGAAAGAAGAAAAAGCCACCATCGAAAAAGAGTTTGAACAGTTAGAAGCGGAATACATCAAGATCAGTAAAGCGGGTGATTTCTACGAAATGGCAAAAAATTATCAAGCCGAGAAAAAAGAACTACTAGAGACCATTGAGAAATACAAAGAGCAAGCCAAACAAGGTGGCACTTCTGTCGATGTCGAAGCGATGAAAAAACAGTTGTATCACATCAGTAAAGAAAAAGATTTTATCGAACAACGCTATCTACAATTACTCGAAGAGGGAAAGAAAGAGTAGCGCTGCCGCCATTTCTGACGGCAAACTGAGACACTTATTTAACGCAAATCACATTGAGTAATGAGGAACCTTTCAGTTGGCTGACTTTGCCGTTGGTAAAAAGCCCTTTTTGCGACCATCCCCAATAAGGTAAGTGCATTGGCCATTGGTTACTGTCCATCTGTTTTGAATCCAAAAGGCGTTGCCACTCTTCTTCCGTTACCAAGCGCATCGCCATTTTTTGGCAGGTTTTTTCTGCCACCTCATAGTTTAGGCGGCTCCATGCTAGGCCATGTTCCATATAGAACTGTTCATCACTCGAACGTAAATGAGGCACCACAAACTGCAAACCGTTTGCGGTGGTGCTCAAACGAATTTCAACCGCTGGCGGAACATTAAGAGCTGGCGCTTTGGTTGATGGTTTCGTTGATAATAGCGAACTCGCCATTTCCACTTGTGGTTTTGGTAAAGACTTTTTGGTGATTTGTTTTGCGGCAGACGTTGCTTGAGCGGAAGTTGTCTTTTTTATCGGCGAGCTAGACTGTGCGCGCCCTTTGACAACCTCACGAATGAAAGCTTCTTTGTAACCGGGGATTTGCTGGATAAGAGGCAGTTCTTTTTTTACTTGGTCGTAATCAGTATAAGGACCGATTAAGCAACGATACGTTTTCGCTTCTGGTTTTAGCCATACATCGGTAGAAATATGGGTATAAAACGCTTTGGCTTTCAGCAAAGATAATGGCTTATTTAACACGCCACACTGAATCCAAAAAGTGGATGATTGCCCTTTGGGCTTTTTCTTTCCCCATAAACCTTGCCCTATTGGGCATGCTTTATCAAGAATGGGCAATTGATCGACAGAAGCTTGAGTCGCATCACAAAGAAAATCTTCCGCCCAAGCGGGTTGAAATAAAGCCAGCGACGCCAACACCGTTAGGCTTGATGTCACACACAGGGTCGTTTTCCGCATCAGGGTCATCATATTGAGTCCATATACTTGCTTAATAGTAGTGACAACATTACCGATTCAATGTTCCCTAGTTCAATGGATTTGGGTTGGGTATAACAAAAATACTAGCAAAAAAAGAGCCGCATTTGACGGCGGCTTTTAGTTTAGGGATTTTCTTTAGCAAAAATCAATTGCCACATCACCCTTTGTAAATTTTTGGGTTAAAAACATCGCGTAGCCAGTCACCCAACAGATTGATCACCAACACTAATGTGACTAGTACAAAACCAGGGAAAGCCGTAATCCACCAAGCGCCAGAGAAGATGTAGTTAAAGCCCATGCTAATCAAAGCACCCAATGATGGCTGATCGACTGGCAAACCTAAACCTAGGAAAGAGAGTGCCGCTTCAGACATGATCGCATTGGCAATTTGTACAGTTGAGATAACCAAAATAGGCGATAAACAGTTAGGTAAAATATGGCGAAACATGATGCGTGGCGATTTAAAACCCATCACACGAGCCGCTTCCACATACTCTTTTTTCTTCTCGGCGAGCACTGACGCACGAATTGTCCGCGCGTATTGTGGCCACTCAGCCACGCCAATAATCACCACCAGCATCACAACCGCATACTGACTATAAAATTCACTCCCAAAACTGGCTTTGAAAATTGCCGAAACAATGATCGCCACCATCATGGTTGAAAACGATAGCTGTACATCAGCAAAACGCATCAAAAAGCTATCAATACGTCCGCCAAAGTAGCCAGCAGAAAGGCCAATCACGATACCAAGTAGCAACTGTAAACCGACCGCCAAAAAGCCAATCGTCAGTGATAGACGCGAACCATACAGTATGGTCGACAAAATATCGCGCCCTTGCTCATCCGTGCCGAGAACAAAGCGCTCATCGGCTCCCTCCATCCAAGAGGGAGGTAATTCTGCATCCATCAGATCAATCGATGATAGGTCGTACGGGTTGCTGGGGGCAATGAGTGGCGCAGCGACAGACAAAGTTAAGAATACCAAAAAGATGACGAAGCTGGTCATCGCCACTTTATCACGCAAGAAATAGTACAAAAAATCAGACTGTTTAAAACGCTCCCAACGAGATGGAGCAGCAGCAAATTGGCTCATGATTAAGCTCCTTTTCCAGTAAGGTTCACAGTCGGGTTAATCAGACCGTATAACAGATCGACAATGGTGTTGGTGACAACGAAAATCAGGCCAACGAATATGACGTAAGCGGTGATCAGCGGAGTATCAACTCGGTTGATCGCTTCAAGGAAAAGAAAGCCCGTACCCGGCCACTGAAAAACAGTCTCGGTTAAGATGGTGTAGGCCACCATAGTCCCAATTTGTACACCGCCGACGGTTAGCACCGGTAACATGGTATTTTTAAGGGCATGTTGGTAGTAAATTTTGTTCAATGCCAAGCCTTTAGCTTTAGCAAATTTGATGTATTCCGAGCTCAGCACTTCCAACATTTCAGAACGCACTAAACGAATAAACAGCGGCAGCATGATCGACGCCAGTGAAACACAAGGCAGCACCAAGTGTGCTAAGCCATCAGCCGTGAAAAAGCCAGATTCCCAACCCAACCAATTGGCGGTTTCCCCTCGTCCATACGACGGTAACCAACCTAACGTGATCGAAAAAACATACATCAACATAATCGCAGTTAAGAACACTGGGATAGAAATACCAATACTGCTGCCCGCCATCACCACTTTGGTAAAGAAGCTTTTGGGATGAATGGCTGTGTAAACCCCTAATGGAATGGAACAGACAATGATGATTACGGTCGCACCGAGCACAAGCTCTAACGTTGCGATTAATTTATCGAGAATAACGTCTACCGCAGGACGTTTGAAAAAGTAGGACGTGCCTAAATCACCCTGCACCGCGGCCGTAATAAAACGAGTATATTTGGCAATGAAAGGATCATTCAGTCCAAGTTCATCGCGCAGCGCTTGGCGCTCGCTTTCTGAAACAGACTGCCCAACAAGCTCACGCAATGGGTCGCCTAAGTTATCCTGAATGGCAAACGCCACCAGACTGATCACAAACATCACTATCAGTGCCTGAAACAGGCGCTTGACCAGAAACGAAAACATTCCTTGCCCCTTAAACTATCCATGATGGTTCTTTTTAAAATTGAATTAACTTTAATAGGAACGAAAAAATTCAGCCTAAAAAATGACACTCGACCCGACTGAAATAAAGCAAAGTGCAGAGATCTTAATAAGGCATCCAAGCGGATGCCTTGAGTGACTTAAGCGCCGCCCACATTACATGAGCGGCCAACTTAAGTAATTACTCGCTAACGACTAGGTCGCCGAAATAAGGGAATTCCATCGCGTTAACAATCGGTTTGATATCTAAAGTAGATTTCGCCCCCCACGCTAGGTTTTGCCAATGCAGTGGAACAAATGCTGCGTCGTTGTACAAAGTCACTTCGACTTTTTGCAGCATCTGTGCACGTTTCGCAGGATCGGTTTCTACGTTTGCCGCTTCAACCAACTTATCCACTTCTGGATTTGAGTAGTGACCACAGTTGTACTGGCCTTTACCACTCTCTTCGTTACGTGTCATGGTTAAGAACTCGGTGAAGTTTGCTGAGTCTTCAGTATCTGAGTGCCAGCCAATCATTAACAGATCCGCGGCGCACTTATCAAACTCAGGCCAATATTGCGCTTTTGGCATGGTTTTAAGATCAACCTTAATACCAATTTTCGACAACATCGCCGCTGCAGCTTGTGCAACTTTCGCATCGTTCACATAACGGTTGTTTGGCGCGATCATGGTGAGCGTCAGCCCTTTCTCATAACCAGCCTCTTTCATCAGCTCTTTCGCTTTTTTCAAATCAAAACGAGGCACAAGGTTCGCGTCATAACCAGAATAACCCGCTGGGCCTTGTTGGCCAGCTGCTGTCGCAAAACCTTTCATGATTTTGTCAACGATACCTTGGTTGTTGATGGCATGAACAATGGCTTGACGCACGCGAACATCTTTCAGTGCTTCATTGCTGTTTTGGTTCATTTGGAAAGTGATGATGCGCGTACCCGGCAAGGTCACAAGATCAATACCTTTGGCTTCTTCCACACGTTTATGATCGTTTGGCGCAACAGGTGCAATCATATCCACATCACCCGAAAGGAGCGCCGCAACACGAGTGGCATCTTCTTTAATCGGCACTAGGGTCAGTTTGTCTACGTTGCCTTTTGATGCGCTATCCCAATAATCTTTAAAGCGTTCAAATTCCACTTTTACTCCTTGTTCGCGGAAAGTCACTCTAAATGGGCCAGTACCAGAAACGTTGGTCGAAGCAAACGAGTTACCGTGCTTCACAATTTCAGATTTCTCTTTACCATCAGCCGCTTTGCCCGAATAGAACTTGCTGTCCATAGGGAAGATGTAGGTTGCGGTTTGCAGAACCAGAGGATAAGCGCCTTTGGATACGATCTCGACGGTGTAATCATCTACTTTGACCATCTTTTCATACGGTTCAAAAATAGCTTTGAAATCAGGAGAATCTTGTAAACGATCGAACGTCCAGACCACATCGTCTGCCGTCATTTCGTTACCAGAATGGAATTTTACCCCTTTGCGCAGCATAAAACGGAACGTTGTATCGTTAACACGTTCCCATTTTTCAGCAAGGCGAGGTTCAAAATCAAATGTCTGGGTGTAACGAACGAGAGGATCAAACACCATGTGAGACATTTGTAGCGTACCACCAGATAGCTGCTCATGCGGGTCAAGTGACACTGGGTCAGCATCATAAGCGACGGTAATATTGGCCGCGCTAGCTGCAAAGCTTAAGCCTGCCGCCATCAAAGCTACTGTTAGTTTGCTTTTCATGGTTTTCATTGCATAACTCCTTATGCGGGAATCCAAATCCCTAGTTGTTGTAATTGCTTCTGTTTATTCATTCCAAGCACGCTTGGTCATGATATCTCTATCTGTAACTTTTTTGGCTTACGCCGTTACTGCATCTTCTCTTAAGCCCGTAAACTCAGGCATTAAAGAAATCAAATGCTGGCTGTATTGGTGTTGAGGTGACTTAAACAACTGCTCTGTAGGGGCGACCTCCAGTAAGGTCCCCATTTGCATGACTCCGACACGATCGCACATTTGGCGGATCACAGGTAAGTCATGGCTGATGAACAGCATGGTCAAGTTGAGCTCATCTTGCAGATCTTTCAATAGGTTTAAGATCTGCGCTTGCACAGACACGTCGAGCGCGGACGTGGGTTCATCACAAATCAATAAGCGAGGACGCGTGGCGAGTGCGCGAGCAATCGAAATACGTTGACGTTGACCGCCGGAAAACTCGTGCGGATATTTCACTCCCGCCATTTTACCTAGGCCTACGTGCTCTAAAAGATCATGCACAATTTGCCGTGTTTCCGCTTCGCTACGGGTTAATTTATGAAAACGAATCGGCTCGGCAATGATATCGAAAATCTTCATTCTCGGATTCATTGAGGTATAAGGGTTTTGAAACACCATCTGCATCTGGCGGCGCATCGGACGGCGCTCGTTTTCCGATTTCAGCGCAGTAAGATCAATCCCTTCAAAACAGACTTTGCCTGAGTTTGGAGCGTACAGACCCGCAATCACGCGTGCGATTGTTGATTTACCGGAACCTGATTCCCCAACCAAACCAAAAGTTTCCCCTTCAAACACCTCAAAACTGACGTCATTTGAAGCTTGGACATATTCACGGCGACTTTCAAACAATGAGTCTTTGGTCGTAAAGCGTAAATTCACGTTTTCTACTGTCAGCAGTGGGCCTGTGTATTGGCGATTATCTTGGCTCTGACCTAACCAATGGTTTTTAACATCCAGTGGTTTTAACTCACTTGCCTCTTCGATATAGCTCACCAACGGAAAGCGATCGAGTTTTTTATCTGAGCGAGGAACGGCGGAAATCAAACTGCGCGTATAGGAGTGATCAGGAGCGCCCAACACTTTAGCTGTCGGTCCAAATTCAACCAAGTCACCGCGATACATCACCGCGACGCGATCCGTCACATTCGAGACCACACCCATATCATGGGTAACCAGCATACAGCCAACATTGTTTTTAATGCATAGCTCGCGGATGAGGCTCAAGATTTGATCTTGAATAGAAACGTCTAATGCAGTGGTCGGTTCATCGGCAATAATAAGATCAGGTTCACCCGCCAGCGCAATGGCAATCACAACACGTTGACGCATGCCACCAGAGAATTGGTGTGGGTACTGCTTCAAACGGTTTTCAGGCTGAGGAATACCCACTTGCTTCATCAAAGAAAGTGCACGCTGATACGCTTCTTCCTCAGTCACTTTCATATTGGCGTGGATGGTTTCTGTCAGTTGATGTTCAACAGTAAATAGCGGATTAAGCGACGTCATTGGGTCTTGAAAAATAAAGCCAATTTTAGAGCCGCGAACTTGGCGCATCTGCTCAGGCGATAGGCCTGAAATCTTCTCACCATCTAAGAACACATCGCCACTGGCAATGAGACCGGGTGGGCTCAATAAATCGATAACCGCATTACCTACGGTCGATTTTCCGGCGCCTGATTCTCCCACAACCCCAACAATTTCACCCCGCTCGATATTAAACGAAAGCGATTTCACAGCAACGTGAACACCATGACGCGATGGGTATTCAATACGCAGGTTTTTTACTTCTAAAAGTGACATCCCAGACCTCTACGACTTGGGCAGTGTTGTGCCCTGTCTGTAACTACCTTTGAACAACAAAGCGTTCAAAGCCAGTAAAAATGAATCCATTCATACCAGTACAATATTCTGGTAATTAACAAGGCCATCAATTTGGCAAATATTTCACAGAAAAGCAACATCGATAGGATAAAAAGTCGATATCAAATCAAACCAAAGCAGTAACATCGTATTTTTATGCACCACATATGCATTAATCATTGGTATGACCAATATTCTAGCACGCAGTAATACACCCCAAAACATAGACGTTAAGCCTAAGAAAACGCCAATTTACCATGCATTCTAAAAAAGAATGCAGAATAAAATTTCAAATTATATTGCGGCATATCACGTAACACATTAGAAACAAAAACCAGAATAACCAACAAAATGCCAGACTAAAAACTAATGAAAAGGCAGAAAAGCAGTGAATTCATCTGAACAGAAAATTTAGGGTTTAGCCTTTAAACATGATAATTCACTGACTTAATGAGATAGGAGTCAATAAGGGATCGAACATTGAATAGAGAGAATGGTCTTTCAACTGAGGCTTATTAAGATGGCCGGTGAAGAGCCCGGTTTTGAAAATCA
>NZ_CAWMCN010000062.1:3463-5459 GCF_963865925.1 Vibrio sp. ZOR0018 | reverse complement strand
AGTACAAAATTGAAGTTCGATGTTTACAGTGGTTTTTTGAGTGCGGTAGTGCGTTGTCAACCCCTTAGCCGGGCGTTATGCGCTCGAATGCCAATTACAATTACAATTACTACGATATAAATAAGGATAATTATGAAAGATGTAAATCCTCCACCAAAATCTTCATCTACTCATGGGAAGGGAAAACTTATCCAAGATGTTAAATCAGGAAAAGCACTAAATTTTGATAAAGAAGGTATGATGGGATTTTTAAAAAGCTTAAACCCTTTACAGTTTGCGTCTGAGACAATTGCTCAAATTACACATTATAAAATTCAAATAAAAAACCTTGAAACAGAGCAGATTCGAATTCAAGAAGAAGCGAAAATCCGTCACAAACAGATAGACTCTGCTCTTGAAGCGGGACTCCAACTACTTGAGGAACGACGAAGAGCCTTAGAAATGGCTTTAGAAGTGGTGGCAAAAGATCTCGAGAATACTCATTTAGAAAAACAAAATATCTTGGACTGCATAAGTAACCTAGTTAAAAATATATCAGATCCCAAGTTATCTATAGAAGAAAAGCAAATGTCCAATATCCTTCTGCCTGAACTAACAGGCCTCTTAAAGACACTTGGTGAGCAAAGCACTGTGAAGCTAGATTTGATAGCTCAAAACACTCAAAAAGCGTTAGAAGCAATGCCAAACAGTGACCGTATACTCACATTCAGTGAGGATTAATGTATGCTGCCAGTAATTGCCGGAGTTGCGCTATTAGGTGCTGGTATATGGATTTACAATGAGCTTCAAGATCAGTCTGCTGCTGAACGAGAAAGGTGGAGATCAAAGCGAGCAGAAGTTGAAAGAAGTATTGAATGGCATCAGGCACAGATAGAAGAACACCTTGAAGAAGCCCGACAATCATATGATTTTAAAGTTCTTGTCGATATGCACTATTCCTGTGTAAAAGTGGCAGATCAAGCGTACTCCTTATTAAAAGATGCTAGAAAATCACTGGATAAAATTGGTGAGGCTATCGTTAAAACTAAAGAGCAACGAGAAATTCTCTTCCAGAGAAAAAAAGAAGCTAAAGACCCACTAGATAAAAAGTCTATACAAGAAGAAATAAATAGTATTCAGCAGCTAAGAGCTTCACTTTTTGATGATAAAGATGAAATTAAAAAACAACGAAATGATTTCCAAGCAAGAGTTAAGGACCTTAACAGTAAAACTCATACCTTAAAAATGAATATTAAAGAAAGAACTGGCACCAAGGGTGTTGAATGGTACGAAAGGCTTGAAGCACGAAAAGCTAGCAGGCGCGCATAACAAGCAATTTAAGAGGGATTCACAACGCTTGGCATTTTTACTTCTACTTCAGTTTTAGTGTTTATGGCACAATGCTTTAGGTTTGGGTGTAGGCGTTGTTCACCCCTTAATTGGGCGTTATGCAACTCAGGTAAATTTAGGGGCTCAATCTTTTGGGATTTCTCCGGCCATTCGTTTTGAGCTGTCGGCAAATGAGCATTTTTACCCTCAAATTCGTGGTTAACTCAAACCGTAAAACAGGCAAGGTTCTTTGTTTGCCTCAATGAGTTTTGGTGCTGGTTTGTTGTGAATTTAGCGGGCGCAAAGTGTGGAAAGGGCAAGTTTATCGAGCATTTTGCACTTGCTGAAAGTCTTGCTTGTTGAGTTTTCCTGATTCAAAAGCTTGGTTTGTTGTTGAAAGGTGGACTTTGTTTTGGCGGCTCATTTATCACAGTTCTTGCTTGGGTTGATTCTTGAATCACTCAACCATTGCAATTGTGGCTTTTGGTCGTGTAAATTCTGTTTATCTCATTGAATTTGCATAACAAACGGCTCAAGAGGGATTGCCAACGCTTGGCTGTTTTAGTACAAAATTGAAGTTCAGTGTTTACAGTGTGTTTTTTAAGTTCAGCGGTGCGTTGTCAACCCCTTAGCCGGGCGTTAGCTGAGGTTAAGAAAAATCATAAAATTCCGTGTTCATTTTTTCTTG
>NZ_CAWMCN010000062.1:904-3453 GCF_963865925.1 Vibrio sp. ZOR0018 | reverse complement strand
TAGCTTTACACCTGAAAGTCAGCACTTTTCCATGTATCTCGCCAGTGGCACTGTTCGTGAAGTGCTTGAACTAACCGAAGCCTTCTTACGGGAAGTGGTGTGTTTATTTCTTTGGTGTGGCTTCTTTGGTTTTGAAGCTCTTTCGCGTTTAAATGGATTTTGCGCACTTGGTTGTTGGCTTCTTCGACATAATTCTTTGTAAATTTAAGTCCTAGAAGCTCGTCAGTTTCCCTGTTATTTCTTCTTTGCCAAGTGCGTTTCGTGGATTAGGTTTTAGTTTCTCAGTTGTCCGTTTTACTTTGCCGCTTGAAATCAATAATGTGTTTTAAATTAGGCCGTTGGGTAGTAAATCTCCAGCTAAAGTGCAGCAGCTAACAAACGGCTCAAGAGGGATTGCCAACGCTTGGCGACTTTAGTGCAAAATTGCAGTTCAGTGTTTACGGTGTATTTTTTGAGTTCGGCGGTGCGTTGTCAACCCCTTAGCCGGGCGTTATGTTTAATCAGCATCACAAATTTCCACTGTTTTTATATACAGTTTAATGTGTTCGGCTATCATCTCGAGCTTTGAACACATTCGAAGAATTAAATATGAGCAACTATCTAGAGCGCGGCATTAAAGAACTCGTTGAAGAGTTCATTTCTTGTGGGAAACCCTGTCCATCAAAACAAACTATTTCTGATCGTCGGGCTGGTTATCTATCAAGTACAGTTTTAGCTGGCTCTAGCCCTGAAATGGCCGATGAGTTTGTTGATGAGCTGGATGGTATTCAAATCAAAGTTTATAAGCCAAGCGATAAAGCTAATTTACCAATCACGATTTACTTTCATGGTGGTTGTTTCATTAGTGGTGGTTTTGAAACACATGAAGCACAACTGAGGCAGTTAGCTCATCTATCAGAGACTATAGTGGTTTGCATTAAGTACAGATTAGCACCAGAACATACATATCCATCAGCTCATGATGATGTATTTCAGACCACGTTGGGTATCAAAGAGCATGGTCATAAATATGGCGGTGATACTGAACATGTGTTTTTTGTCGGTGATAGTGCTGGCGCACAATTAGCTCTTGCTACAGCACTTCGCTTGAAAAATAAAAAGCTGTGGCTACCTGAAAAACAAGTCCTAATATATCCAATGGTCGATCCCTTGGGCGCGTCTGATAGTTATCAGAAAAACGGTACAGATTTTATTATTACCGCTCAAATGTTGCTGTCAGGTTTTCAGCTTTATGCGGGTGAATCAGAGCGGTTAGTCAGTGAAACAGAACTCAATCTATTAGCAAGAAAAGATTTTCAAGGTTTACCGCCAACGATGATTATCACAGCCGAGTATGACCCACTGCGAGATGAAGGAGAGCAGTTATACAGGTTGCTTCTTTCCCAAGGAGTTGACGCTTATTGTGAACGTTACCTAGGTGTAATACATGGTTTCTATCAACTTTCCGGTGTAAGTGAGTCTGCAAGGCGTTGTATTAGGTACATTGCAGAAACGCTCAAAAATTAAACATAACAAACGCTTCAAGAGGGACTTCCAACGCGTGGCATTTTTATTATGCGTTGGTTTTTGTGTTTACGGTGTTATGCGGAAACTTGGTAGTAGCGTTGTCAGCCCCTTAAGCGGGCGTTATATTTTTTAGAGAGAATTCAGTGAAAATGATAAATTACAGTTACTTAGCAATATTGTTGACTACTAGTCAATTTGTATTGGCGGATGAAGTGCAGATTGAAAGAAAATTACCTGCCTGTGACTATAGCAAATTAACGATAAACGTACCGTCAACTATCAAATTGGTTGCTGTAGGCTCCCCCTCAGGTAGTGTGAAAGGTGCTAGCAAAGAGTTGGATTATCTCAGATTCAAATGTCTTGATGGTTCGTTGGAAATTAGTACGAAAGAAAATGTTTTGGTTGACTAATATTTCAAATTTGAGTTAGTGAATGGTTCGCTAAAAGACTTAACCTTAAATGGTGACCAAAAAGTTGATATCACAGAACTATCAGCAAAACACTTCGAAATGACGATCAATGGTATTGGCAAATCATCATTAACGGGACAAGTTACATCTTTCAATATTTCATTGAATGGAGCGGCTGAACTGGATGCTTTTAAGTTGAAATCGGAGAAAGGAAAGATAGAGGTTAATGGTGCAGGAGTCGCTCAATTAAACGTGTCTTCAGAATTAAATGCTCGTGTTAATGGCTCTGGTCGTGTTGAGTATTCGGGGGCACCTGTGAGTATAGAAACTGAAATTAATGGCAGAGGCTCTATAATAGCCATACCGTGAGTAACAAAAATATAACAAACGGCTCAAGAGGGATTGCCAACGCGCGGCGACTTTAGTGCAAAATTGAAGTTCAGTGTTTACAGTGTGTTTTTTAAGTTCGGCGGTGCGTTGTCAACCCCTTAGCCGGGCGTTAGGCAAAGTGAGTTTTTATCAGCTAAATCGAGTTGAAATTGAGCAGTAAATTCCATGTTTTGTGGCTTAACTTAAGCAATAAATAATCATCACATATTTGCTGTTTCTTGATCGCGTTGGGTTATTTTTCGT
>NZ_CAWMCN010000062.1:730-894 GCF_963865925.1 Vibrio sp. ZOR0018 | reverse complement strand
CCTTAGCCGGGCGTTAGGCAAAGTGAGTTTTTATCAGCTAAATCGAGTTTGAATTGAACGGTAAATTCCATGTTTTGTGGCTTAAGTTAAGCCATAAATCGTCATCACATATTTGCTGTTTCTTGATCGCGTTGGGTTGCTTTTCGTTGTGAATTTAGCGGCTG
>NZ_CAWMCN010000062.1:0-720 GCF_963865925.1 Vibrio sp. ZOR0018 | reverse complement strand
TAACCTTCAGCATCCAAACGTCCGCCGAGCATGCTACGCTCGTCACTTTTCTTCCAAATCGCTCAATTTGAGTTTTTTTGGTTTCTTTGCTGATTCAGCATTTTGGTTTAGAAATGAATCGGTTAGTTAGTTTTAAGTTTGCAAACAAGCCTATTCTTTGTTTTTGAAAGTATCATTGTCAATCGGTTGGCCTAACAAACGGCTCAAGAGGGATTGCCAACTCTTGGCGACTTTAGTGCAAAATTGAAGTTCAGTGTTTACAGTGGTTTTTTGAGTTCGGCGGTGCGTTGTCAACCCCTTAGCCGGGCGTTATGCAACTCAGGTAAATTTAGGATTCAATCTTTTGGGATTTCTCCGGCCATTCGTTTTGTGTTGTCGGCAAATGAGCATTTTTACCCTAAAATTCGTGGTTCACTCAAGCCGTAAAACAGGCAAGGTTCTTTGTTTGCCTCAATCAGTTTTAGCGCTGGCGCGTTGTAAATTCAGTGGGCGCAAAGTGTGGAAAGGGCAAGTTTATCGAGTATTTCGCATTTGCTGAAAGTCTTGCTTGTTGAGTTTGTCTCATTCAAAAGCTTGGTTGGTTGTTGAAAGGTGGACTTTGTTTTGGCGGCTGATTTATCACAGTTCTTGCTTGGGTTGATTCTTGAATCACTCAACCATTGCAATGGTGGCTTTTGATCGAGTAAAGTCAGTTTATCTTATTGAATTTGCATAACAAAC
>NZ_CAWMCN010000061.1:0-445 GCF_963865925.1 Vibrio sp. ZOR0018 | reverse complement strand
CGCCACGCGTTGGCAATCCCTCTTGAGCCGTTTGTTATGCAAATTCAATGAGATAAACTGACTTTACACGACCAAAAGCAACCATCGCAATGGTTGAGTGATTCAAGAATCAACCCCAGTAAGAGCCGCGATAAATAAGCCGCCAAAACAAAGTCCACCTTTCAACAACAAACCAAGCTTTCGAATTAGGAAAACTCAACAAGCAGCGCATTCAGCAAACGCGAAATGCTCGATAAACTTGTCCTTTCCACACTTTGTGCACGCTGAATTGACAACAAACCAGCACCAAAACTCATTGAGGCAAACAAAGAACCTTGCCTGTTTTACGGCTTGAGTTCACCACGAATTTTAGGGTAAAAATGCTCACTTGCCGACAACACAAAACGAATGGCCGGAGAAATCCCAAAAGATTGAGCCCCTAATTTCACCTGAGTTGCATAACGCC
>NZ_CAWMCN010000060.1:0-370 GCF_963865925.1 Vibrio sp. ZOR0018 | reverse complement strand
AATTAAGCCACAAAACATGGAATTTACCGTTCAATTCAAACTCGATTTAGCTGATAAAAACTCACCTTGCCTAACGCCCGGCTAAGGGGTTGACAACGCACCACCAAACTTAAAAAAACACACTGTAAACGCTGAACTTCAATTTTGCATTAAAGTCGCCAAGCGTTGGCAATCCCTCTTGAGCCGTTTGTTAGGCCAACCAATTGACACCGAGACTTTCACAACCAAAGAACGAGCTTTTTTGTAAACTTGAAACAAACTAACCGATTAATTTATAAACCAAAATGCTGAATCAGCAAAGAAACAAAAAACTCAAATTGAGCGGTTTGGAAGAAAAGTGACGAGCGTAGCATGCTCGGCGGACGTTTGG
>NZ_CAWMCN010000059.1:0-418 GCF_963865925.1 Vibrio sp. ZOR0018 | reverse complement strand
CTTAATTGGGCGTTAGGCACAGTGATTTTTTATCAGCTAAATCGAGTTGGAATTGAACAGTAAATTCCATGTTTTGTGGCTTAACTTAAGCAATAAATAATCATCACATATTTGTTGTTTCGTGATCGCGTTGGGTTGCTTTTCGTTGTGAATTCAGCGGCAAAATAACCTTCAGCATCCAAATGTCCGCCGAGCATGCTACGCTCGTCACTTTTCTTCCAAACCGCTCAATTTTAGTTTTTTGGTTTCTTTGCTGATTTAGCGTTTTGGTTTATAAATGAATCGTTTAGTTGGTTTTAAGTTGGTAAAAAAACTTGTTCTTTGGTTTTAAAAGTGTTGTTGTCAATCGGTTGGCCTAACAAACGGCTCAAGAGGGATTGCCAACGCGTGGCGGTTTTAGTGCAAAATTGAAGTTCAG
>NZ_CAWMCN010000058.1:0-311 GCF_963865925.1 Vibrio sp. ZOR0018 | reverse complement strand
TCTTAGTCTGAGGCTCTAGCTTTACACCTGAAAGTCAGCACTTTTCCGCGTATCTCGCCAGTGGCACTGTTCGTGAAGTGGTTGAACTAACCGAAGTCTTCTTACGGGAAGTGATGTGTTTGTTTATTTCTTTGGTGTGGCTTCTTTGGTTTTGAAGCTCTTTCGCGCCTAAATGGGTTTTGCGCACTTGGTTGTTGGCTTCTTCGAAAGAATTCTTTGTAAATTTAAGTCCTAGAAGCTCGTCAAGTTTTCCTGTTATTTCTTCTTTGCCAAGTGCGTTTCGTGGATTAGGTTTTAGTTTCTAAATTGTC
>NZ_CAWMCN010000057.1:0-501 GCF_963865925.1 Vibrio sp. ZOR0018 | reverse complement strand
TTCCGCACCATTATTTAGATGAGCAATCATCTTGTAGGGCTATCGCCAAGCGGTAAGGCAGCGGCTTTTGATGCCGCCATTCCCTGGTTCGAATCCAGGTAGCCCTGCCATTATTTGTAGGGTTAGCGATAAGCTGACCGTAAAAAGATGAGCTGAATCAATAACATTCAGTTTATTTAAAGAATACGCTGCGGAAATGGCGAAATTGGTAGACGCACCAGATTTAGGTTCTGGCGCCGCAAGGTGTGAGAGTTCAAGTCTCTCTTTCCGCACCATGATTTAAGATTGTCAAATGGCTACGTAGCTCAGTTGGTTAGAGCACATCACTCATAATGATGGGGTCACAGGTTCGAATCCCGTCGTAGCCACCATTTATTACAACGATAGTTTGAATAACCAATGTTCAATCTATCTACAGTACAAGTTGCGGAAGTGGCGAAATTGGTAGACGCACCAGATTTAGGTTCTGGCGCCGCAAGGTGTGAGAGTTCAAGTCTCTCC
>NZ_CAWMCN010000056.1:0-335 GCF_963865925.1 Vibrio sp. ZOR0018 | reverse complement strand
TGCGCGCTCATAGCTCAGCTGGATAGAGTACCTGGCTACGAACCAGGCGGTCGGAGGTTCGAATCCTCCTGAGCGCGCCACTTATTTAAAGTTAGTGATACTGTCATTAACTCTGCGCGTCCTTAGCTCAGCTGGATAGAGTACCTGGCTACGAACCAGGCGGTCGGAGGTTCGAATCCTCCAGGACGCGCCACTTATTCATAGGGTCATTGCACCTGATACTGTTAGCGATTATCGCTGATTAATATCAAAACTTTGCGCGCTCATAGCTCAGCTGGATAGAGTACCTGGCTACGAACCAGGCGGTCGGAGGTTCGAATCCTCCTGAGCGCGCC
>NZ_CAWMCN010000055.1:981-2052 GCF_963865925.1 Vibrio sp. ZOR0018 | reverse complement strand
TTTGGAACCCTAGGAGCTAAATCAATATTGTGAGCAACAAGTAAAGTTTGTTTACTGTCCAGTTTCAATATGAATTTTTGCTGCCTACTTCCTTCGTTGTCATCAGGTAACAAGCGAATAACTGTGCCTGAGCCCTGAACTTGAATATCACTTTGATGATTTTCATACGCATTTTTTAACTGATGATCATTAGCTTGAGCACCAATCGAAGCTAGACAAAAGACGGCTATAAATATAGCGATTAACTTCTTCATATACTCAATTTCTCCAATTCACATAACGCCCAGTTAAGGGGTGAAGCACGCAATGACTAAGCCTCTGCATAGCACTTCAACACCAAAAACCAACGCAAAGCAAAAATGCCACGCGTGCTGAATCCCTCTTGAACTGTTTGTTATGTTTATTTTACTTCTTGGATTTTAGCCTTAGCTTTAACAATTAGATCTTTAATTTTTGCCAAGTCTTCAAGGTTATAATAAGCAGCTACGCCACCAATTTTACCGCTTGAAACTGCCGCCATTACTTTGCCACCAGAACTAAATGTGGAAATTTTCAGGTCACCTCTAGTCGAGTAATCAGCTTGGAAATCTTCAAACTTTGTTACGTCTGGTTTGATTTTTGAAATGTAATCAATACCAGCTATCAAAGAATCAATTTCATCGAAGTCGATATAAGTTGTATGCTTTTTATCGTAACGTCCATCTTCTTTGAAAGCTTCGATAGTAATACCGTACTCTTTCTGACCACTAGTAACGTTAGTAAATTCTTTACTTTCTACGTTAACAAGGGTGTTGTACAAGCCATTTGCTGTTCCGATTTTTTGGAAACCACGTACAAGAACGACACCTGTTTTAGCGCTGAATTGCTCTAATTTAGTTTTAGCTTCAGGAACAGTGTCTTTTAAATTGTTAGCTGAAACACTGCACGACAGAAGAGCTAAAGCAATGATAGAGAGTTTTTTCATGATGATTAAATCCGACTGTAATAAAGGTACCATTATATAGAACAGTAGCCCGAGCACTCATAATAAACATCATAAGTGTGAGGATAAACATAACGCCCAATTAAGGG
>NZ_CAWMCN010000055.1:0-971 GCF_963865925.1 Vibrio sp. ZOR0018 | reverse complement strand
ATTGTACCGTAACCACTAAAGTTGAAGTAGAAGCAAAAATGCCAAGCGTTGGGAATCCCTCTTAAATTGTTTGTTATGTAACAATTTTACGCGTATTGGTAGACATGATCTGCGTACAAATGACCACCGATTTCATAAGCTTGAGGCACTATCCTATCGAGTACAAAACCCACTTTTGTAAGTACCTTTTCGGAACCAATGTTACCCTCTGTGACAACTGCACTGTATTTAGCGATGCCAAACTCTGACATTGAATAATTTATGAGAGCTTGCAGTGACTCTGTACCATACCCGAGTCCATGATATTCGGGCAAAAACATAAACCCAACTTCAGCAACAGAATCGTTAACACAAAAACCTGTTATACCTACTGCTTTGTCCGTTTTGGACTCGACAACAACCAAACATAGCCAATGCTTCGACTTTACAAACCAAGGTACTAATCGAGATTTAAATTTACTCTCAATTTCTGACTTTGGCAGTTCATCGAAACAAAGTGAAATGACACTAGGATTCGTATGGAGTTGCAGAAATAAAGGCCAGTCATTTTCCGATAATGGCTTCATCTGCAGCCTTTCAGATACTACTTCCATTTAGCTGAACTCTCCTTGTTACATAACGCCCGCTTAAGGGGCAGACAACGCTACTACTCACTTTCCGCATAACACCTTAATCACAAAAACCAACGCATAGTAAAAATACCACGCGTTGGCTGTCCCTCTTGAAGCGTTTGTTATAGCGGTGCTTTAGTTGCCCATAGAAATATGATGCGTTGCACACAGTTTATTTCCTGCTGGATCGCGTAAATAAGCTAGATACATTTTTCTTTCTCCGCTTACCCTTAGACCTGGAGGATCTTCGCAAGCTACACCGCCATTAGCTAAGCCTGCCGCATGCCATGAATCCACTAACTCTGGGCTACTGACTTTTAAGCCAATTGTCATTCCATTACCATGAGTCGCCAGCTCTCC
>NZ_CAWMCN010000054.1:0-950 GCF_963865925.1 Vibrio sp. ZOR0018 | reverse complement strand
TTGCTGAAGTTTTCGCTCGTTGAGTTTGTCTGATTCAAAAGCTTGGTTTGTTGTTGAAAGGTGGGCTTTGTTTTGGCGGCTTATTTATCACAGTTCTTGCTTGGGTTGATTCTTGAATCACTCAACCATTGCAATCGTGGCTTTTGGTCGTGTAAATTCAGTTTATCTCATTGAATTTGCATAACAAACGGCTCAAGAGGGATTGTCAACGCGTGGCGGCTTTAGTGCAAAATTGAAGTTCAGGGTTTACGGTGTGTTTTTTGAGTCTGGCGGTGCGTTGTCAACCCCTTAGCCGGGCGTTATGCCAATTATGAACAAGGAAGTTCAGATGAAAGTGATTGAAGCGAGTGTTTCAAATTTAGATGACATTGCGATCTTATTTGATGCTTATCGTCAGTTTTATGAGCAAGAAAGTGATATTCAAGGTGCTAGAAATTTTATCGAGATGCACATGAAAAATGGTGACTCAGTGATTTTTCTAGCCTTATCAGAAGGTAATGAGCCTCTAGGTTTTGCACAGCTATATCCTTCCTTTTCCTCAGTTGCGATGAAAAGGATGTGGTATCTAAACGATCTGTATGTGTCTGAGAATGCACGTAAAAAAGGTGTCGGCAGAGCTTTACTACAGAAAGTTGCTGCTTTTGCCAAAGACACAGACGCGATAACAGTCAAACTGGCGACAGCGGTATCCAATGAAAAAGCCAAATCGCTTTATGAGTCTGAAGGTTATGTGAAAGTCACAGCCTTTGAGCATTACACTCAACGGGTAAAATTGGCATAACAAACGGCTCAAGAGGGATTGTCAACGCGTGGCGGCTTTAGTACAAAATTGAAGTTCAGTGTTTACAGTGTGTTTTTTGAGTTCGGCTATGCGTTGTCAACCCCTTAGCCGGGCGTTAGGTGAATTGGGGGAATAATGCAGCAAGTTTTAGAAACAGAACGTTTAATCC
>NZ_CAWMCN010000053.1:0-32460 GCF_963865925.1 Vibrio sp. ZOR0018 | reverse complement strand
ACCCCTTTTTTCTCTTCGGTTTGATTATTATTAGACGCTGACGATTGCGTATAAATAGACGCTTGGTTAAACGCGTTGGTGATCTCTTGCTCGGTTTTTTTCAGTGTAAGGCCAGTACTGGTTTTGTACAGTTTTTTGCCGTTGAAACGATCGAGTGGCACTTCGATATCGGCCGCAATGATCACCAAATCCGCATCAGCAATCTCTTGTGCCGTGAGTTGGTTTTTCGCGCCCACAGAACCACGTGTCTCTACTTTGATCTGGTGGCCAAGGCGTTTTGCATGGTTTTCTAGCGCTTCTGCCGCCATAAAGGTGTGTGCAACACCCGTTGGACAAGCGGTGATAGCCACGATTTTTTTAGCAGCTTGCGTTACGACTGGCGCAGACACCGTTTTTGCCTCTTGCTCAGTTAGGATAGTCGCTGCACTTATCGCGCTGTTTAAAAAAGTAACGGGATCAGACGTGCAGGCTGAAATGTCACTTTGGTACACTTTTTTGCCGATAAAGCGGGTGGTATCTATTGGTGTATTACGAGCAATAACCACCACATCTGCGTTGTCGATTTCACTGCTAGAGAGCGTATGGCCTTGAATGATGCTGGAATGACATTCAACCACAGCGGTCCAATTGAGCGATTTTGCCGCTTGTTCAAGCAGCCCGGCAGCAATGATGCTGTTTGCAACACCACTGGGGCATGCGGTAATAATAGCAATCTTCATAGTTACGACCTTCTGTCCTTATGAGTTAGCGCTTAAGCTAACGGGTTGTAATTGGATTTGTTGTTGTAGGGTTTCGAGTTGTTTTCGGTTTGACATACCCACGCCGACTTGCGTAACAGCTAACGCAGAGAGGGCAGTGGCAAAAGTAAGCAGTTCTGTTTTTTCCATCTGCTGCATGTGTCCCCAGCAAAGGCCCGCAACTAAAGTATCGCCTGCGCCAACAGTGCTAACGACCTGCATACGTGGTGGTTTTGCATGCAGCCATTGATGTTGGTTCAACCACATCACGCCATTTGCTCCCATCGACACCACGATATTTTCAATGCCTTTTTCGGCCAGTTGCGCGGCGGCAGCTTGGCATTGCTCAGGAGTGTGTAGTTCACGCCCCACAAATTGAGAAAGCTCTTCATCGTTTGGTTTAATCAACCAAGGCTTTGCGTCAAGACCCGCTTTGAGGGCATCACGACTGCTATCAAACAGCACTTTTTTACCCATGGAGTGCAGTTTTTCGATCAACGAAGCACATAATGCTGGGGAGATGCCCTGTGGCAAGCTACCAGCGAGCACAAAATAGTCGTGATCAGCGGCTAATCTCTCGAGAGTGCGTTCGAACTGCTCAATGGCAAGCGGCGTCACTTCAACTCCGGGGAAATTGATGTCGCTCACTTCGCCCGATTGCTCCACCAATTTCACGTTAATACGGGTTGCACCATCAACACGAACAAACTCATCAATTGCGGCCATTTGATCAAATAGCTGACAGAACAACTCTTGGTTATCACGGCCAAGAAATCCGGTCACAGTCACCTTTGCACCGAGATCGCTCAGTACTTTCGCAACATTAACCCCTTTACCTGCGGCGTGAAGTGAACCTTGTTTGACTAGGCTCACTGAGCCAACATTCAGCACATCCAAGCTACCTGTTAAATCAAGCGCTGGGTTGAGCGTGATAGTGACGACTTTATTTGTCATGACTTAATCCTCACCCTTCACCTAGACCAGAAGCAATCGCTTTACCGATCGATTCTAATGCTTGCTCGGCGTCTGGCCCCTCAGCTGAAAACTGTAGCTGGTGGCCATGTTTTACGCCCAGCGCAATGACTTTCATCAGGCTTTTCGCGTTGGCTGTTTTTCCGTCGCCATCTAAGTTAGATACTTTGATATTGGCTTCAAATTTCTTCGCTTCGGCTACCAACATCGCTCCTGGACGAGCGTGCAGACCATGTGCGTTTTTGATTTTGAATACCGCAACCTTGCTTGCTGCGCTCTCATCTTTTGCCGGAGCTTGTTCATTGTCATTGCTGAAGAAAGCCAATAATTGGGCAGCATTCGCATTGAGTAAGGTTTCTTGCTGCTGCTGAAGCACAAGCTGCGTGAGCTTATCCAGAATGTTTTGGTGGGCATTATTACAAGCGGCAATCGCGATCAAGGCTTTGACGTTGAGTTGATTGTATTCACACGCATTGGCGGTTGACACAAACGAAATGCCCGTGCGTTTGACCGCTTTGTCACTGCTGATTAACCACAATCCCTTGCCTAGGTGGGTTGGCTCTTTCGTGACCAGTTCGGCAACAAATTCATTGTCAGCACAGCCGGTATTGCGTAGCAAACCGCCAGCGACGGCGCTCATCTGTACCATATCACTGGCAGGGAAAAGCAGTTGGATCAACGAAGCATCAAAATCAGGCTCAAATTGCACTTCGCCATTGAGGAGTGCAATGACATCATTGGCACTGGACGCTTGTTTCAGTTTCTCTTCAACGCCATCGGCGGACAACACTTGCGTCAGTTGCTTCAGAATGCCCAAATGTTCATCGGATTTCGCTGCAATACCAATCGCGACATAAACGGTTGCGTCGTTACCCCAGTCAACGCCGTTGGGGAAGTGGTGAACAGCAACACCCGTTTGCTTAACCAGTTGACGTGTATCGGTTGTACCGTGTGGGATCGCGATACCATTACCAAGAAAGGTCGAATTCTGAGCTTCACGGTTAAGCATGCCATCGACATAACCTGCTTCGACGAACCCTTTGTTGGTTAGATCCGCTGCGATAGCCCGAATCGCCTCTTGCTTGTTCGTGGGTGATTGGCCCAAAGTAATATTGTTGGAATTGAGTTGCAGCATTTTGGCCTCTTTGCCTTACGGCTTAATTCGTTATCACTTTTAAGTATGGATTTCACCTAAGTGATAGTTTATTAATATGACTTATTCAAGCTGAATCGTTTCAGCTTTTTTCCCAAAAAAATTCAGCAAACCTATTTTTGACGAAAAATGGCGCTGTTCAACTTATTACTCGCACTGCTCATTTTTTATAACACTCACATTTGGTGATCTTTACATCGATGAAGTGATGGTCAAATGTAGCCTTAGTTATCATTTTGTAATTTTGCTGAATCCTTTCAGCTTTTATACTGAATCGATTCAGCGTATAATTCAACTTCATCAAGGATCAAAAAATGAGTTCTATGATCCGACGCACAGAACAAGAGTGGTTGATATGACACTAGATGAGATAGCGAAGTTAGCGGGAGTCTCTAAAACCACCGCCAGTTATGTAATCAATGGCAAAGCGCAGAAGTACCGCATTAGTGAAAAAACCCAGCAGAAAGTGATGGCCGTGGTGGATGCTCATAATTACCGTCCCGATCACGCCGCTTCTGCTTTGCGAGCAGGAAATAGCCGTTCTTTTGGGCTCATCATCCCTGATCTTGAGAACACCAGTTACGCGCGTCTTGCTAAATTGTTAGAACAGAACTCTCGCCAAGCGGGTTACCAAATTCTCATCGCCTGTTCGGACGATGACCCGCATACCGAAATGTCGGTGGTGGATGCCTTGGTCTCACGCCGCATCGATGCGCTATTTGTCGCCAGCGCGATTCCTCACGCCAGTGAGTTTTATCTCAAGTTGCAACATTCAGGCACTCCGGTTATTGCGATTGACCGCCCGTTAGATGATGAATTTTTTGCCTGTGTGATCAGTGAAGATTTCAACGCCGCGTTTGAATTGACTCACTCTCTATTAACGCCGGAGATTAAAACCGTTGGTTTGGTCGGTGCATTACCAGAGCTCAATATTTCGCAAGAGCGTCAGTTGGGTTTTGAAGCCGCGTTAAGAGCGAAAACTGTGCACAGTATCATCGGTTATGGCGCGCACTTTAATCGAGAAGAGGGCAAACGAGTGGTGAATGATTGGATCGCCAACAACTGCATGCCAGATGCGATCGTCGCGACTTCTTACACTCTGCTTGAAGGGATTTTAGATGTATTGTTTGAAAACCCAAGCTTGATGAATCGTGTGAAGTTATCGACATTTGGTGATAATCGTTTACTTGATTTCTTGCCGATTAAAATCAACTCGTTGCCGCAGCAGTTTGAATTGATTGCCGACAGCGCACTCGCGTTGGCACTCAACGCTTCGGCAAAACGTTATCAAGCTGGGATCGAATTGGTGCCTCGTAAACTGAAAGTTCGTATCTATTGATGGTCACTTTTTAGCTTAATTTTTATAAAGTCATCAAGAAAATTCACGTAACCTAAGCTCTGTTTTTCTCGATCTTACGTCGCTTTTCTTGGTTAATCGCGTATTATGAAGCACTTTGATTTTCGCTATCTTTAGGGTTGGAATGAAGTTTCTTCACACCTCTGACTGGCATCTCGGTCGACAATTTCACAACGTTTCTTTATTGGATGATCAGCGCGCAGTACTCAATCAGTTGATTGAGTATCTGCAGTGTAATCGGGTGGATGCTTTAATCGTCGCCGGAGATATCTACGATCGTTCAGTTCCACCGACTGCAGCCATTGAATTGATGGATGATATAGTCAACCGCGTGTGCAACGAGCTTTCCATCCCCTTAATTATGATCCCCGGTAACCACGACGGGGCGAAGCGTTTAGGCTTTGCGGCCAAGCAGATGCAACACTCGGGCTTGCACATTATTAGCAATTTTGAACAGATGATGCAGCCTGTGGTACTAAAATCAGCCATTGCTGGTGAAGTGGCATTTTATGGTATGCCTTATAACGACCCTGAAGTCGTGCGCCACTACTTTGGAGAGGCCGTAACCAGTCATGATGAAGCCCATCAATACCTTATTGAGAAGATTATATCGCAGTGGGATCCGTCACAACGTCACGTTATAATTAGTCACTGTTTTGTTGATGGCGCTATCGAATCTGACTCTGAACGACCTCTGTCCATTGGCGGCTCTGATCGTGTCAGTCATCAACACTTTGTACCTTTTGATTATGTTGCACTCGGCCATCTGCACCAACCGCAGAAAAAAGGGGAAGAGTATATCCGTTACTCTGGCTCTCTAATAAAATACAGCTTTTCAGAGCAGCACCACAAGAAAGGAGCGACCTTGGTTGAATTTGATGAACAAGGTTTTGCCAGCGCCACGCATGTGCCACTGACTGCTCCTCATAGCATGCGTATTATTGAAGGTGAGTTGCTGGAGATCATCGAGCAAGGCAAAACAGACCCACACAACCACGATTATCTGTTGGTTCGTCTTACCGACAAACACGCGATACTGGACCCGATGGAAAAACTGCGTCAATCCTACCCCAACGTACTGCATTTAGAAAAACCGGGCATGTTGGTGGGAGTTGATCAAGCAATGGGGCGTGCACGTTTGGCACGCGGTGAGGTGGATATGTTCCGCGATTTTTTCTTAGAAGCTAAGCAAGAAGCGTTAACCGCAGCGCAAGAGCAAGCGGTGATCGACGTCATTCAAGCACTAAAGCCGGGAGCCCAAGCCTAATGCGTCCAATACAATTGACCCTGCAAGCATTTGGCCCCTTTGCTCATAAAGAAGTGGTGGATTTTACCGCTTTGGGTGCCTCGCCGCTATTTTTGATTAATGGTCCAACCGGAGCGGGCAAAAGTTCACTGCTCGATGCCATTTGCTACGCTTTGTATGGTGAAACGACAGGCAGTGAGCGTACTGGTGATCAAATGCGCTGCGACTACGCGGACCCGCACACGCTCACCGAAATCAGCTACCAGTTCGAGCTTGGCGGGCGAATCTACCAAGTTGATCGCTCGCCCGACCAAGAAGTGCCGAAAAAACGCGGTGAAGGCTCAACAAAAAAATCCCATGCCGCGAGCTTGTTTGAATGGGTCGATGGCGAAATGAAATTGCTTGCTAACAAACCCAATCCCGTCGGTAAAGCAATGGTGGAATTGATCGGTTTAGATGTAAAACAGTTTCGCCAAGTGATGGTCATCCCCCAAGGGAAATTTCGTGAATTACTGACTGCCAACTCCAAAGAGCGGGAGCAAATCTTTGGTCAGTTGTTTCAAACTCACATTTATAGCCAAATTGAACGAGCGCTGTTTGAGAAAGCGGCGGGGATCCGCAAAGCGAAAGAAGAATTTGATCACCAAATTAAAGGCGCATTGGACGTCGTGAATGCGACTAGCGAGTCACACCTTGAAGCGTGCATTGCTGAGCTGTCACCCCAATTAACGGCCGCTCACGCAGCGTACCTAGATGCCCAGCAAAGGTTTGATGCAGCGAGCAGCGAGCAAAAAGCGGCGCAAACCCTTGCTAAACAATTTCAAGAGCAGCGTCAACTCGTGCAACTTAAAGCCGATCATGATGCACAATCGTCAGTCATCGATGCGGTAAAAGCTCAAAGGCATCAAGCCTTACAAGCTACGCGCTTAGATTCACCCTATTACGAATTACAATCGTCACAACGTCAGTTAGAAGCGGCCAACCAAGCAAGAGCCGAAAAAGAGCAAGCGCTTACGCAGTCACAACAGCAGTGGCAACAGGCCAAAGCGGCTCAAGAAGACGCGGCAGAAAAAGTCAAAATAGTGCCGAATCTGATGCAACAAATTTATGACTTAAACCTAATCAAAACTAAGCTTGTTGAACGGGAGCATCATCAAAAAGCGCTGCAACAAGCCTTACGTGAAGTGGAGCTCGCGACGCAAAATCGCCACAACTTGCGCACCGCTGTTGAGCAGTTTGAGCAGCAAATTATGCTTAAGCGTCAAGAGTGCGAAAGAGTTAGCCAGCAGTTGGCTGAGTTAAAAGGCCAGCGTTTAGAGCTTGAAACCATCAAACAGCAGATTGATCGCTTATTAAAGCTGCAGCAGCTTGAACAGCGTTTAGCCACAGAGCAAGCTGCACTGAGCTATAGTCAGCAGCAGTTTGATTTGGCGCAGCGCGCGACATTGGACGCGAAACAGCAAGCCGATAAATTAGAGCTGATTTGGCACACCAACCAAGCCGCCGAGCTGGCTCGAACCTTGGATCAAGGCGACGAGTGCCCGGTGTGTGGCAGTTGCGATCATCCTAAATTAGCGCGTTATACCGGAGAAACGGTGACTAAGGCGCAAGTGCGGCAGGCGAGAGCGATACAGCAAAACAAACTGGCCACAGAGCAAGAAACGCTAAAACAGCAACAGCAACGAGCGACCCAATACGCACGGCTTGAGCAAGAGATGGCAAGTTTGAGGGAGTCATTATCTGGAAATACGCAAAGTTTAGTACAACTGCAGCAAGCTCAAAGCGATCTTGAACATTCCATTGCTCATCTTGAATCGCTCAATCCAGAGCAATTAGCTCAACAATTGGCAAAATTAGAACTGCAGTTAGCACAAGCTAAGCAAAATGCTGAAACGCAGCAGCATAAAGTCGAACAGGCCACCCTGACGGTTGCCAAAGAGCAGACCGAAGTTTCTGCCTTAAGCCAAGGGATCCCGGAGTCGTATCAAGACAGTTTGCATTTGAACGAATCTTTAACCCAGTTAGAGCTGCAATTGGCTAATCTCAACCGTTTAGATGCGGAAACCAAAGCGCGCTTCAATCAAGCGAATGCCGATTTTTCTGGTGCGAAAGCGGCGTTAGCGGCGGCGGTCGAACACCAGATACATTGGCAAAATGCGTTTACGCAGTCACAGCAACAGTGGCACAGTACGCTGATTGAGAGCCAGTTCGACGATACTGAGCACTATTTACAGGCACGTTTATCTTCACAGCAGATCGAGCAGCTTGAAAAGCAGATCAAACAATTTGACGAAAGAAGTACGACGTTAAACGCTCAGCTTCAAACATTAGCCAGTGAGCTGAGTGAAAAAAGTGAGCCCAATCTTGCTGAGTATGCAAGCGCGGTCGAGGCTGTAGCCATGTTACAGCAAAGCGCATTGGATCAATGGAGCACGTTACGGTCTAAAATGGATGCCTTAGCCAGTGTGAAAGAAAAAATCGCTATTTTACATATAAAAAATGAAGCCTTAGAGCAAGAGTACCAAGTATTTGGGACTTTGAGCGATATCGCCAACGGCAAAACAGGCGCTAAAGTGAGTTTACATCGCTTTGTTCTTGGCGTGCTGTTAGATGATGTGCTGATCCAAGCCTCAATGAGGCTGCAGATCATGAGTAAGGGGCGTTACCTGCTCAAGCGTAAAGAAGATCGCGCCAAAGGTAATGTGGGTTCAGGGCTTGATCTGATGGTCGAAGATGGCTACACCGGAAAATGGCGAGATGTGGCGACCTTGTCTGGTGGTGAATCTTTTATGGCGGCGTTGTCATTAGCGCTGGGTTTATCGGATGTGGTGCAATCATACAGCGGCGGTATTAAACTGGATACACTGTTCATCGATGAAGGTTTTGGCAGTTTAGATCCTGAGTCATTGGACTTGGCGATTCAAACCCTTGTCGACTTACAACAAGGAGGCCGAACGATCGGCATCATTTCTCACGTGAGCGAGCTGAAAGAGCAAATAGCCTTACGCATTGATGTCGATGTGGCGAGAAATAACGGCAGCTCAATAAGACTTGTTGCATAATGAATGGGAATGTGGTCTATCTTGTGCTAGTTATTAATAGGTATGGCGTGATGAGTGTAACTGACTTCGACGCTTTCAAAAAAACAGGTTATGCACAATCAGGTTATGCACAATTATGATTATAAAAATGAATGTATCAGTTTGGTAAGGTTACATGGACGTAGTAAAAAAAATATACCAGTACGCTGAGCCGAACCTCACCCTTGTGGGATGGATGGGGTTCATTGGTTTTCCCCTTTATTATTACGTGTGGACTTATCTCTTTCCACAACCTTATGAAAGTATGGAGTTACGGGCGATTTGCGCCATTTTATTTGCGGGGATTATTTTTCGCAATTCAACGCCGAAACATTTACAGCACTACTTACCTTACTATTACTTGTTTTCAATAGGATTTTGTTTGCCATTCTTTTTTGGCTACATGATGCTGATGAACGATTGGTCAACGATCTGGGCGATGTCGTTCATGGCGTCTATTTTCCTCCATATCCTCTTAGTCCACGAAACAAAAGTTATGCTGATTCAAGCCGCCATTGCATTAGCATGTGCTTACTTTGTGACTTATGGCGTAATGGACGCGGAACTGCGAGTGATGGTGGAATGGCCGTACGTACCGATTTTTCTATTTACTTACATTTTTGGCAACCTGTTCTATTTTCGTAACCAAATTGAACATGAAGCGAAGGTGTCGATTGCCAAGTCTTTTGGCGCAGGGATTGCGCATGAAATGAGAAATCCATTAAGTGCGTTAAAAGCGTCAATTGAAGTAATGGGTTCAGTATTGCCCAATCCTACGGCATCCAAATCAGAATCTTATACGCTACCGTCTAAAGATTTAGAGCTGATTGCTGGGCTATTAAGAGATGCTGATGAAGTCATTCGCTCCGGTAATGAGACCATTGATTTGCTGTTAACCTCGATTGATCAAAATAGGGTCTCAACATCGACCTTTAAAAAGCATGCTGTAAAGCCTGTTATAGAAGAGGCACTGCGCAGTTTTTCTTATAAAAGACCAGAAGACAGGCAGGCAGTGACTCTTAAGGTGGTGGATGACTTTGATTTTTTAGGCAGCAGTACACTGTTAAAATACGTGCTCTACAATCTACTCAAGAATGCGTTCTACTATCAAAATAACGATATGTTTAATATCCATATCACCTTGAAATCAAGTGAGAATTGCCACCAAATTACAGTGAAAGACAATGGTGTTGGTATTGAACCTCATTTGCTGGACGATATTTTTAAAGACTTTTATACCTTCGGTAAAAATGGCAGCTATGGTCTGGGGTTACCCTTTTGCCGTAAAGTAATGCATGCTTTTGGAGGGGATATTATCTGCCGTTCTGAACTTGGAGAGTGGACGGAGTTTACCTTAACGTTTCCCGAGTATGATTCGCAAGCCGTTGCTAATATTAAACTTGATCTAATGAAGGCGAAATCTCTGCTTTATATTGGCAAAACGAGCATAGTGAATCGTTATCTCAGTGAGAAATCGTTCTATCTTGGTTTCCAGCTTAATGTCTTAGAGCCTGAGAGTGCTTTGCGTCGAGAAGAGTTTGAATTTGAGTTTGATCTGATCTTTGTGGATCTGCAAACGTTGGATGAAACGCCGGATTACTTAACCAAACTGGAACCTAAACTGCATTTTACACAAGCAAAAGTTTGCTATTTATATGACCAAAATCAGCGTTACGCGTTGACGATGGAGCGTCATTTAACCATTTACCCAATTGAAAAGCACAAATTGTTATTGGATGGATCGGCGATTATTGATGAACTACTCTTTGAAACGGAAGAGCTTATTGCCGATAAAAATGTTATCCCATTAAAACAATATGATTATGAAAAACGAATTTTGTTGGTCGATGATAACCACTCCTTACGTAGCTTCACCGCTCTGTTGCTAGAAAAGCAAGGGTATGAAGTACTGCAAGCGAGCGATGGGGAATTAGCATTACAAATGTTGGCCAATAATTCAATTGACTTGGTGTTAATGGATATTGAAATGCCGATTATGGATGGTATTTCGGCCACTTTATCTATCCGTTCATCCACCGCTTCTTACAGTAAAGTGCCTATTATTGGGCACACGGGTGACAATAGCCCTTCAACGATAGAAAAAATCCGTACATCAGGAATGAATGATTACGTTTTAAAACCAGCGGATAAAACGCTATTGTTAAAAAAATTAAGTCACTGGATTTAATAACCCTAGGTAAACCCTAGGGTTATTCCTTACCTTATCCTTCTTATTTGAGATTGCACCATTGGTTTAGTATGTCGATGCGTGACTTACTTGAAATAGAGACTGCTATCATTTTGGGCCCTTTCACACACGGTTAATATGGTGTCAATTTGTGAGTCAGTGACATTACTATTTAACGAAAGCCGAATAATGTTTTTATTCTTTGAAGTGGCAGGCCTGCAAAAAACAGCACCAAATATTTGATTCTCTTCTAAATAATCGCGAACTTTTTCTGTATTTCGTTCATCTCCGGTTTCTAGCGCTATGATTTGGGACTCACTTCGTACGCTTAGCCCTATACTATTTAGTCCACGACGCAGTGTGTGTGCATTGCGGTGCAACTGAGTTCTTTTAGAATCGGCTGATTTGATAATGTCCAATGTCGCTTCTAACGCTTCGACTTCATAAGGCAAAATAGTTGAACTAAAAATAGCGGGATAACCCACAAAAGGGATACAGTGATTCACATTATTATTCGCCCAAATAGCGCCAGCGCGATACGCGAATGTTTTCGCAAGGCTAGCTGTAATAAAGTCAACCTCTGCAGTTAACCCTAATTCACTGACAAGTCCTGCACCTTTTTCGCCATGTGTGCCAAGTGAATGCGACTCATCAACTAAAATGGCGCATCCATACTCTTTGGCGATAGTGACCAAATCGGTGAGTGGTGCAATCGTACCGATAGTGCTGTAAATCGAATCAACCACGATGAGCCCTGGGCCGTGTCGAGCGATCAGTTTTTGTAAATGCTCACAATTATTGTGCATGAATGGGTGAATATTGGCATTAGCATAACGAGCACCTTCCCACATTGACATGTGAGCAAAAAAGTCAATGTAGACGTTACTTTGTGGCCCGCACACAGCTTGCAACAAGGCTGTATTAGCATTCCATCCTGATTGAGAAAGAAGGCAACTATCAAAGCCTACAAATTCTGCAAATTTCGTTTCTAATGAAGGTTTAGACTCTTCATCTTGTAGAAAAATAGCGGACATAAAAACACTATCATGTGTTTTATCGATGGCGTTTTTCAACCGTGCTTTAATTAATGGATGATCAGCCAAGCTTAAATAATCATTACTTTGTAACACTATATCGTTTTTTGTTGGCCTTTTCCCCAGGACTAGGTGTTTTCCGTTAGCATTTGCATTAATCAAATCATTGATAAAATAGTCAATTCTAGATTGTATAGAAGCCGGTAGTTCGTGTTTCCACTTACGTGAATTCATGGTTATATCCTTTATATGTTTTTAATTAAATGCCAGCTGACAAAGGATATATTGAATATTAATTTAAAATTGTCACGAGTGAGTTTTTATTATTTTGGCTGCTATTGCAAATTAAGGTATAGTGTCTTTTATATTGTTCGTCATTGCCTAGGCTTATCCAGCCCTAATTAATTTTTAATTAAAGATAAATATTAGGTTTTTATTTATTAGCAAATAATTCAGGCCAATACATTTTTATATAACCAATAGAAACCCAAACGACTAAGAAAGTAGCAATAGTCAATTCAAATAACCCAAATTGATGTAACCAGTGCCATTGCGGGTACTGTCCTTCAAAGAAGGTGGTTAAACGATGCATGGCGATAGCACTGATGACAGAAGGGAAGGTCACAGCAGCAATAGACGGTTGAAACTTGAGCCTGAGCAGACGGATATAGCAAAGGTAAATAAGCAGTGTCATGGTGATGGCAATGCCAGCCAGTGCGCCTGTTAATATTGGATCAGGATGAGGGAAGTTGACCAAATACGTCGCGAGGGTGAGGTTAATAGGTGCAGCCATAATCGCGAGTGTTGGGCGTGCGCGTTTAGGTAACATTCCAGCAAACACCAAACGATATAACACTAACGGCAGCATAAAAAAATAGATAGCGATACAGACAGAGACGAGTGTTTCTGAAAAGACAGTGTGGCCAAATTGCGTGCCAGCGAGCGAGCTACTGATTAACCCAACCGGATAAAGAAACCAGCTTGGTACAATATGGCTGATTTTAAAGTTCATGGCCTGAAAACTGAAGAAAAGCAGCATCATGGTGAAGTGCAGCAAGAGCGCGGTAAACCAAATAGGATAAGCAATGAGCGGTGAAATTAAAGCGAGATAATCACTTAAGATCAGTAAAGTCATGCTCATTGGAGCCATCAAGCTACCTGAAAGAGGGTGGCGAATGTCCTCCATGAATGTCTTGAAGCTGGTGAGGTATTTTAGCAAGACAGGCAGCAGTAATAATGCACCGAGCAGTGCCAAATAGGGGCGAATAATGAGACCGACCGAGGGAATATAAAGCGCCCACGCATGCCCGAGGCTGATCACACCTAATGCTAGCGCCGCTTGAGAGGGCGGTGTGCTTTGTACTTGAATTAACCTTTTCCAGTTCAACGATAAACTCCATGTCATCATTTGCTCTAGAAAATGAATAATGTATTTCTAGCAGCCAGCAAACGAGCGCATTATCAAGTTTATCGAGTTGTGGTGCAACATCTCACCTTCTAATTTGTTACTTAGATATAACAATTCGCAGCAGAGTCAATATTCATGAGTCTCACGATTACTCTTTTGGTGGGAGATCTTGTTGTTGCAGCTTGGCATTTTTCAAGGTGCGATGAAGCAACTGGCTATAAATGGGTTGGCCGCCAAGCAATTGAGCGAAAATAACCGCGCCAAGGCTAGTAATAATCAGCGGTAAAATTAAATAATAATTATTGGTCATTTCAATAACTAATAAAATACCTGTAATGGGTGCGCGAACCGTTGCGGCAAACAGTGCACCCATGCCTGCAATGGCGAACATTCCTGGGTCAATCGCTAATTGTGGTAACAGTTCTTGCGCAATCAGGCCAAAGGCGTAACCAAACAGAGTACCTAATGCCAGCATTGGCGCAAAAATCCCGCCCGGAGCACCAGAACCAAAGCAGATCAAGGTGGTAAAAATACGGCCAATGAACAAAAGCAGCAAGATAGCGGCACCATAGTCACCATTGGTGATATTAGGGATCAGTGAGATGCCACCCCCAGTCAATTCTGGAATATACAATAAAGTTAAGCCAAAACAGCCTCCCAATAGTGAACCCGTGAGTAAATATCGCTTACGATCATTGCGATGAATTCTGGCAAAAATATCTTGTGATAGTGTGATTAAACGGTTGAATAGCACACCGAAAATACCAAACAGTCCCCCAAGCAGCAGAAACAGCCACAGTGAAGCCAGCTCTGGTGCTTGATATTGCGGCATTTGGATCACAGCATGTTGGCCATTAATCACGCGAAAGACGATATTTGCCGCCACCGCAGAGACAATGACGGCACGTACTGAAATGAGGGTATAGCGAAACTGCGGGCGCATCTCCTCTATCACAAACATGATGCCCGCCAGCGGCGCATTAAATGCGGCAGCTAGGCCTCCAGCTGCGCCAGATGCTAAGAGTGAGTGGCGGGTATCGTCATTTTTGATGCGGAAAATATCCGACACCATTCGGCCAATGGCTCCCCCCATTTGAACCGTGGGCCCTTCACGTCCCAAAACCATACCAGAACCTAAGGCGCCCATACCGCCAAAAAACTTCACTGGCAGTACTCGCCACCAACGAACGGGGCGCATACCATCCATCGCGCCTTCAATTTCAGGAATGCCAGAACCGGCGGCTTCGGGCGCAAACCGGTGCACAAGGAAATAACCGATAAACGCCAACGCTGCACTGATAAGAAAAGCGGCCAACCACAAGGGTAAGATATTACCAATCTCACTTTTTAACCACTCGGTGCGTGTTTCCGAAACCAAGTGCACAGCGGCTTCAAAGTAAGTACCAACAATCCCAGCAAGAATACCGACAATGAGCGAAAGAAAAAGGATTGAGAGTGGTGTTTTGTCCTTGGAGATAAATTGGTTAATCGTATCTTTTGGAACTTTTGCAAGCAGTGACTGTTTCAATCTCTCTCTTTTGGTCATGTAAAAAAGGGCCTCGATTGGTAAAATGTGAACATATTTTGTTACAGAATTATACGCGCCAAAGTGATTAACTATAGCGTCAAAGCTGCAATGTTGATTTCCATATCTGGAAGATGGAGAGATTCTCTACTAAAAACGAGATCTGAGTTTAAAATGAGTTAAAAAAACAGAGATTGAACCTTGCTAAGCCAGCCAAATGAACCATAGTTAAAGCGTAAGGCAGATTCAGATATCGTACAGGGAGGAATTCAAGCCTTACCTACAATTTGGATGGAATCAGCAATATTTCAATTCTATGTCCTCGTTTATGATCGGGTTGCATCTATAGTCCTCCCGATTCGCGAACTCACGATTGAGTTACGAGGGGAAAGGCGCGCTCACCGTAGTGCGCCTTTTGTCGTTTATGTACCTCGGCTCATTGTTGCCTGTCTAACTGGCAAACCATGCACTGGCTTCTTATTTCGGTATATACTGCCGCAAAAGGAGTGCTGACATGACAAAAAAAGTACCAACTAACATTATTACCGGTTTTCTTGGTGTAGGAAAAACGACGGCCATTTTGAATTTATTGAAGAATAAACCTGCTGATGAAAAGTGGGCGGTGTTGGTCAATGAGTTTGGCGAAATTGGTATTGATGGGGCAATGATGTCTGACCAAGGCGCGCTGATCAAAGAAGTACCGGGCGGCTGTATGTGCTGTACCGCGGGTGTTCCTATGTCTGTTGGAATTAACGCCTTACTTAGGCAAAAGCCCGATCGTCTATTAATTGAGCCAACAGGGCTTGGGCACCCTAAGCAAGTGGTGGCAACTTTAACTTCTGATCAATATGCACCGTATGTCGATTTAAAAGCCACGATCACTTTAGTGGATCCGCGCAACTTGCGTAATGAAAAATACACATCCAACCAAAATTTTAATGACCAATTGGCCAGTGGTGATGTGGTGATTGGCAATAAAGTGGATCAATGCACTAGTGCTGATGTGGATGCGTTTAATGACTGGGTGACTGATCAATCACCCGCGAAGATTTTTAGCAAGTTAGTCAAGCAAGGTGAGTTACCTTTAGAATTATTAGAGATTGAACGTCTTCACGGCGCAGCTTCTACTCATATTGAAGCGCATCACCATCATCATGCTTCGTTAGAACCACAGTTTGCCTTACAGCCGGGTAAAGCGTTTGTGCGCAAAGAAAATCGGGGCCAAGGTTATTTCAGTTGTGGTTGGTTAATCGGCGCTGAATACCATTTTGATTTTGATGAGCTCTTTTCTATGCTGAGTGCCCTGACCGCTGAACGTGTTAAGGCGGTCGTCAATACCGATAAAGGATGCTACGCCTTCAACATTAACCAAGGAGTCGTTTCAGTGAATGAGATGAGCTTAGAAGGGTTTGAATCACGCTTAGAAGTGATTGACTCACAGCTCATGCCATGGGATCAACTCGAAGCGGTATTGCTGAGATTGGCGGGTATCTCTCAATAGGATCCAAAGATAAACCAACAAAGAAAGAACAAAGAAAAAATGAACTAAGAAAGGCGAACTGGAACGGCTTCGTCTTTCTCGTTCACTTTATAACTTCTTACAATGCGTTTAGCTATTTATGGCTTCCTTGTTGCGTGATCAACGCGTTCATCAGATAAAATCTGCCCATCTTTGATATTCACTATTCTGTGAGTTCGCTTCGCTAATGCGAGATCGTGAGTGACGACAATAAGCGTCCGTCCTTCTTGATGAAGCTCATTGAACAGGGCTTCAATTTCAGCGCCTGATTTTGAATCTAACGCACCTGTCGGTTCGTCGGCTAAGATAATTTGCGGATCATTGACCAACGCGCGCGCAATCGCCACCCGCTGCTTTTGCCCCCCCGAGAGCTGGTTGGGCTTATGCTGCATGCGATCGCCAAGCCCCACTTTTTCTAATAGTGTTGCTGCACGTGCTCGGCGCTCTTTTAATTTTACTCCGCGATAGACCAAGGGTAGGGCGACGTTATCGAGAGCATTAGCGTATTCGAGCAGGTTGAAACTTTGAAAAACAAAGCCAATTTTTTGATTACGAATATGAGCCAATTGATGGCTGCTGAGCGAGGCGACCGCCTTGTCGTCCAACTGATATTCACCCGATGTAGGAACATCCAAGCAACCGAGGATATTCATTAAGGTTGATTTACCCGAGCCTGATGGCCCTAGAATAGAGAGAAATTCGCCTTTTTGAATCGATAGCGAAACGCCGTCTAATGCTTTGACCAACTCTTCACCACTGCGATAGTGCTTGCTGATATTGGTCAATTGAACAAGGTTCGGTAAGTTTTGTTTATTCACTTTGTAATGCCTCTAATGGCGTAATGCTAGCCGCGCGATTGGCGGGAAACCACGCGGCAATCACACCGACAATCGCCAGCGCCGCGATCACAAGAAAGACAATCGAAAACGACAGTTCGGGTAAGGGTTTCCCTAATTGCTCAAACAGCATATTGCCTTCTAAGGGAGCGTATCTTAATAAGGTGATCAGCCCGTAAGTGGATCCTAAGCCAGCTAAACCGCCAAGTGACATCGTGAGCAAGGCTTGCACTAAATAATGGAGTTTGATAGTGGTTGGCGTAGCTCCGACGGCCATTCGTACACCGATGTCTCGCGTGGATCGTTTTACCGTGGCGTACATGACATTGGCAATACCAATGCCTGCTACGCCGAGGGTAATAAGCCCAATAATGCCCAAAAAGCCTTGTAGACCGAATAAGAAACGGCGCATGCTTTTTTGCCTCAATAGCATGTCTTCGACTTGCAAGAGCTGCGTGTCTGAAGCACTGGCACCGTACTTTCTGGCGATCACTTGCTTAATCACTTGCGCGGCTTTTTCGCGATCAACCGTGGCATTGAGCTGCACATTGATCGCTGCAATCGCTGCGTTGGGGTTAAAACGTTGCCAAGTGCGAAAAGGCACAAATACCGCGTAGTCAATAGGGGTTCCTTGTTCTACCTCTGCACTTGTCTGCGCTATCACGCCGATAACGGTAAAGTTTTCATCACCTATTTTTATCAATTGACCTACAGGGTTTATGCTCAGCGTCTGGGGTTCCAGCCAACTCCAACCATCCTCAGAATTGAACAATTGCACTGCGGCGTTATAACCGAGTACAACCACTTTACGCTGCTGTTGATTATCGAGCGGGTTGATCCATCGCCCTCCTTTGGCTATCTCAATACCAGTTAAAGACTGATATTCTGGGTTAACCGCTAGTGGGCGCTGCCAGGTGCCATTGTCTTGATTGCTGACGCGTTTATCCCATTGTGCGCTGACTTCAGCGCGTTGGATAAAGGGCAGTGCGCGAACAAGCTCAACATCATCTGCTTGCAAAGAGAGGGCTTTCCCTTCAAAAAAGCGTCCGGCGGTCTGGCTGGCATACCCCCCGGTCAAATAGAGTAAATTGCCATTGCCACTTTGTGATGAGCGTGTCAGCCCTTGGCGTAATCCTTCGCCTGTTGCGAGCATGGTGGCGATGCAAAGTGTGCCCCAAGCCACCGCTAAAATAGTGAGTAGCAAGCGCAGTTTTTCGGCCGCCATCTCTTGATAAATTTGCCTGATAGGTAACATCATTATTAAGCCCTCGCACTTAAGGCGATGACGGGGGTGAGATTGGCGGCACGCTTTGCTGGGAAATAAGCAGCCAGCAGTGCAAACAACGTGGTGACGAGCAGTGACCAGCCTAGAGCTGGCACAGTGATGACTGGTTCGCCGAGCCAATCAGGTAAGCCGATGTAATTCAGTAATAGTACCACCAGATAGGAGAGGAGCATTCCGAACACTGCACCTAATGCCACTAGCAACCCACCTTCTAAAATAAACTGGCGCAAAATGATCTTCGGTGTTGCGCCAATGGCTAAACGCACACCAATTTCCCGCGTTCTTTCCGTGACAGAAAGGAACATGATATTGGCGACGCCCAAAGCGCCGACCGCAAGCGTCATCGCTCCACTTGCCCCTAAGAACAGCTGTATACCTCGAAACAAGGCATTGAAAAACTGAGCGCCGCTACTGAAGTCAGGTAGGTTTATGGCCTCAGTATCGCTCGGATCAAAATGTTTCTGTTTGGCGAAGAAAGAGAGGATGTTCATGCGCAATACCGCTGCTGGTATCCCTGCGGCGGGCTGCACAAGGAAAAATTCAGGCTCACTTTGCCAAAGATCAGTAAAAGCGCTGCTTGGGATCATCACTTGGCTGTTTTCATTGTTTATCGAAATGCCCCCTTCTTGCTGCTGAGTAATACCGACAACCGAGAAGGGAATGGTATTGACTTTGATCGTATCACCAATGGATAGCTGACCAACTTGTGCCAACTGCCAACCAACCACCGCAATTCGGGAATGGTTTTGCTGATCGCTGGCGTGAATGCCGCGTGACCCCGCGGTCAGTTGCAAGTTGCGCAATGCTAAAAATTGAGAGTCGATCCCGCTGACGTAACCGGGAAGCATTCGGCCTTTTACATTCGTCACTTTAGCATCCCATTTTCCGTAGATAACTGATAATGCGCTGATGTTTGGGTGCTGTGCCAAAGCGCGCATTTCCGGCTCTGAAAGGGTAATCGCTCGTCTTGCCGCAAGGCCTTGCCAAGGTTTGGTGGTTTGACTGGGGAAAGCCATTTGTGTATCGCTCATTAACAGCGCGAAAGATTGTGTATTGACGCGATAAAATCCTTCACCTAAGGCAACGAGCACTAAAACAGAAACAATACCCCAAACGATAGCAATGACCGCGAGGGCGCTGCGTAGCCGATGGGCAAGCAGCGTTTGCACGACTTGCTGTAGGCTTGAGATCATGAGTGCAGAGCCTGAGAGAGCGAAGCGATCACGTCATCATCTAACTGCCCAGCAGCTTGCAGCAGGCCAATCCGCTGCTTCCAATATTGGTACAATCGCCGTTGTAGACTGTTTTTACTGTTAAACAGAGCGTTATGGGCGTCAATCAAATCAGAAGCTTCAGTCATTCCTGACTCATAAACGGTTTGTTTACTTTTTAAAGCTTGCTCTCTTGAGCTGACTTGTAACTGAGCCATCTCCACTTGTCGCCAATCCAGATGGATTTGGTTAAAGCCACTTTGAATTTTGCGTTTAATCTCGATATCTACCTTGCGCAGTACTTGCTTGGCGTTTAAGACTTGCAGCGCAGCCTGATCGACCGTGGCGCGCGTGGAACCATTCAAATCCAACGGAATTTTTAAGCTTAAACCTGTACTGAGATCCCCATCTCGACCCTGATCATTGTCTTGGTAAGAAACACTGCCAGATAAGGTGGGATAATATTTGGCTTTGGCTGCATCTCGGCCAAATTCAGAAGCGGCGACTTCCTGCTGGGCAGCCAATAACTCAGGGCTGTTATTCTGCGCAAGCTTTAACCATTCAGTTTCGCTGCTGACTTGCATTGGCGGTTCAATGAGGTCGGTCGTTTTAATTTGGTCAATGTGCTGTGGGTCTTGATTGATGAGCGCGATAAGGGCTGACTTTTTCTCTTCTAGAGCGGCTTGCGCACTGAGTATATCGGCTTGCTCATCGACGTGGTTAGCACGCATGTCTTCCAATGCCGTTGATCGAATTTTTCCTGCTTTGTAGCGCTGCTCGGTAATCTTCAGCAGTTTTGCACCTTCTACGAACTTTTGCTCAGCAAGTTGTAGATCGCCTTGTGCGCTGGCGAGATCGAGATAGGCATACAGTAATGTTGCAGCCAGCTCATTATGTGCAGTCTTCACTTTTAATTGTGATGCCACATAGCTTGCTTGAGATTGGTCGAGCTGTGCCCAATTAGCGCTATCCCAAATGGTTTGATTTAATGTGGCACCATAGCCTTTAGTGTTGTTGCCATCGTCATCCCATGAGGTATCCGCGCTGAGGATAAAAGAAGGCAGCAAGGCACTTTTGGTGCTTCGGACCTCTGTTTCACTGATTTGAGATTGGATCTGTGCTTGTGAATAAGTAGGGTCAAAAGCTTTTGCGGCTTGCCAAGCTTGTTCAATAGTGATGGCGTGAGCTGAAAAAGTCACCGCGCCACAGAACGTCATTAGCGCGGCTGCTAGCGCATTACGTTGAAAAGGGCGCTTAGTGGCCATCTTTGCCTCCCAATAAACTGTTGTCGATGATCACATCGTCCGCTGATAAACCCGCAATCACTTCCACATTAATGCCATCGGACAAACCTAAGGTTACGGCGCGCACTTGGTAACCTTGTTCTGACTGATCTGGGATCAAGACTTCAGGTTTTTCACCGCTAAATCGTAATGCGCGTTCTGGAATGGTGATGACGTTTTCCACGCTCTTTAATGTGATCTGTGCGGTAGCAGAAAAGCCCGAGCGAATCACCATATTGTCAGGAAAGCGAATCTGGTTAATCTCCACTTCAAATCCATTATCAAAGCTAGTCGTTTTGGTATCACTAGGGTTATTCAACTTATCAGATTGAACCGCAACTTTGCTTAATACGCCGCTGATTTCTGCTTCTGGATACGGTGCTAACGTTAAGTTGACGGCCATCCCTGCGGCGAGTTGTGCCGCATCATGTTCACTGACACTGCCTTTGAAAATCATGTCATTCATATCGGCAATCGACATCATTTCAGTCGCCGCTTGGCTTGAGGCCGTGGAGATGATCGGCTCTCCCACTTCCACTTTTAAGTTTAAAATGGTGCCATCAATGGGGGCGACGAGTGTGGACGTGAGTTTCGAATCGCCAACCGATGCTTCACCGCTGCGGATCAGCTCAAGGTTCTGCCTTTTTTGTTGCACTTCGGCTTGTTTTGATTTCAGCTCTGATTTTGCTTGGATTAGCTCACCGTAGTTTTCCGGCACAATCTTTTGTTCAACTAACTGCTGCAAGTTTGCCAGCGTCTGTTTGGCGGAATCTAAGCTCGCCTCACTTTGCATTAAAGCGGTGGTTGCGTCGGTTAACGCTTGCGGTGTTGGATTTGGACGCACTTTGATCAAAGGCGTGCCCAAGGTAACTTGTTCACCGACCCGATGATAAATTTCGCCGACAATCCCCTCAATTTGCGATTTTATAGATACCGAGTGAGCTGGCACGATTTGGCCAACAGCGATTGCCTGTTTGGCAATATTTCCCTGTTCGACCGTCAGAGTGGGGAAAGCCGAGAGAGATTCATTGCTATTGGTAGTTAGGTAATAGCCCCCGCTGATTAAGGCGGCGCTAATTACCGCGATGGCCCAACGCTTTTTCATGAACAATTCCATATCAAGGAGAAAATAAACAATGGTGGTATGACTTGAGTGTCATCAGAAGGTTCCTTCATGCTATAGAAGTAGCGCATAAAAACCTGTATTGATTTGTCATGATAATGTCAGCTAGAAATAGCAAACAGCATACAGTTGTCTGTTCTGATGAAAAGGGCGATCATTGACCGCCCTGATGGTAATAGTAGAAATGAGGTGTAGTGTAGAAGGGATCCGAGAGGAATTTAGCGCTTATTACGCAAATAACGTTTACGACGCTCTACTTTTTTGGCTGCTTTTTCCTCGGCTTCTCTGGCCGCTCGTTCTTCCACTTCCACTAACTCTTTGGTGATCATCTCAGGGCGTTCAAGAGTAATTTGGCCGAGAATACCTTGGCGCAATTCATGCAGTAGGATCTCCGACGCTTTGTGCAGATCAATACGGCCACCGGGGCGCAAAGCACCACGTTTGCGGCCAATTTCTTCCATCCATTCCACATCAGATTGAGGTAGCTCATCGATTTGATAACGCTCTTGCAAACGCTCAGGATAAGCTTGCGCTAAATACTCAACAGTATAAAAGGCTACATCCTCATATTCCATTGCAGTATCTTTTACCGCGCCAGTAGCAGCTAGGCGAAAACCACTGTGTGGGTTTTCCACTTTAGGCCATAAAATTCCCGGAGTATCGGACAGCACAATGCCATTTTGCAAATTGATACGTTGTTGGCGGCGAGTAACGGCGGGTTGGTTACCTGTTTGAGCCACAGCGCGACCGGCTAACGTATTGATGATGGTTGATTTACCGACGTTCGGGATGCCCATGATCATGGTGCGAATATTTTTCCCCACTTCTTCACGATGTGGTGCCAACTTACGGCAAAGCTCCATGATTTTATGCACTTCTTGAGGGTTAGACGTGGTGACCGCCATTGCTTTCACCCCTTGTTCTTTCTCAAAATGGTCGATCCACAATTGCGTCATTTCTGGGTCTGCTAGGTCACGTTTATTGAGTACCTTCACACACGGTTTATTACCACGCAAATGGGAGATAAGTGGATTCTCGCTGCTAAACGGGATACGAGCGTCCAACACTTCGATAATCACATCAACTTGCGGAATGACCTCTTCGATCTCCTTACGTGCTTTATGCATGTGTCCCGGAAACCATTGAATTGTGTTGTTAACCATTTGAAACTGCCTTTTAATGTAAAAATTCTGCTGGTGGAGGAAGAGAGTTTTTATTGATGTTTATGAGAATCATCAACAAGGTTTACTGATAACCACCGCAGTTTTAGATGTGATGATGTTAACATTTAATTGGCGAGGCTGGAATCTAAGCTGTGCGGTGAACTTTACGTGTTCTGTCAATGATGAGATGGCTTAGGATTGACGACGCTCGTGCAGTTACATCTCTTGTCGGTGAGAGAGCACTGAATCGAGCAAAAATTCGGTCAGATCGTGCTTGGTTAAGCAAGTTTTTGCCCAGCGGAGCAATTTATTGCTCAAGTAGTCAAACGATAAAGTTAACCTATTGAAATATAATAATTTAACACTGGCATTACTTTTGCTTAGTGAGGCATTACATTATGCGATGCGATTCACGAAAAAGGACCAAACCATGCCAGCCGCTCTTCGAACCATTTCTTACCAAGCGTTATTAAACGCAGAGCAAGCCCATATGCCAGCCGTAAGATTATGCTCTACGCAGGGGAAACCGTCATGATCCTCTCTTGGTTTCAACAGCAGCAAAATCATCGCTATTGGTTAGTTGATCGCAAGCTTCACAAGCAGGCCTTACAGCAAAATGGGGGCTTTGGATTTGAAGAAGCCGTGCCTCTGTTTTATGGTGCAATGTTTACTGAGGTGATGCCACTCTCTCCATGGTTAATCCCTGTTTCTGAATCGATATTGTCGCTCCCTGAAGCGTTACTTGAACAGGGTATTGGGCTGTCAAGCCATGCCGTGGGTGATGAAGTTTTGCAGCATCTTCGCAGTTTATTAATTGCCGGATTAGAAGGCGAGGAAGTGATGTTTCGCTTTTACGATAGGTCGGTCATTATTGCTATGTTAGCGCGAATGGACCAATCAGAAGTGAACCAGTTTTTGGGCAATATCAATCAATTGGCTGCATTAGATAATGGAGACCAAGGCCACGATCGAGATCAAGGTCACTTAGTCACGTTTGACAACACCTCGCACGCGCCATTTAATGCTCAGCAAGGCTCTTGGTGGGTGATAAAAGCGCATCATCTTGATAAACAAGAGAACTTACCTTTGTTAAAAGCTAACCTTGAATCTTGGTTATGGCAGCATTTCCCCAAGGCAATGGACCAGCACTTAACCCAAGGGCGTGATATCGCTTCCATGCTCACACCGTTTCTCTCTGCTGCTGAGCAAACCTTAACGTATCGTGTGATGAGTGCGGCCATCGCGGCGATTATGGGCAACGAATACTTGGCTCAGCCTAGCATGATAGAACTGATCAAAGACAATCAAAATGAAGAGATTAAATACGCTCTGCATGCCTTAAGTCGCCAATTACAACATGAGGGATAATCATGGATTCATTTAACCATTGCGTGCAGTGCAACCCCGAGAAAAACTGGTTGGAACTGGAGTTCATGAGTGAAAACGATGAACCGATTGATGGCCTTGCCGTCACCATTACGAACAAAATTACCTCCAACACACACACGCAAACCACCAGCGCTGGTAAAGTATTATTTGCAAATATTGTCGCAGGTGAATGGCGTGCTTCCGTCAGCCAAGCCTCTTTGTTAAGCGAAGTCGAAAAGTACGCCAGCCGTAAAGAAGGGCAAGAGTCGCCAGTGAAAATCCGTGCATCGGCAGAGCGTGATGCTGCTGAGAAAAACCCGAAACGGTATCACAGCACCACGATAGGTGATTTTTGGGATGAAGCCCCTCAAGATGAGTTTTTGCAAGAGCATCATAAAGGGATAGATACCAATGCCTCTGCGGAAAAAGCAGGGTTCAGCCTTAGCCACAACCAAAGTTACGTTTTTGAAATCAAAGCACTGCGCAGTTATATGCCAGTAATTATTGATACCGATGAATTTAGTTTGGTGAATAGTTATACCTTTGCGTTGTTGTCACAGCTGGCTTATGCGAGTGATGAATTTGGTATTCCTGATGGTGAAAATCCAAGCTTAGAAGATGGAGGAATTGATTTCATTATCAAGCAGCTAAAGCAAGGTAATAGACCTCAATATTGTGCATCATCGAAAGAGACTTGGCTGTTACGAGAGATACCCTATTCTAAGCATCTGGAATATAAATTTTATAACGATAAGCTTATTGGTTGTGAAGGATATATTTTAAGTAATAGTGATATAGCTATTATTGGAGTGCGTGGAACCCAAACATATTTCGGAAATGAAGAAATTGTTAAATTAGCCGATAAAAACACCACAAAACCTGTTAAAATGTTAAATCCTGTAGCCTTTAGAATAATTGAAGGTCTTGATGGAACCCGAGCCTTTTTACAGTCTCCAGGTTATCAAGATGTCATGTCTGATTTAGATGCATCTCAAATAGCAATACCCGAACTAGATAATGCCTATCTACATAAAGGTTTTTATCAATATGCAAAAGGACTATGGATTCCATTATCTGATGATATCCTTAAGTACCACTCAGATAAGAAATTCTACATTTGTGGTCATAGTTTAGGTGGTGCAGGCGCTCTGATTATCTCAGCTCTAATACAAAAAAACTATAGATCAAATAATTTAAAACTATTTACATATGGTATGCCAAGGACTGGCACTCATTCCTTTGTTGCTAAATTTAATAATATTGTCCACTATCGTCATGTTAATAACCATGATTTGGTACCACAAGTTCCATTTAAATGGATGAATACAAATTCTAAAAAAGAAAGCAATGTTCCTCTACCATTGGAAATATTAAAAGGTACGTCTCCTTTACTCTATGTGGCCGATTCATTGTTTAATAGAGTTACTGATGACGACAATGATAACTATCACCATCATGGCAATTTGGTTCAACTATTAACCTATAGTATTGAAAAACACCAACCAAAAAAGGTAAAGCAAGTGTTGCTTACGCCTTACCAAACACATATTAAAAGCATGACGTTTGCGATTGATAAGCAAGATGACTCATTTATTTTAGCTGACTCACTGCGCAAAGAACATGTTGATATTAATGGTTATGCTAGCACCATTATCGATTCAGGGTTAGATCATATGATGTCAGAATATATACCAAACTTAAAAGCACAGCTTAATATATTATTGAACGATTATTTATCTAACACATATAAAGAAGCAAGTGACGAGTTAGAGTATACGGAAGCTCATCTTACAAAGGCTTATCACCAGATTTCACATGAACTTGCTGCTAGTCTGAGTATTCCATATCATGTTGGAGAAGCGAAAAGACTCAGTTTAAGACTGGAGCAAGGTATTACGAATACAATTATTTTAAATTTGCAACGGACGAAGAAAGAACTAAATTCGTTAATAAATAATCCTTCACAATTGCCAAGGGAATCATTATTGTTTGGTGATAAAAATGATATAAGTACTACTATCAAGGAACAGTTACAATGAAGACTGGATTTAAAGTTATCTTTGCAGTTATTGGGTTTTCCATAGTTATGTTTTACGTGGTTTATCCGCTAGCGGAATGGTATGAAAGTCGTCAGCCACCGTTTGGATCCTCTTCAGAAGATCAATATATTGTGATTCGAGGGAAAAAACCGATAGATGCAGATATAACCGCTTATGGTACATTTTTTGGCGGTGGTGAAACATGTAAATCATTTTCTTGGAGTGCCTCGGATGGTAAGAAAAGGAAAGGTGGAAAAGCAGATATATTATTTGAACATAACTTTTCGGAAAGTAATGACAGCTATGAGATAAGGCTTCCTTTTCATAATTTTATCTCTTCTGGTTGTGATATGAAATTACACCAAATAGAAGTCGAAGCAAAAAATGATTTTGACCAAGTTGGCTTTGCTAAATTGCGTCTTTATAAGACTAATAAAAATAACGAAAAGCCTTTATCATTTAGTACTTTTATCGAGGCAAAAAATTGTGAGCCATATTACTCTGAAAAGTTCAATCGATGGACAAATGGCTTTGGTTGTTATTACTACATTGATGGTAAGAAAAAAAGCCAAGATCAAGAATTCAACGCCTACACCGTCTACTACGATTTCTCGAAATTTAATAACGACACTGTGATTCATTACGATATTTTAGCCGGTGAGAATTACCGCTCTGAGCCGTTAGTGCAAGAACAAGTCGCTGTAGAGCAATAATTAGGCATAATGAATGTATTCAATGATCACTTGATTACCTTCTATAGAAACATGCTGGATATCACCATCAACACTTATTCGGTTTTTTAAACAGATCGCTTTTACCTCGCTGGTGGCGGTCTGTTTCAAACTCGGTAGTACCCTGTGCGGCTCAATATGTAGATGACGACAGAATTGACTGATAAACGTCATCGATAAAGAGCTATCCCCTCGTAAAAGATGTGAGAACTCAAGTTGAGTAAGGTTAAGTCGCTTAGCCATCTCCATCTGAGTCAAATGCATTTTAGCCTTTTGTGACATCCATACATTGTATAAGGCTTGGCGATCCTCTTCGCTAAACACCATAGTCCATCCTCTTTTTGTTATCACCTTTATTGGTGGTGTGCAGAGTGACAAAAACGAGTTGAGGTAGTGTCAATGAGAGGTTAAGGCCAGTTTAAATTTTTAATCAATTTCCCTACCAAAACTCTTTCCTGCTCTCGGGTTCTTCCTATTTGATATCGAGCCACCGTATCAAAAAATGTAAAGCGTGATTCAGTAGCGCTTACAGCCTGCTTTATGGGCTTTTATACTGAAAGCAGGTTTGTAATATTCCTGTTGTTTCTTTTGGTTTGAAAATTAGTGCGTGGCTCTGATTAAACTGCTTTAAGGATTGTCTGTAGTTATTTTAATCATGATACTGATGAGTCGTGGCGTTTTTACGGTCAGATAATACCTGTCGAATGCGGCCTAATAAAAGCTTATTGTGTTTAATATCTATTAAATACAATGAGTTATGTTTGGTTCGGATTTTGGGGTTATTGATTTTTAGTGTTTAAAGTCGCTCAGGAATGGGTGATGCCTCTTGGTTGTTAATTCGTTTTCATCCCTTGTTATTTCGTTGTTCTTGTTTTCGTTGTGAAAATTATTTCGTGATCACCGTCATTAAAATGAAAGTGAATTCTTTTAATTTGAAATGTAAAGTGGAAGTATAAATACGTACTTTGACACTAAGCCAATAACAACAATGAGGTTTGATTATGGAATGGATAATTCACGGAGCGGAATGGTTTATCGGACTATTTCAAAAAGGAGGAGAGGTGTTTACGGGGATGGTAACCGGTATTTTACCTTTACTAATTGCACTGCTGGTGGCGATGAATGCGCTTATCCGATTGGTGGGTCAAGAACGAGTGGAGAAACTGGCACAGAGTAGTGCTGGCAACCCAATCTCTCGCTATTTGATATTGCCAGTTATCGGCACCTTCATTTTCTGTAACCCGATGACATTGAGTCTCGGTCGTTTTTTACCTGAACATTATAAACCTTCCTATTACGCGGCGGCTTCATATAGCTGTCACTCGATGAATGGTTTGTTTCCGCACATTAACCCTGGTGAGTTGTTTGTCTATCTAGGTATTGCTAGTGGCCTGACAACGCTCGGTCTGCCGCTTGGACCTCTTGCGGTTAGCTATTTGTTGGTTGGTATGGTGACTAATTTCTTCCGTGGGTGGGTCACTGACTTCACTACAACTATGGTTGAACGTCAACAGGGTGTTCAGTTAGAGCGTCAGGTTCACGTAGGTTAATGGGGCAATAAAAATGACGAAAGTATTACGTATACAGAAAGGTAGTGGCGGTTGGGGTGGCCCATTAGAGTTGCCGATCGAAGCCAATAAAAAGGTGTTTTACATTACGGGTGGTACTCGCCCTGCGATTGTCGACCGTATTGTTGAGCTTACCGGTTATGAAGCGGTTGATGGTTTTAAAACTAGTGTGCCCGATGAAGAAATTGGCGTTGCGGTCATCGACTGTGGTGGAACATTGCGCTGCGGTTTGTATCCCAAAAAACGTATACCGACAGTTAATATTCACGCTACGGGTAAAAGCGGACCATTGGCTGAATTCATCACTGAAGATATTTATGTATCGGGTGTGCGTGAGCGTGACATTCAACTAGTAGGTAGCGAGGGTGGATCAATGCAACCACCACTAAGAGATGAACTCTCTAACGAGAGTCTGGCGACAAACAAATACGATACGAGTAAAAAACTAACTCAGCAAAGTGACAGCTTGTTGGCTCGGATTGGCATTGGGATGGGGTCGGTGATGGCGACCTTCTACCAAGCTGGGCGTGAAGCCATTGATACCATTTTGAAAACGATTTTGCCGTTTATGGCATTCGTCTCAATGCTGATTGGGGTGATCATTGCCTCTGGTTTGGGCGATGTGATCGCGCATGTATTGACGCCTTTGGCGCAAAATCCACTAGGGTTAGTAACGCTCGCGTTGATCTGCTCGTTCCCGCTGCTTTCTCCATTCCTTGGCCCCGGTGCGGTTATCGCTCAAGTTATTGGTGTTTTAGTCGGCACCCAAATTGGTCTTGGCAATATACCACCACATCTCGCGTTGCCCGCTTTATTTGCCATCAATGCTCAAGCGGCTTGTGATTTCATCCCGGTTGGGTTGGGTATGGCAGAAGCTAAGCCGAGAACCGTTGAAATAGGTGTTCCTTCGGTACTGTATTCACGCTTCCTTACGGGCGCACCTACCGTTCTACTGGCTTGGTTTGTGTCTCTATTTATCTATCAATAGGAGGGGAGAGCAATGTCGCCACTATATCAAGTCAAGATCGAGAGCATTGGTGAGTTTGCCAATAGTGCGTTGGAAGACGATATGATGATCATCTTCAGTAATATTGCCCCAAAAGATGCGGCAGAGTATTGCTTCATCCACTCGCATGACGCACTCAAGGGGAATATCAAACCCGGTGGTGTGATGCAATTGGGAAGGTATCAGTATCCGATTACAGCGGTTGGTGAGGTGGTCAATCAAAACCTTGCAGAACTTGGGCACATTACCATACGGTTTGATGCCTTAGTTGAAGCTGAATATCCGGGTTGTCTTCATGTCAATGGTGATCGACCTCAGCAAGTGCGCTGCGGTGATGAAATTGTCTTTTTAAATTAATAGTCAGTATGGGTGCTCTATGCCTACGATGGGGCACCCTCTAAGTAAGGTGTAAGTTATGAGTAAAGTTGCGTTAGTGGTTGGTGGTGGTCAGACTCTAGGTGAATTTCTGTGCTTAGGTTTGGCTAATGAAGGTTACCGAGTTGCGGTCGCCGATTTAAATGGTTGCAGTGCTGAAAAGGTGGCTAATAGAATTAATCAAGAATACGGTCAGGCTACAGCACTGGGTGTGGAGGTAGATGCTACCAAAGAGCAAAGTGTAGTGAATATGGTTAGGCAAATAGATGAATTTTTTGGACGGATTGATCTGCTGGTTTACAGTGCTGGTGTGGCTCAGGCTGGCAAGATTGACGGTTTTCCATTGACTGCTTGGCAGCTATCGATTGACGTAAACCTAACGGGGTATTTCCTCTGTGCACGAGAAGTATCAAAAGTAATGATTCGTGAACAACGTGGTGGGCGCATTATTCAGATCAACTCAAAGTCGGGTAAAGTGGGTTCAAAGCATAACAGTGGTTACTCAGCGGCCAAATTTGGTGGGGTTGGCCTGACTCAGTCACTTGCGTTAGATTTAGCGGAACACAAAATCACGGTGCATTCTTTGATGTTGGGTAACTTGTTGAAAAGCCCTATGTTCCAATCACTGCTACCTCAGTATGCGAAAAAATTGGGTGTACCGGAATCAGAGGTTGAACAGATTTATATCGATAAAGTGCCACTTAAGGCAGGATGTGAATATCAGGATGTTCTCAATGTACTGAAGTTTTACGCCAGCGATGAAGCCGCCTATTGTACTGGTCAATCGATCAATATTACAGGCGGTCAGGTAATGTTCTAATCCATCCCCCATGGATTAAGCCCTATGCTCCTAGAATAAGGGCAGCTTATATTGGGCAGGCGTTATGCTTGCCCCTTTTTGACAAGAGGTATGAGATGGACTCAACAACTGTACTTATTTATTTTGCTGCAGGAGCTTGGATGATACAGATCGTCTTAGGTTATTTGCAGATTCGATCTTTTAATCGGATGCTTCAATCTATGACTCATAAAGGGAAAGTCAAGATAGGCCGCACCCAAAGCCGATGGAAACCGCGTACCGTACTGGTGTTGGTTGAAGATGAAGATCAGCATGTTGTAGATGCCCAAGTGATGAAGGGTATTTCTGTATTTGCTAGACCAAAGACACTAGATCAACTCATTGGTCAATCACTACCTATCCCTGAATCACTCATATTTCAACTGGATTCTAATGTTCAAGAAGCGTTAAACGTCGCAATTTCTAGGCAGTAATGAAAGAATGTTCCCCCTTTTCCTTTTAAGTTGAAAGGGAACTATTGTAAACTGCTATCAGTTTAATAATGAAGTTGATGCTATGAATTTAGATAACAGAAGAGCGCAGTTGCTGGATTATCTGCGTGTTAATGGGAAAACGTCAGTGAATGATCTGGCCGATACCTTTGAAACATCAGGAGCTACAATACGCAGTGATTTACGTTCGTTAGAGGAAGAAGGGCTTGTTATTCGCCGTTACGGAGCAGCTGAAGCTTGTATCGCTAATAGTGTCATTTTGGAAGACCGTTCGATGGATGAAAAGCAGACGGTGAACCTTGAACGTAAATGCTTAATCGCTAAAGCCGCTTCACAACTGGTCAAGGACGGGGATTCGATCATTCTGGACTGTGGCAGTACCACACTGCAGATGGTGCCGCATTTTGAACAGGTGATGTCACTGACATTGATGACGAACAGTATTCACATCGTAAACGCAGTAGCGAATTTGGATGCGGAACATACTGTATTGGTTCCGGGCGGAACGTATCGCCGAAAATCAGCGTCTTTCCATGGCACTCTGGCAGAGCAAGCATTTAAACAGTTTTCTTTCGATAAACTCTTTATTGGTGCTGATGGTTTTGACCTTGCGCAGGGAACAACAACCTACAACGAAGCGTATCAAGTCAGCCAGGCGATGTGCCAAGCAGCCAATCAGATCATTGTCGTGACCGATTCAAGTAAGTTTGGCCGTCGTAGCCCTAACGTGGTGGTTCCGCTAGATAAAATCGATATAGTTGTCACAGATAACCTTATCGCAGCAGAGGATCGGACGTATTTGGAAGAGAAAGGTATCCAAGTGATCACCGTTGGCTCCTAAGTCACTCCATAAACCCCATTTATGAAAGGAGGCCAGTTGGCTTTAATGCCGATCAGTTAAGACTTTAATCGGCAGATCAGTTGAATGATCCTACCTTTATGTAAAAATCCGATAGACCCTGT
>NZ_CAWMCN010000052.1:0-310 GCF_963865925.1 Vibrio sp. ZOR0018 | reverse complement strand
TCAGTTAAATTCATTGCTTATAGATTGTGTTGAGAGTGGTGCTTCAGTCGGTTTTTTAACTCCGATCGACAGAGAAGAAATCGAGTCATACTGGAGTGGGGTAGAATCGGATTTAAAGTCAGGAAACCGTCGTTTATTTATTGCTCAAGATGAAAATGCCATCATCGGTGCAGTTCAACTTTCTCTATGCTCTAAAGCAAATGGTTTACATCGAGGGGAAGTTGAAAAATTGATGGTTAAAACAAGTGCTCGTGGCCAAGGTGTCAGTAAGAAATTAATGTCACTGATGGAAAAAACGGCATTAGAGCTT
>NZ_CAWMCN010000051.1:0-388 GCF_963865925.1 Vibrio sp. ZOR0018 | reverse complement strand
TTTTTATGCACGTTTCTCAAGCCCTCGATATCATCAACAGTTATAAACCCAATCAAGTTGAAACACTCGCAGACCTCTTGCCCATTGAGCTCATCAATAGTGCTTATGAGCTTACTGATACCGTTACTCTAAGAAAACGAAAGCTCACTTTAGAGTAGATGGCATGGTTACTGGTTGGCATGGCTATCTATAACGATAAATCCATGGCTGACATTGTAAACATGCTCGATATTGTTGACCGCACAGGTAAGCCATTTGTTGCTCCAAGTGCATTAACACAGCGAAGAAAAAATCTTGGTGAATCAGCGGCTAAAGCGCTCTTTGAGTGTACGCAAAGTCATTGGTTCAAACAGGCTAACTTACCAAACTGGAACGGACTTACGTTACT
>NZ_CAWMCN010000050.1:3303-4552 GCF_963865925.1 Vibrio sp. ZOR0018 | reverse complement strand
GCAAAATTGCAGTTCAGTGTTTAAGTGTGTTTTTTAAGTTCGGCGGTGCGTTGTCAACCCCTTAGCCGGGCGTTATGTGTCTGTGTGTGAGCTACTCAAGGAGGTTAAATGGAAAAGAGAAATAGAAAAGTTGGATCGATCAAGGTAGAGCTCCTGACAAAATCTAGAGAATCAATGCTTGCCGCGGTACAAATATTCAACAATCCAAATGTGCAATTTAAATCTGAGAGTTTTATTGTTCTATCAAACATCGCTTGGACTTATTTACTTCATGCATATTACCGTTCGAAGAATATTGAATATCGATATTATGATAAACGTGGACAAAAAAAGATGTATCATAAAACAAAAAAGGGAGCATTTAAGTATTGGGAGTTGGAACGATGTTTGGATGATAAGTTATGCCCAATTGATAAAGTTGCAAAGTCAAATTTAAAATTTCTAATTGGTCTTCGTCATGAGATAGAACATCAAATGACGACTCGAATAGACGATTATTTAAGTGCTAGATTCCAAGCGTGTTGCTTAAATTACAACGAATATGTGAAATCACTATTCGAAGATAAACTAGGTATCGATAAGCATCTTTCATTCTCCTTACAGTTCTCATCAATTAAAGAAGAACACGTTAATCAACTGAGAAAATTCACTGATCTTCCTGAGCATATATCTGCTTACATAAATGCTTTTGACACCGATTTACCTCAAAATGAATATAATGACCTCAGGTATTCATATAGGGTTTTATATGTCCCCAAATCAGTTAATCACAAAGGTCAAGCAGATAAAGTTATCGAGTTTATTCCAGCAAATTCACCTGAAGCAGAAAAACTAAATAAAGAGTATGTTCTCATCAAAGAGAAAGAAAAACAGAAGTACCTACCTAATGAAATAGTTAAAATTGTTAACGATATGGGGTATAAGAAATTCAAGATTCACCATCATGTAGATTTGTGGAAGTCTAAGAATGCAAAAGATAAAGCAAAGAATTTTGGAGTTCAGGTTTCCAAATCATGGTACTGGTACGATACATGGCTAAATGAGGTTAAAGCACATTGTGCAGAAAATTCAATAAAATATGGAAAAAACACATAACAAACGCTTTAAGAGGGACAGCCAACGCGCGGCATTTTTACTATGCGTTGGTTTTTGTGGTTACGGTGTCATGCGGAAAGTTAGTAGTAGCGTTGGCTGCCCCTTAAGCGGGCGTTATGCAACTCAGGGAAATTTAGGGGTTCAATCTTTTTAG
>NZ_CAWMCN010000050.1:2934-3293 GCF_963865925.1 Vibrio sp. ZOR0018 | reverse complement strand
TTATGCAACTCAGGTAAATTTAGGGGTTCAATCTTTTTAGATTTCTCCGGCCATTCGTTTTGTGTTGTCGGCAAATGAGCACTTTCATCCTCAGATTCGTGGTTTACTCAAGCCGTAAAACAGGCAAGGTTCTTTGTTTGCCTCAATGAGTTTTGGTGCTGTTTTATTGTCAATTCAGCGTGCGCAAAGTGTGGAAAGGGCAAATTTATCGAGCGTTTTGCACTTGCTGAATTTTTCGCCCGTTGAACTTGTCTGTTCCAAAAGCTTGGTTTGTTGCTGAAGGGTGAACTTTGTTTTGGCGGCTTATTTATCATGGCTCTGGTTTGGGTTGGTTCTTGAATTACTCAACCATTGCAATT
>NZ_CAWMCN010000050.1:2732-2924 GCF_963865925.1 Vibrio sp. ZOR0018 | reverse complement strand
CCTCAATCAGTTTTAGCGTTGGCGTGTTGTGAATCTTGTGGGCGCAAAGTGTGGAAAGGGCAAGTTTATCGAGCATTTTGCACTTGCTGAAGTTTTAGCTCGTTGAGTTTTCCTGATTCAAAAGCTTGGTTTGTTGCTGAAAGGTGGACTTTGTTTTGGCAGCTTATTTATCATGGCTCTGGCTTGGGTTGG
>NZ_CAWMCN010000050.1:0-2722 GCF_963865925.1 Vibrio sp. ZOR0018 | reverse complement strand
GGCTTTTGATCGAGTAAAGTCAGTTTATCTTATTGAATTTGCATAACAAACGGCTCAAGAGGGATTGCCAACGCGTGGCGACTTTAGTACAAAATTGAAGTTCAGTGTTTACAGTGTGTTTTTTAAGTTCGGCGGTGCGTTGTCAACCCCTTAGCCGGGCGTTAGCAGTACAAAGGAAATTCAGTGGAAATTTTGGAATATATTATTGGTTTACTTGGTGGCGGTACTGTTGTTTTAGCTGCCCTTTTTGCATTTATTAGCAAAATCTGGATCAGTCGAATAGTTGAAACAAATAAAGCAGAGCTTCAAAAAGATCTCCTGTCTTTGAAAAAAGAACTAGATTCGACTAACAAAAAACTTGATGCAGAGTTACAAAGTGCCACATACATTTCTCAAGTCCAGCTGGAGCATGAATATAAAGTTTATCGCGACATTTGGGCATCGCTTGTAGAGTTAAAAAGTGCAACTATGCATTTGCGCCCATTCATGGATTATGTCGACCCAAACCAATCACAAGAGGATAGAATTCGTGAACGTTTACAGCCATTTGTAGTAAAGTTCAATGAAATGTACAAGGTTCTCGAACACAACAAGCCTTTTTACCCTCAAGATATTTATGAAGCCTTAGATCGTGTGTGTGAAAAGTGTCGCCATGAAAGCATTGATAGTGAGTATATCGAGTGCAACAACGCAGAGTATTACAAAGAAGCTCAGACCAACAGACGCGAAATTATCGATCTTATTAGCTCAGCGTGTGATGCCATTAGAAATAGACTCAATGAAGTTAAGGTGAAATAGTACTGCTAACAAACGGCTCAAGAGGGATTGCCAACGTGTGTTTTTTGAGTTCGGCGGTGCGTTGTCAACCCCTTAGCCGGGCGTTATGCAACTCAGGTAAATTTAGGGGTTCAATTTTTTGGGATTTCTCTGGCAATTCGTTTTGTATTGTCGGCAAATGAGCATTTTTATCCTAGAATTCTTGGTTCACTCAAGCCGTAAAACAGGCAAGGTTCTTTGTTTGCCTCAATGAGTTTTGGTGCTGTTTTGTTGCCAATTCAGCGTGCGCAAAGTGTGGAAAGGGCAAGTTTATCGAGCATTTTGTACTTGCTGAAGTTTTCGCTCGTTGAGTTTTCCTGATTCAAAAGCTTGGTTTGTTGCTGAAAGGTGGACTTTGTTTTGGCGGCTTATTTATCATGGCTCTGACTTGGGTTGGTTCTTGAATCACTCAACCATTGCAATTGTGGCTTTTGGTCGTGTAAAGTCAGTTTATCTCATTGAATTTGCATAACAAACGGCTCAAGAGGGATTGCCAACGCGTGGCGGCTTTAGTACAAAATTGAAGTTCAGTGTTTTCGGGGTGTTTTTTGAGTTCGGCAGTGCGTTGTCAACCCCTTAGCCGGGCGTTAGGGCAATAGGAGTATATTTTGAACAGTGATGATATTGGCTCGATCATTGAATGTTTTGTATCGAAAGAGAGTGTATTAAACGATGTTAAGAACTTTTTTATTGCCAATAAAATGGAAGCACTCTCATTTCTGGCGGGAGTTGTATCTTTAGCTATTGCCTTGATTGCAGCTTTATTTGGCGATGCTACCACTTCTTACATATCGTTATTTGCCTTTTTTGCGTTTCTTGCATTGTATTCATTGTCCTCATTTATTTCTACAGTTCGCTTCTTTGTAGGTGCAACAAAAGAAACTTTAAAAAATATAAATGAAAGATATCAGTCGGATTATATAGCCGCGGAAGAAATTTCAACCTTCGGTGATGACAGCATAGACTGCGTTAAGGTCCTTTTTGAGGATCGCATTAGGTATTTAGAATCGAGGGTAGGTTTTCTTGTTGGAATTGTTGATAAACTCGGTATTGTTCCAGCTATCATCATGATCTACTTGGCATCTGTTAAAGCATTGGGTTCCGAAGAAATATTTAACTTATCCCCTTTAGTAACAGGCCTCGTTTCTGGAATTTACTTAGGAGCAATTACAGCTCGTATTGTAATTGATGCTTTACGAGACAAAATAGCCATCTTAGAGCTTTCGAAAAAAATATCTCAAAAGCGCAAGGGGTTCAAATTACCCTAACAAACGGTTCAAGAGGGACAGCCAACGCGTGGCGTTTTTATTATGCGTTGGTTTTTTGTGTTTACGGTGTTATGCGGAAGCTTGGTAATAGCGTTGGCTGCCCCTTAACCGGGCGTTAGGCAAAGTGAGTTTTTATCAGCTAAATCGAGTTGAAATTGAACGGTAAATTCCATGTTCTCATGGCTGAACTTAAGCAATAAATAATCATCACATATTTGTTGTTTCTTGATCGCGTTGGGTTACTTTTCGCTGTGAATTCATCGGCAAAATAACCTTCAGCATTCAAACGTCCGCCGAGCATGCTACGTTCGTCACTTTTCTTCCAAACCGCTCAATTTGAGTTTTTTGTTTCTTTGCAAAGTTAGAGTTTTAGTTTATAAATTAATGGTTTAGTTTGTTTGAGTTTTACAAAAAGACTTGTTCTTGGGTTGTGAAAGTGTCGGTGTCAATTGATTGGCCTAACAAACGGCTCAAGAGGGATTGCCAACGCGTGGCGGTTTTGGTGCAAAATTGAAGTTCAGTGTTTAAGTGTGTTTTTTGAGTTCGGCTATGCGTTGTCAACCCCTTAGCCGGGCGTTATAAGCTTTGGAGGCTTTAGTGATTACAATTCGAGAAATGGATATTTCCGATTACGATTC
>NZ_CAWMCN010000049.1:0-3250 GCF_963865925.1 Vibrio sp. ZOR0018 | reverse complement strand
GGCGACTTTAGTGCAAAATTGAAGTTCAGTGTTTACGGTGTGTTTTTTAAGTTCGGTGGTGCGTTGTCAACCCCTTAGCCGGGCGTTAGCCCTATAAGAGGATAATTATGAAATCTGCGGTTCTTGTTATCGATGTTCAATCGATTTTATTCGATCCCGAACCACAACCATTTGATTCTAAAGTAGTCTTAGATAAGATTAATGAAGTGACCAAATGGGCTCGGAATACGACAGTTCCAGTTGTTTTCATCCAGCATGAGCAGCTCAATTCTGTGATCGAATTTGGTTCCGATGGTTGGAAGTTGCAGTCGACGCTTGTGACTCAAGTGGACGATTATTTTGTTCGTAAGACAACACCTGATTCGTTTTTGAATACAAACCTTCAAAGTCTTCTGACAGAATTAGGAATCGACAATGTAATCGTCTGTGGTTATGCGTCTGAGTTTTGTGTTGATACGACCGTTCGCAGGGCTGCTGGGTTAGGTTATTCGGTTACGTTGATATCGGACGCTCATACAACCCACGATAAATTGCATGCTACCGGCGCTCAAATTCGAGCGCATCATAATGCAACATTGCCCAATATTTCGAGCTTTGGTGTAAAGATAGACGCAATTGAAGTTGGTAGCCTTTTGGCATAGGGCTAACAAAGCGTTTAAGACGGACTCCCAACGCTTGGCGCTTTCGGCTTTCTTCAGGTTAAGTGTTTATGTCACAATGGTTTAGGTAAGGTGGTTAGCGTTGCTCGCCACTTAACGCGGCGTTAGGCATCAAGGAGTCATCTTGCAGTATCATAAAATCCACATAATTGGTGGTCCCGGAAGTGGGAAAACATATAGTGCCAAAAAGTTGCAGCAAGCGACTAATTTGACTGCTTTCGATTTAGATGAGGTATTTTGGGATCAAAGCCAAAACTCATATATCCGAGCAAGTGAAGAATTAAGAACTGAAAAGCTTAATATTATTTTGGAATGCGATAATTGGATTATCGAAGGTGTTTATTATAAATGGCTTGATCGGTCATTTCAGAATGCGGATGTAATTATAATTTTGAACCCTCCTCTTATAAAGCGTCAATGGAGGATACTGAAAAGGTTTTTGGTTCGTAAATTTTTTCTAGGTAATTTTAGGAAAGAAACGTTTTCGTCTTTCATTGAGTTGTGGCGATGGAATAGCAAATTTGATGTTGACAATATGGTGCGCATTACAAATTTCACATCAAAATACAAAAATAAAATAGTTTACTGCTCAAGTTATGATGAGATTAAACGGATAATAAATGCCTAACAAACGCTTCAAGAGGGACAGCCAACGCGTGGCGTTTTTACCGTGCGTTGGTTTTTGTGGTTACGATGTTGTGCGGAAAGTTAGTCGTAGCGTTGGCTGCCCCTTAAGCGGGCGTTATATGTCATCTAGTTCTGCGCTCTATACTGCATATGAAATAGCATCTTTACTTTGTTGAGCGGTAGGCTTGTATTGTCTACAATAGCGCACTTTTTTACATATTTTAGGTTATGAATATGAACGACACTACAGCTAAACCCGCTTTGCCGGATCACCTTGCTGGTAATCCTCGCAGCCCACACTATGTAGCGGAGTGCTTTGAACATCACATTGGCATTCGTCTAAATGGCAAAGAGCGTACTGATGTTGAAGAATACTGCATTAGTGAAGGGTGGGTGAAAATTCCGTCACCGAAAGCTAAAGATCGTTTTGGCCAGCCGATGCTGATTAAGTTAAAAGGTGAAGTTGAAGCTTTTTATAAATAAGCTGCATTTTATACCGTCCGCATGCAATGTGTTGATAACTATGTAATTCAATGCATTGCATTCAAGATCTAGCTAGGTTTCTCATCCAAACATATAACAAACGGCTCAAGAGGGGTTGCCAACGCGTGGCGACTTTAGTGCAAAATTGAAGTTCGATGTTTACAGTGGTTTTTTGAGTTCGGTAGTGCGTTGTCAACCCCTTAGCCGGGCGTTATGACTCATTCAATTGGCTAGGGCTGTATATAAAAACAGTTTTTCTTGTTTTCATGCTTTAATCTGTATAAGTTACCCATCATTTTCTAACAAAGCAGGCAATTAACAAGTGCGTAGTTCATTGAGAAAAAAGGTAATTCAAGTTTGTTCCAAGAAGATTGAACAGAAGGGTGATAATGTAGGCGTTTCATTTTATGCATTTTTTGCTAATAAAAATGACGATCCAGATTTGTTAATGGAAGCCGCCACATGGTGGATTCAAGAACACAAATTAGATCATTTTGAAAAAGCTCATAACATCATGGCAATGGTAAAATCTGATATTTAGTGAACTGAGCCATAACAAACGGTTTAAGAGGGACTGCCAACGCGTGGCGGTTTTTGCTTAAATCAACATTTGTGATTACGGTTGCTATTTTAGGTTCGGTGTTTTGCGTTGTCAGCCCCTTAACCGGGCGTTATACCGTTTTAACTTACGCGCAGAGCATCGTATAGGTTCTAGTTTATAAAAAAACCGTCAGAAGACGGCTTTGGACGTAATTATCGAGGGTTTAAGCACAGCACTTTTTGTACTTTTTCCCGCTTCCGCAAGTGCACGGTTCATTACGGTTTGGTGTTTTGTCATAGGTAATAGTTTTAGGTTTGTTTAATAGCGTATTAAGCTCAACTGTGTTCTCTGGTTGCTTTGAGTCAATAACAATATCAGCCACTATCGAGTGCTCAGAAAGTAATATTTCTATTTCTGCTTTACGAGCCTCGGTTGGGACGACAACATTGATTGGAGCCTCGTCAGTGCCTGCTTTTACATCACGGTTTACGTTGTAGCCTGAAATGACGTGGTTTTGTCTAGCATCGATTCGACCTTTGAAAAATAGTTTGGACATTTGCAACTCACTGATGGATTGTTGTGGTGTAATTTGGCCGCGATTATACGGCACTATGGCAATTGATAAAGAAGTTCCTACAATATGCATCGGATCACGGTATAACAAACGGCTCAAGAGGGATTGCCAACGCGTGGCGGCTTTGGTGCAAAATTGAAGTTCAGCGTTTACAGTGTGTTTTTTGAGTTCGGCGGTACGTTGTCAACCCCTTAGCCGGGCGTTATAGCTTATCTCACATTTCAACCTAGACATTGCTCAATCGATGCTTCAAAGTAAATCCCGATTTTTGCTCAACAAAAGGAACAAGTATGTTTAGTCATATTATGATTGGCTCCAATGATATTGAAAAATCTAAGGTTTTTTATGACGCCATATTGTCTGTTT
>NZ_CAWMCN010000048.1:0-933 GCF_963865925.1 Vibrio sp. ZOR0018 | reverse complement strand
TGCTTTTGGTCGTGTAAAGTCAGTTTATCTCATTGAATTTGCATAACAAACGGCTCAAGAGGGATTGCCAACGCGTGGCGGCTTTGGTGCAAAATTGAAGTTCAGTGTTTACAGTATGTTTTTTTAGTTCGGTGGTGCGTTGTCAACCCCTTAGCCGGGCGTTATGTTGCAATGCAGTTTCGAGTAAATAAGGATAGTGAAATGTACAAGGAAATCATAGATTTTTGGTTCAATGAGCTTGAGCCTATGCAATGGTGGCAAAAAGATGAAGCCTTTGATCTTATGATTAAAAGTCGCTTCGGAGAGCTTCATGACAAAGCGAAATCAGGTGAATTAGCTAGTTGGCGTGAGATACCTTTAGGTGCTTTAGCTGAGGTTATAATCCTGGATCAATTTTCTCGTAATATTTACCGAAATAAACCAGAGTCTTTCACTTGTGACTCAATGGCAGTAACCCTAACTCAATTTGCTATAGCAAACGGTTTAGACAGTCAGTTATCTGATATCCAGAAAGTGTTCCTCTATATGCCGTTTATGCACAGTGAATCGAAGTTAATTCATATTGAAGCAGTCAAACTTTTTGAGTCGGTAGGTATCGAAAGTAATATAGAGTTTGAGTATAAGCATAAAGCGATAATCGACAAGTTTGGACGTTACCCACACCGAAATGAAATACTTGGTCGTGAGTCAACAGAAGCCGAGCTAGAATTTCTAAAGCAACCAAATTCTGGCTTCTAAATCAGCAACATAACAAACAATTTAAGAGTGATTCAGCACGCTTGGCATTTTTTGTTTGGGTTTAGTTTAGTGTTTATGGTGGTCAAGTTAAGTGTAGTGGTTGCGTGCTTCACACCTTAATTGGGCGTTATGCAGTTCTACAGGTTCAACGGAAACTAAAAAACGTCAGCCCAATGTATTTGAACTGACGGAGCT
>NZ_CAWMCN010000047.1:0-688 GCF_963865925.1 Vibrio sp. ZOR0018 | reverse complement strand
GAAACAACAGATGAATTTAATGGAATCATATTTACCTCTGAATTTGAAATTTTCGCTTGTCGGCTAACGCCCAATTAAGGGGTGAGCAACGCTACCACCCAACCTAACGCATTGTACCGTAAACACTAAATTTGAAGTAGAAGCAAAAATGCCAAGCGTTGGGAATCCCTCTTAAATTGCTTGTTATGTGATTTTTACCGTGAATTTAAAGTAAACCACCGTAGAAATGAAGAGATTTGAATAAGTTACGTACAAAAACGATGCTGACCAAAACCTAAATTTCACAGCGATCTGAGCCAAAGAGCGCCACTTGCAGAATCAACAACAAAGAAAGAGCCCTTTCAGCCACAACAAAACCTTTTACTTCACCAGACTTTCAGTGCTGAATGTCAGCAAGCAAATCAGTCAAAAAGACATTTCAATTAAAGCGATTTGAAACTGACGAAATTCAACACAAACCAGATCCAAAACTCAATTGAGGCAGCCCAAGAACCTTGAAAACGATCAATATCAAGTTGTTCAAGAATCCATTTCGACCAAGCCAACTTGCCGAAAACACGGAACGAATTTTCAATGAAATCGTAGAATTAACCTCAAAAACTCATCAAACACATAACGCCCGGCTAAGGGGTTGACAACGCACCGCCGAACTTAAAAAACACACTTAAACACTGAACTGCAATTTTGC
>NZ_CAWMCN010000046.1:0-19102 GCF_963865925.1 Vibrio sp. ZOR0018 | reverse complement strand
TGGTAGCTCGTCGGGCTCATAACCCGAAGGTCGTCGGTTCAAATCCGGCCCCCGCAACCAAATTCAGATTAAGCGTGAATGCGATTAATCATTGCGACACTAGCTCAGTTGGTAGAGCGCAACCTTACCAAGGTTGAGGTAACGGTTATGTGTCGCTCCAGCTTCTTTCAGAGTATTCTCTGAACTCAAACCAGTATTTGGTTTATGCTCTTTCTTTAATGCTGTGAAGCATAACTCCCTAAAATAAAAATAATCTGCAGTTCTAAGCGGATTTATTGCCGTCTTGATAACTTACGTGCTGAATTTCAATACACAGGTTAGTCTCTGTAGAATCTGGCTTTTCGTCGCTATTTATTCTTATTCATTAACAGAGTTATCCACAAAAACTAATTGTGGATAAGTTGGTGTATAACGTGTTTTTAGTGAAGTGTTGGCAAGCGTCAGTGAAAGATCTTTTAATGCGGCTCTGTTCTCTAATCTTGCTGTCTTTCTGTGTAACTAATTGTTTTTAAATTGATTTTTGTTATTTTGTCACCATTAGGTCAACTAACTGTATGATCATTAATATCAAGATCTTTGATCCTTGTCATTAATTGCTGATGTGGCTAACTTTTCTCAATTATAGAAAACAGTGTCGTGTTTAAAATTTTGTCCACAAATTGGTATTTTGAGATACATATCAAAGTCTGTGTTCATTAGTTATGCAATTACCTCATTTTTTACGCATCACGCGGTAACCCTTTCTCGACAATTCGAATTAAGCGCTGCTGCTTCTTATTGCTAGAGCATGCACTCGCTGGCTCCGATGATTTTCGTTTTTGTTCTACTAGCGCCCAATGTATATGTTCGTCTAATAAATCAGACAAGCCTAACCTCGTGTTTAGCGCTGCGATAATGCGTTGTGAATATGGCGCGTTTCCTAAAGCGATGGAAAGATTACGCAACCATTGCTGGTGGCCAATTCGGCGAATAGCCGAACCTTCCATATAACGTAAGAAGGTGGCCTCATCCCAAGCAAACAGTTCAACTAAGTCTGGTTCATCCAGTGCTTGACGGCGATGAAAATCACTTTGTTGAGTGAGCTCGGAAAAGCGATTCCAAGGGCAGACCAACTGGCAATCATCACAGCCGTAAATGCGATTACCCATTGCCTTGCGAAACTCTTCAGCAATTACGCCATCATATTCTATGGTGAGGTAAGAGATGCATCGGCGAGCATCAACAACACCGTCTTCCACGATGGCTTGTGTAGGGCATGAGGTGATGCAGGCAGTGCATTTGCCACATTGATTACTGCTTGGTACATCGACTGGCAGCGGCAAATCAATCAGTAGTTCACCAAGAAAAAACCAAGAACCACTCTCTTTATCAAGGATAAGTGAATGCTTGCCAGTCCAACCAAGTCCAGCTTTTTGTGCTAAAGGCCGCTCTAGTATTGGGGCGGAGTCCACAAAAGGGCGATAACCGAGTGCCCCCACTTCTTGTTCAATCTTTTCGCCGAGTTTTTTGAGCTGGTTGCGTACCAGTTTATGGTAGTCACGCCCCAGAGCGTAGCGGCTGATATAAGCGTAATTGGGATTATTCAAATCACTGGCAAACCGAGCATCTGGGGGTAAGTAATTCATGCGTGCGCTGATCACACGGACGGTGCCGGGAAGGAGTTCATGTGGCCTAGCTCGCATCATGCCATGGCGCGCCATCCAGTCCATTTCACCGTGAAATCCAGCATCCAACCATTTCTGCAAAGCCTCTTCGTGCTCGCTGAGATCGATATCGCAGATCCCGACCTTTTCGAAGCCAAGTTCACGTGCCCAGATTTTAATTTTGTCTGCCAGTACTTGGTAGTCCATTATCGATGAGCTCGTTGCAAAAAGGGGCGAGGATCTTAACGGATCCTTTATTGAGGATCTAGGAAATGATCGTCTGTGATGTGGATTAAACTGACATAAAAAGCGAGTTTTTTCCTTTTACTTACAGAAGAGAGCTTGTCTCTCAATTCCAACCCAGTTTACTATTCGAGTTCTTTTGATTTTTATATAGTCAATTTTCGACACTTGAGAGCGGTAATTCATGAGTACTAAGATCTTTACCTTAAAAGACGAACAGCAAACGGTAAAATTAGGCGCAGCTTTGGCTAAGCGATGCTCTGCGCAAACCACGCTTTATTTGCATGGTGATCTCGGTGCTGGAAAAACAACCTTCAGCCGTGGCTTCATCCGCGCATTAGGCCATGTTGGCAACGTCAAGAGCCCGACTTATACCTTAGTTGAACCTTATCAACTAGCCGATTGGCAAGTATACCATTTTGATCTTTATCGCTTGGCCGATCCGGAAGAGTTGGAATTTATGGGTATTCGTGACTATTTCACACCGGATGCGATCTGCCTTGTTGAGTGGCCAGAAAAAGGCAACGGTCTACTTCCAACCGCAGATATTGATGTTGAGCTACGCTACGATGGCGAACAAAGGCAAGCTTTTCTGAGTGCAAACAGCCCCTATGGATCCTCATTGCTGAGTCAGTTGGAGTTATGTTGAACATCATCCATTTGTTACGAACGATAACTCTATCGCTTGCGGTTTGGGGCTGTGCTTTATTTACTTCAACGACGCACGCGAATGCATTAGAAGGCGTGCGCGTTTGGCCTTCTCCAGATGAAACTCGAGTGGTTATCGATCTCAAAACTGAAGCGGATTATAGCTATTTCACTTTAAGCAGCCCCGAGCGTTTGGTGGTTGATTTAAAAAACACCACGCTTAATACAAAATTGCCGCTTAAAGTCGCGGATAGTCCTGTTCTCAAGCAAATTCGTAATAGCTCGCCTCCGGAGAAAGGGACGTATCGCTTGGTGTTTGAGTTACAGCGCAAAGTGAACCCTCAGCCATTTAAACTTGCGCCAACGCCGGGTGGTCAGTATGGGCATCGTTTGGTGGTTGATTTACCCCACAATTTGGATAGTGATAAGGCGACAGTAAAACCGGCCAGCCAAACTAAAGTGAGCCGCGACGCTTCGCAGTTATTAGGAACCGAGGATATCGTGGTGGCTATTGATGCTGGTCATGGCGGAGAAGATCCCGGCTCGATTGGCCCGACCAAAAAATATGAAAAAAATGCCACCTTAAGTATCTCCAAGAAGATCGCAGATCAAATTAACGCCGTTCCAGGAATGAAGGCGGTCATGACACGCAGTGGCGATTACTTTGTCAATCTCAATAAACGTTCTGAAATTGCGCGCCGTAATAAGTCACACCTACTTGTCTCCATTCACGCCGATGCGTTTCATACCCCGCAACCCAGAGGGGGCTCGGTGTTTGTGTTAAATACCAAGCGTGCGAATACGGAAATAGCTCGCTGGGTTGAGAACCACGAACAGCAATCAGAACTGTTAGGTGGGGCTGGTGAAGTGCTGGCAAAAAACAATAGCGATCGAAACGTTAGCCAAACCTTGCTGGACTTGCAATTTAGTCACTCGCAAAAAGAGGGTTACAAGGTGGCAACTCATCTGCTAGGCGAAATGGGAAAAGTAGCCCACTTACATAAAGCAGAGCCAGTCAACGCAAGTTTGGCGGTACTTAAGTCGCCCGATATTCCTTCGGTGTTGGTTGAAACGGGTTTTATTTCTAACCCTACCGAGGAACAATTGCTATTTCAGCGCTCGCATCAAGATAAATTGGCTCGCGCATTGGCAACCGCCATCGTCAAGTATTTTGAAGAAAACCCACCCGAGGGCACTCTGTTTGCTAATCGCGGTAAGACGCAAAAGCACAAAGTGCAGCGTGGGGAATCACTCTCGGTTATCGCTAATAAATATGGCACTTCGACTCAAGCATTAATCGCAACCAACAAACTAAAAAATGCCAATTTGTCGATTGGTCAAATCTTAACGATTCCGGCCACGTCAGCTCCGATTCGCGTTCCTGTGGTCAGCAACCCAGTAGAAACGGAAATTGTTACGCATGTGGTGAAATCTGGCGAGTATTTGGGCAAGATAGCGAGCACGTATAAAGTGAGTGTGGATGCGATTAAACGCGAGAATAACTTGCGTTCAGACACCTTAACGCTGGGGCAGAAACTGAAGATAACGGTGAGTTTGAAGGATAAGCCGCTGCGTAAGCATAAAGTTGAAAAAGGCGAGTTTTTGAGCAAAATTGCCAGCCAATATCAAGTGAGTCTGAATAGTATTCGCCAAGTAAACCAACTTCGGTCTGATCAGCTCGCCATAGGGCAAGTGTTGATCATTCCCAATAAGTAGTAATGAGTATGACGATTAAGATTCTACCCGCACGTCTTGCTAACCAAATTGCCGCAGGTGAAGTGGTTGAAAGACCGGCTTCTGTCGTTAAAGAGCTGGTGGAGAATAGCTTGGATTCGGGCGCCTCTCGTATCGATATCGATATCGAAAAGGGAGGTGCGAAGCTTATTCGTGTGCGCGATAACGGACAAGGGATAGTAAAAGAGGAATTGGCGCTCGCTTTAAGCCGCCATGCAACTTCTAAAATTCACACCTTGGATGATTTAGAGGCGATCGTCAGCTTAGGTTTTCGTGGAGAAGCGCTCGCGAGTATTAGCTCAGTCTCTCGGCTTACATTGACGTCTCGTCCAGCCACGCAAGAACAAGCTTGGGCAGCATACAGTGAAGGTCGAGATATGGCGGTTAAGTTGCAGCCAACCGCACACCCGATTGGAACGTCTGTCGAAGTGCTCGATCTGTTCTTTAATACGCCCGCTCGGCGCAAATTTTTACGCACAGAGAAAACAGAATTTACTCACATTGATGAGCTACTAAAACGCATTGCTTTGAGCCGGTTTGATGTCACCATCAATGTGCGCCATAACGGCAAGATGGTACGTCAATATCGAGCGGCTAAAACGGCCGCTCAAGAGGAAAAAAGAATCGCGGCTGTGTGTGGCAACGCTTTTGTTCGCCATATGCTGAACATTGAGTTGGAACATCAAGGGCTTCGCTTGCATGGTTGGATAACGACTCCAGAAGGCGCGCGCCAGCAGAGTGATTTGCAATACTGCTACGTTAATGGGCGGATGATGCGTGACAAGCTGATTAATCATGCTATCCGGCAAAGTTATGAAACCAGCCTGAGAGGCGATCAGTTCGCCACTTATGTACTCTTCATTGAGCTCGATCCCCATCAAGTGGATGTGAATGTCCATCCCGCGAAACACGAGGTGCGTTTCCATCAAGCGCGATTAGTGCATGATTTTATCTATCAAGCACTCAGTAGTGCACTGGCTGAAAGCAAGCACATTGAGAAGCCGCAGCTCAAACCATCGGCTTTTCATCAGCCCGATGCGGAGACTGTGGATCGCATTGAGAATGACACTGCAATTGATAGTGTGTGCCAAGAAACTGAGGGGCATAACACCGTTCCAGAGCAAGTGTGGCAAGCGATTGACAACACTCCCGCTTATCCACGAAAAGCTGAGCGAGAAAGTACAACCGCGCACGGCATAGCTGAAACGCCAAAGCGTAGCCATTGGCAGCAAAACGGCTCTCCATCTTCTTCTCGGGCGAAAGCTGAGCGCCAGCCAACGGGCTCACCTTCGAGCGGGGAAGTGAAGCTCTATCAAGAGCTGATGGCAACTCAACCGCCAGCTTCAGCAGTCGAACTTTCTCCTATCGCACATCAAGATCAAGGTGAAATGCTGCAGCTCGAACAGTTGGGTAAAGCTATTGCGGTAATCAAAGGGCAGTACCTGTTAATGGGGTCCAAACAGGGCGTCGTATTGCTTTCTCTTATCAAAGGAGCATGGCTGAAAACTCGCGGCCAGTTGCATACCGAACAAGGCGGCTTGAAAAGCCAACCCTTACTCGTGCCGCTCTCCATCAAGCTCTCAGCACAAGAACATCAAGCGTTAGCGCATTGCCAGCCGATGTTGAATACGCTAGGGATTGAGCTTAAAGAACGTCATGGTTCAAGCATCATGGTGATGGGCGTACCTCAACCGTTGAGGCAACAAAACCTGCAAAACTTAATCCCAGATCTGCTATCTTACGTGTCCGCTAATTTTACGGCTGATGATGAACCTATTACGGTGGATCTTGTTGCCGATTGGCTGGCTGAACACATCACTGTGGTGAAAAGTGACTACACTTTGTCTGAAGCCATCCAAATGATTTCGGAACTTGAACAGCTTTGGCAAGGGCAACTTCCTCTTCATGATGCGAGTTTTGTCCGCCCCGTTGATTTTTCTACCACCATAGCGGCCTTGTTGGCATAACGAATTAAAAGAATGATGAATCAAACACAACCATTGGCTCTGTTTTTAATGGGCCCGACCGCATCAGGTAAAACAGATTTGGCGATTCGTTTGCGCCAAAAATACCCAGTGGAAATCATCAGTGTCGACTCGGCGCTGATCTACAAAGGCATGGATATTGGCACCGCCAAACCTAATGCACATGAACTGGCACTCGCACCTCATCGTCTGATCGATATTTTGGATCCAAGTGAAGCCTATTCGGCGGCGGATTTTCGTCGCGATGCATTACTTGCAATGCATGATATTACCGCGCAAGGTAAAATTCCTCTGCTCGTTGGGGGAACTATGTTGTATTACAAGGCTCTACTTGAAGGGCTTTCGCCACTTCCTGCGGCTAACCCTGAGATACGGCAACAAATTGAGCAAGAGGCTTTGGAGCATAGTTGGGGTCAGTTACACGATCAATTACAAACGATTGATCCGGTTTCGGCGGCAAGAATTCATCCCAATGATCCACAAAGATTGTCACGAGCATTGGAAGTTTACCGAATTTCAGGTAAAACTCTTACAGAGTTAACTCAAACGAAAGGAGAAAGCCTGCCATTTCGAGTTAAACAGTTTGCTATAGCTCCCAAGGAAAGGGCTGAGCTCCACCGTCGAATCGAACTCAGGTTTGAAAAGATGATCGAAGCTGGATTTGAAGAAGAAATGAAAGCACTTTATGCTCGAAACGATCTTCATCCGGATTTGCCATCGATTCGCTGTGTTGGTTATCGACAGATGTGGGACTATTTGGATGGGAATTGTACGTTAGAGGAAGCGGTATATCGTGGAATCTGTGCAACCCGTCAATTGGCCAAGCGTCAGATCACCTGGTTACGCAGCTGGGATGATTTAACTTGGTTAGATAGCGAAAACATTGATCATGCAGTAGAAACTCTCTCAAATGCCATAGCATCTGATGGAGTTAGCTGTGTATAATGTGATCGCTTTTGCGTGATGTACCCTGTAAAGGATCCGTTACTTGATATTTGGCATTATCGCCGTCATAACAAGTAGCAACGGGGTTTTTATTCATTTAGCTCAGATGCAAAGGCCGCACCAATAATGCAGTGCACCACTAGCTAAATAACTACAACAAAATACAAATAAGGAAAATAAAATGGCTAAGGGGCAATCTCTACAAGACCCATTCTTAAATGCACTACGTCGTGAGCGCATTCCAGTATCCATCTACCTTGTGAACGGAATTAAGCTTCAAGGTCAGATTGAATCCTTTGATCAATTTGTGATCTTACTGAAAAACACAGTCAATCAAATGGTGTATAAGCATGCGATTTCAACGGTTGTTCCTGCACGTGCAGTGAGCCACCATACTGCTGAGCCACGCACTGGGTCTGATCGTCCATCAGACAAATCAGAAGAGTAATTCTCTGATTAGTATTATTTACTTACAAAGGAGTTGGTTGCTTGTTTGACCGTTACGAAGCCGGTGAGCGAGCGGTACTTGTTCATATCAACTTCACGCAAAAGGGTGAGTGGGATGATCTCAGCGAGTGTGAAATGCTGGTTTCTTCTGCTGGAGTGTCGACACTGCAAATTATTACTGGCAGCCGTCAAACTCCACACCCTAAATATTATGTCGGTGAGGGCAAAGCCCAAGAGATAGCGCATGCGGTTCAACTTGTTGAAGCGGATGTGGTGATCTTCAACCACGCCCTTTCTCCTGCCCAAGAACGTAATCTTGAACAACTATGCCAATGTCGAGTGATTGACCGTACCGGCCTCATCCTCGATATTTTTGCCCAACGAGCACGAACCCATGAAGGGAAGTTGCAAGTAGAGCTGGCACAATTGCGCCACATCTCTACGCGATTAATTCGTGGTTGGACGCACCTTGAGCGACAAAAAGGCGGTATAGGCTTACGTGGACCTGGTGAAACGCAGCTAGAAACCGACAGACGTTTATTGCGTGAACGTATTAAAGCGATATTACGCCGCTTAGAGAAAGTCGCTAAGCAGCGAGAACAAGGACGCCGAGCTCGAAATCGAGCTGAGATTCCCACCATATCGCTAGTGGGTTATACCAATGCGGGGAAATCAACGTTATTTAATCGCATTACTGAAGCTGGGGTTTATGCAGCCGATCAACTGTTTGCAACCCTAGATCCTACCTTGCGGAAAATCGAATTGGCGGACGTTGGTACTGCCGTTCTCGCTGACACCGTAGGATTTATTCGTCATCTGCCGCACGATTTAGTTGCAGCATTTAAAGCCACGTTACAAGAAACTCAAGAAGCTGACATTTTGTTACATGTTGTTGATGCCAGTGATGAGCGTTTTCGTGAGAATATCAAAGCCGTCCATGATGTATTAGAAGAGATTGACGCCCATGAGGTGCCAACGCTTGTCGTCATGAACAAGATCGATAATCTAGAAGGCCAACAACCTCGCATCGAAAAAGATGATGAGGGAATACCGAGAACCGTGTGGTTATCAGCCATGGATGGACAAGGTATTGATCTGCTTTTCGAAGCATTGACAGAGCGATTAGCGAGTCAAGTCATTCAATATCAATTGTGTATTCCACCACTGCACCAAGGTCGCATTCGTAGTGCATTTTCACAAATGAAATGTATTCAACAAGAAGAATATGATCCAGATGGTAATTTGTTGATTAACATTCGTATGCAGCAAGTTGATTGGTTTAGACTAGAAAAAAGAGAAGAAGCAGTTTTGCGTGACTTTATAGTTACTTAAAGGACTGCTACAGTATAACGTCATATCAAATGATGGAGCTTTCTAATGGCGTGGAATGAGCCCGGTAATAACAACGGCAACAATGGCCGCGATAATGACCCTTGGGGTAATAATCGTGGTGACAAAAATAAAGGTGGCCGTGATCAAGGACCGCCAGATTTGGATGAGGTTTTCAATAAACTGAGCCAGAAACTGGGCGGACGATTTGGTAAGAAAGGCGGTAAAGGCCCTTCATTCTCTGGTGGTAGCGCAATTGGCTTTGGAGTCATTGCAGCAATCGCAGTTGCGGTGTGGTTCTTTTCTGGTTTCTATACGATTGGTGAAGCTGAGCGTGGCGTCGTGCTGCGTTTAGGTAAGTATGATCGCATCGTTGATCCAGGTTTGAACTGGCGTCCTCGCTTTGTTGATGAAGTGACGGCCGTTAACGTACAAGCGATTCGCTCACTACGTGCATCGGGTTTGATGCTAACCAAAGATGAAAACGTGGTCACTGTTGGCATGGATGTACAATATCGCGTGTCTGATCCATACAAGTACTTGTATCGTGTGACTAATGCTGACGATAGCTTACGCCAAGCAACTGACTCAGCATTACGTGCCGTGGTTGGTGATTCTTTGATGGACAGTATCTTAACCAGTGGCCGTCAGCAAATTCGTCAAAGTACCCAAACGACCTTGAATCAAATCATTGATAGCTATGATATGGGCTTAATGATTGTCGATGTCAACTTCCAGTCGGCTCGTCCGCCAGAGCAAGTGAAAGATGCGTTCGATGATGCGATTGCGGCGCGAGAAGATGAAGAGCGTTTCATTCGTGAATCTGAAGCGTATAAGAACGAAATTCTGCCTAAAGCAACAGGCCGAGCAGAACGTTTGAAGAAAGAAGCGCAAGGTTATACAGAACGCACGATTAACGAAGCATTGGGTCAAGTGGCACAGTTTGAAAAACTGCTCCCTGAGTATCAAGCCGCGCCAGATGTGACACGTAATCGTCTCTACCTAGATACCATGGAAGAAGTGTATTCAAACACATCTAAAGTGCTGATTGATTCAGAATCCAGTGGCAATATGCTTTATCTACCGTTGGATCGAATTACAGGCCAAGACAGTAAGAATGACACCAAACGTCAAGATAAATCATCATCAACCTATGATCAGATAGAGCTTGATTCACCAACCAGCAGTGATACAGGTAATACACCGTCTCGCTCTAGCAATACACGTCAAGGGAGATACTAGTAATGCGTAAGTTAATGATCCCAGTATTAGTGATTGCACTGGTATTGATGTTGATGTCGCTGTTTGTGATTCCTGAAGGTGAGCGCGGTATCGTTGTCCGTTTCGGTCGTATTTTGAAAGATAACAATGAAATTGCTCGAATCTACGAACCGGGTTTGCATTTTAAAATGCCACTGTTTGATCGAGTAAGAACGTTAGATGCGCGCATCCAAACAATGGATGGCCGCTCTGACCGTTTCGTGACTTCAGAGAAAAAAGATGTGATCATCGATACCTATGTCAAATGGCGTATTGAAGACTTTGGTCAATACTACTTGGCAACGGGTGGTGGCAATGCATTGACGGCACAAGCACTGTTAGAGCGTAAAGTGACAGACATTCTTCGTTCTGAAATCGGTTCTCGTGAAATCAAACAAATTGTTTCAGGCCCACGTAATAAAGATGTCTTGCCGGAAAGTGCTGATGATGAAGTCGTCACGACTGAGGCTGCGAAACAAGCATTGGAAATCGATGGTCAGCGTGACCAAGTGATGGAAAATGTGTTGGAAGATACACGTAAAGGCGCACTGAAAGATTTAGGCGTCAGAGTGGTTGATTTCCGTATTAAGAAAATCAACCTCCCAGATGAGATCAGTGAGTCTATCTATCGTCGTATGCGTGCTGAACGTGAGTCAGTAGCTCGTAAACACCGCTCTCAAGGTCGTGAAAAAGCCGAAGTCATTCGTGCTCAAGCTGAACTTGAAGTGGCGACTATCTTAGCGGAAGCGGATAAAACGGCTCGCGTAACTCGCGGTGATGCTGATGCTAAAGCAGCGAAGATTTACTCAGATGTGTACAGTAAAGATCCTGAGTTTTACGGGTTCTTACGTTCGCTGAAAGCCTATGAGAAATCATTTAGCGAGAAGAGTGATATCTTGGTGCTTGATCCTAAGAGTGATTTCTTCAAGTACATGAATAACACTAAAGGTTTGACAACGAAATAATTGACCGTTGTTTATTCAAAGGCTCCTTCAGGGAGCCTTTGTCGTTTATGGCTTTAAGAGAGAAGGCACTATGTCGAATTCAATCTGGCTTGCTGTGGGGCTGGTGTTAATTGCAGAAGGTATTGGACCGTTAATCGCCCCTAATGGCTGGAGAAAGATGGTGGCAGAGCTCAGCCAGCAGCCCGATCATCAACTGCGCCGCATCGGTGGTTGTCTCGTCGTTGCAGGAGGCATCATTGCGTACTACTTCGCACGATAGTGATGTACAATAGCGCGGTAACCGATTTATTATTATCAGTTTATCACTATCAGTATCATCACTATCAATAGTGAGGTGGTGGAGTCTCTTCTGATGGATCCGCTAAATGTGAGGCATCCATATTTTTGACTTTACCAGCCACATATTTCATTTGGTCTTGCATTTTCGTCAGCATGAGCTGCTGTGTTGATAATGCTTGATTGAGTTCATCAATGGTTTGTTCTTGGAAAGCAAGTTGGCATTCCAAGTCACTAACACGCTGTTCTAATTGCTGAATATACTTATCGTTCATAACTAATCGTCGAGTTTCCAAGCTTGAGCAATACCTGCAGAGCTTCCGGTAATAATTCGTTGCTGATGATCAAAGGCCGCATCATACACCACCGCAGTGGGTGGGCGAGCATCTTTTAGCGGTTCTACTTCGAATCCTTGCTGTTTTTTACCACTTTGAGTATCCCAAACCGCGACTTGGCTTGAAGGATTCCCTGTCACAAGCAACCTGCCATCATCGGAAAAACGCGCCGTAGAGAAAATCAATTGTCGTGAAAAACTGCGCAATTTCGCCTGTTCCTTACCCGAGGAGAGATCCCAAATAATGGATTGATTACCACCATCGGAGGTAAAGGCTAATTTGCCCTCTCGCTGCAAGGCGACTCGATTCACCCGCTGCTCATGTTCAAACGATCGTAAAATTTGCCCACTTTGCGTATCCCAAAGGTAGGCAAAATAATCATTACCTCCCGTCAGAGCAAAGCGGCCATTGGGCGATAGGGCGACAGAATTCACTTTTTCTCGATGAGCAAGGAACTCTAGTCGACGTCCAGTGACTAAATCGACGTAAATCGCTTTACCATTGGATAAACCGAGCAGAACTTGTTTCCCGTTATTGGCAATGTCAATGTCTCGGATCAGCCCATCGGAGATGGACCACAAACCTTGAGCTTGTGTCCAACCTAAGTCCCATACGGCAAAGTTAATTTGGCTAGCGGTCACGGCAAAACGGCCATTATCGGAGAGTCGAATATGAGAAACGGTATTGGCTTGTGGGTCTTGAGGTCCCAATTCAGCTAAGGTTTTGTTTTGTTCAAGATCCCATAGAACGAGTTGTCTTTGTTTGGAATAGAGTAGCGCAAAACGACCATCGCGGCTTAAACCGAAACTGGTCGAACCGTTTGGTTCTATATCCCAACGTTGTACATCGCTGTTAGAGAAAAAACAGCCATTTAACATCAAGATGACAATGCAACCTAGGATTGAATGAGAAATTATTCGCATCAAGTCTAATTATCCGCTTTGAGTGTAAAGACAATCTATCAACATATCGCTATATTGGTACAACTCTGTTTAGCGCACCAGTTTTTCACCGAAATTTGTGCGTAATAACAAAAGGTTTGCCTACAAATTGGAGAAATAAATGAAATCATTGTTTAAAGTGTCACTGCTTGCGGCAACCGTCATGCTTGCAGTTGGCTGCCAGAAAGATGAAGCCCCGAAAACTGAAGCAGCACCTGCAGCAGAACAAGTACAAACGGAAGCGGGAAAAACGGTTCACTTTAAAACAGAAGATGACAAAGCGGCTTACGCGATTGGCGTCTCTTTTGCAAATTACCTCAGCACCAGCATTGAAAAACCAGCCGAAATTGGTATCAATCTGAATAAAGATCTGGTTCTAAAAGGGATTGAACATGTCTTCGCGGGCAATGCTGAGTTGAGTGAAGAAGAGACACGCGCAGCGCTAGAAGCTCTAGATAAACGCGTTTCTGAAACCATGCAAGCGAAAGCCGCTGAAAAAGCGGCTGCTGCTGAAAAAGCTGGTGACGAATTCCGCGCTGAATTTGAAAAACAAGATGGCGTAAAGAAAACTGAATCTGGTTTACTGTACCAAGTACTGACGCCAGCAAAAGGTGAGTCACCAAAAGAGACCGATACTGTTCAAGTGCATTACAAAGGGACACTGGCTGACGGTACTCAATTTGATAGCTCGTATGATCGTGGTGAGCCAGCGACATTCCCACTCAATCGGGTTATTCCTGGTTGGACAGAAGGTGTGCAACTGATGCAAGTGGGAGCAAAATACAAGTTTGTTATCCCGCCGCAACTGGCTTACGGTGAGCAAGACACACCGACTATTCCAGCAAACTCAACACTTGTGTTTGAAGTGGAGTTGCTAAAAATTGATAACGGTAGCGATGCGGCTAAATAATATCAGCCATTGTTGAACCGTTGTAACCAGCTCAAAGGCCTGATGAATCAGGCCTTTTCTGTCTCTAACGACTCACTAATTAGTTGTCCTAAATCACTTGTTAGTGACTTAACAGAGTTTTCGATTAAAATTTTCTGATAAACTTACGTCAATTTGTTGATTTTTCGCTCTAAGGCTAGATAACAGTGACAACGACAGAAACTCTAAACGCGGATATGTTGCTTGAAATGGAATCCGTGCACGTGATGCCATTTAGTGATCACGATAAAATCATTCTTCGATCTTATGAAGCTGTGGTTGACGGTATCGCCAGCCTGATTGGTCCTTTTTGTGAGATCGTTCTGCACTCATTGGAAGATCTCAATACCTCGGCGATTAAAATTGCCAATGGTGAAAACACGGGACGTCAAGTGGGTTCCCCGATCACTGATCTTGCACTGCGTATGCTGAAAGATATTGAAGGATCGGAGCGTAACTTCTCACGATCGTATTTCTCTCGCGCCAAGGGTGGCGTGTTGATGAAATCGATTACGGTCGCGATTCGTAATGGTGATAACCGAGTCATTGGCTTACTTTGTATCAACGTTAATTTAGATGCTCCGTTCTCACAAGTTCTGCAATCATTCATGCCGACTCAGGAAGCTCAGGAAGCCGCCTCATCGGTTAACTTTGCCAGTGATGTAGAAGAGCTGGTGGATCAGACGGTAGAGCGTACCATCGAAGAGATCAACGCCGATAAATCAGTGTCTAACAATACCAAGAACCGTCAGATCGTGATGGAGCTGTACGACAAAGGCATTTTTGACATCAAAGATGCGATTAACCGCGTAGCTGATCGGCTCAATATCTCTAAACATACTGTCTATCTCTACATTCGCCAACGCAAGACCGGAGATGAATGTTAGTGGAGCCAGTATTGAGTTACACATTATTGGTCAATGGCTCAGTGTATGGCACACAGGCAGCGCGTAGTGCTTATCTGTTTGCCTGTGCATTGCTAGAAAAAGGGCATTCACTCAAGCAAGTATTTTTTTATCAAGATGGTGTTTTCAATGGCTCTGCGATCACCGCGCCTGCGAACGATGAGTTTGATCTTGTGAAAGCATGGCAGAAGCTGTCTACTGAACACCATGTACGCTTAGAAACCTGTGTTGCTGCAGCGTTACGTCGTGGCATTATCAGTGAAAATGAAGCTCAGCAACACCAGCTCACGGCGCATAATTTGGCACAAGGTTTTGCACAAACTGGGTTAGGAAGCTTAGCTGAAGCGTTATTAACTCAAGATCGAGTGGTACAGTTTTGAAAAAAATCGGTTTTGTTTTTCATTCTTCGCCTCATTCTAGTTCGGCTGGAAGAGAAGGGCTGGATGCTGTACTGGCAGCCTCTGCCTATTGTGATGCGATCTCGCTCTTTTTTGTTGGGCTTGGCGTGGCGCAAATCGTCGCCAACCAATCACCGCAACAACTGCTTAGCCGTGATTACATCAGTGCGTTTAAACTGCTTGAGTTATACGATATTGAACACCTTTATCTGTGTGAGCAAAGCGTTGAAGAGTTGGGGTTAGCATCGGCTCAATGGGTCATTGATGTTGAAAAAAAATCGCCTCAGCAAATCGCTCAGTTACTTCACGAGTGCGATCAAGTACTAACTTTCTAAGGTGTACCTATGCTGCATATTGTAAAAGACACGGCAAAACTGGCCTTAGCGCAGCGTTATTGTTTGGCTGAGGATAGTATTATCTTGGTTGAAGAAGCAGTTTATATGAGTAACCCTAGTGCGGGCTCTTTTTTACTACTCAACGATCTGAACAGGGTTTATGTCTTACTTGAGGATCTCTGCGCGCGTGGGGTGCAGGATCTCTGCTCAGTACAAATTACCAAAGTGGATTTCTCTGGTTTGGTTGAACTTACTACTAACCATGAAAAATCAATCACTTGGTAGATTTTCTTATCACTATTACCCCTCTATTACCCACCCTTTACTTATGGTGGTTAAAAAAGATCTGTATATTTCTTGACACACCTCTCACTGCTGCATAGAATTTTGCGTCCCTATTTGTACTAAGTGCACTAGGGACTAGATTTTTCACAAAGCTTACTTTAAGTAAATTCAGGAGCTAGTTAATGGCAACTATTAACCAGTTGGTCCGCAATCCTCGTGTAAAGCAAGTTGTTAAAAGCAACGTGCCAGCACTAGAAGCGTGCCCACAAAAACGTGGTGTATGTACACGTGTTTACACTACTACACCTAAAAAACCTAACTCAGCACTTCGTAAAGTATGTCGTGTTCGTCTAACGAACGGCTTCGAAGTGACTTCGTACATCGGCGGTGAAGGTCACAACCTTCAAGAGCACTCAGTTGTTCTTATCCGTGGCGGTCGTGTAAAAGACCTTCCAGGTGTGCGTTACCACACAATCCGTGGTGCACTTGACTGTGCAGGCGTAAACGACCGTAAACAAGCTCGTTCTAAATACGGTGTGAAACGTCCTAAATCTTAATGGATTTCCGTTAAGTAAGGCCAAACACTAAATTATTTAATTTTTGAAGAAACTGAAAAGTTTTGGATAACCTGAAAAAGACAACGGAGAATATCCATGCCACGTCGTCGCGTTATTGGTCAGCGTAAGATCCTTCCAGATCCAAAGTTCAAGTCTGAACTGCTGGCAAAATTCGTTAACATTCTTATGGTTGACGGTAAAAAATCTACTGCAGAGAAAATTGTTTACACTGCACTAGACACTATGGCTGAGAAATCTGGCAAAGGTCACTTAGCTGTATTTGAAGAAGCTCTTGAAAACGTACGTCCAGCGGTCGAAGTTAAATCTCGCCGCGTGGGTGGTTCAACTTACCAAGTGCCAGTAGAAGTACGTCCGGTTCGCCGTAACGCACTTGCTATGCGTTGGGTAGTTGATGCTGCGCGTAAGCGTGGTGAAAAATCTATGGCTGCTCGCCTAGCTGCTGAAATGCTAGACGCGTCAGAAAATAAAGGTACTGCTGTTAAGAAACGTGAAGACGTTCACCGTATGGCAGAAGCGAACAAAGCATTCGCTCATTACCGCTGGTAATACCTTCTGTGCTGCGAGGTTCTCTCGCAGCACATTTTCATACTCTAAGGATTACCTTAGTAAGAGGATACAATCGTGGCTCGGAAAACTCCTATTGAGCGCTACCGCAACATCGGTATCTGTGCTCACGTAGATGCAGGTAAAACAACCACTACTGAGCGTATTCTGTTCTACACTGGCCTTTCTCACAAAATCGGCGAAGTTCACGATGGTGCTGCAACCATGGACTGGATGGAGCAGGAGCAAGAACGTGGTATCACTATCACTTCTGCTGCTACGACAACCTTCTGGCGTGGTATGGAAGCACAGTTCCAAGATCATCGCGTAAACATCATTGATACCCCAGGACACGTTGACTTTACAATTGAAGTAGAGCGTTCACTTCGTGTGCTTGATGGTGCAGTGGTTGTATTCTGTGGCTCATCTGGTGTTGAACCCCAGTCTGAAACTGTATGGCGTCAAGCTGACAAATACGGTGTTCCTCGCATGGTGTTCGTTAACAAAATGGACCGTGCTGGCGCAGACTTTTTACGCGTTGTAAACCAAATTAAACATCGTCTTGGTGCGACTCCTGTTCCTATTCAATTAAATATTGGTGCGGAAGAAGAGTTCAAAGGTGTCATCGACCTTATCAAGATGAAAGCCATCAACTGGAATGAAGCCGATCAAGGCATGACGTTTACTTACGAAGACATTCCAGAAGATATGCTTGAGTTGGCCGAAGAATGGCACAACAACCTAGTAGAAGCGGCAGCGGAAGCTAGTGAAGAGTTAATGGAAAAGTATCTTGAAGACGGCGAGCTGACAGAAGCGGAAATCAAACAAGCGCTACGGACTCGTACCATTAACAATGAAATCGTATTGGCCACTTGTGGTAGTGCCTTTAAAAATAAAGGCGTACAAGCGGTATTGGATGCGGTTGTTGAATATTTGCCTTCACCGGTAGATGTACCAGCCATTAAAGGCGTGGATGAAAACGAGAACGAAGTAGAACGTCACGCTGACGACAACGAACCTTTCTCGGCACTTGCATTTAAGATTGCCACTGACCCATTTGTTGGGACATTGACTTTCATGCGTGTTTACTCTGGTGTGGTGAACTCTGGCGATGCCGTTTACAACTCAGTGAAACAGAAAAAAGAACGTTTTGGTCGTATCGTACAGATGCATGCCAACAAACGTGAAGAGATTAAAGAAGTTCGTGCTGGCGATATTGCGGCTGCGATCGGCTTAAAAGATGTCACGACAGGCGATACGCTGTGTAACCCAGACCACAAAGTGGTTCTTGAGCGCATGGAATTCCCTGAGCCAGTGATTCAAATTGCGGTAGAGCCTCGCTCTAAAGCTGACCAAGAAAAAATGGGTATTGCGCTAGGTAAACTGGCGGCAGAAGACCCATCTTTCCGTGTCGAAACCGATAAGGAAACAGGTCAAACGTTGATCTCTGGTATGGGTGAGCTTCACCTAGACATCATTGTTGATCGCATGAAGCGTGAGTTCAGTGTGGACTGTAACGTTGGTAAACCACAAGTGGCTTATCGCGAAACTATCCGTGGAAAAGCGGAAGTAGAAGGCAAGTTCGTTCGTCAATCTGGTGGTCGTGGTCAATATGGTCACGTTTGGCTTAAGATTGAACCTGCGGAACTCGGCGAAGGCTTTGTCTTTGTCGACGAAATCGTTGGTGGTGTGATTCCTAAGGAATACATCAGCTCGGTTGCAAAAGGTATCGAAGAGCAAATGAACAACGGTGTGTTAGCTGGTTATCCGATTCTGGATGTGAAAGCGACATTATTCGATGGTTCATATCATGATGTCGACTCAAGCGAGATGGCGTTTAAGATTGCTGGTTCGATGGCGTTCAAGAAAGGTGCTTTAGAAGCGCAGCCTGTTCTTCTTGAACCAATGATGAAAGTTGAAGTAACTACTCCAGAAGATTGGATGGGTGATGTTGTGGGTGACTTAAACCGTCGTCGCGGCATGATTGAAGGTATGGATGAAGGCCATGCAGGCCTTAAGATTATCCATGCTAGAGTCCCTCTATCGGAAATGTTTGGTTATGCAACAGACTTACGGTCTGCCACTCAGGGTCGCGCCTCTTACTCCATGGAGTTTGCAGAGTACGCTGATGTGCCAAAAAATGTTGCAGAAGCAATCATTGCAGAACGTGGTTAACTGTTATTTGTTTAATAACGAATCTATTGCGCTGATGAGAGTTGGCGCATAAAATAGCAATTTCTGGCGCGTCTTGAGCTATATGTGACTCAAGACGAATCATAACTAGGAAGGAACACGATCGTGTCTAAAGCAAAATTTGAACGTACGAAACCGCACGTAAACGTTGGTACTATCGGCCACGTTGACCACGGTAAAACAACT
>NZ_CAWMCN010000045.1:0-549 GCF_963865925.1 Vibrio sp. ZOR0018 | reverse complement strand
TAGTGCAAAATTGAAGTTCAGTGTTTACAGTGTGTTTTTTGAGTTCGGTGGTGCGTTGTCAACCCCTTAGCCGGGCGTTATGCAACTCAGGTAAAATTAGGGGTTCAATCTTGTGGGATTTCTCCGGCCATTCGTTTTGTGTTGTCGGCAAATGAGCATTTTTATCCTCAAATTCGTGGTTCACTCAAGCCGTAAAACAGGCAAGATTCTTTGTTTGCCTCAATTAGTTTGAGTGCCGGTGCGTTGTTGAATTAGAGGGCTCAAAGTGTGGAAAGGGCAAGTTATTGGATCATTTCGCATTTGCTGAAAGTCTTGAACGGTGAGTTTGTCTGACACAAAAGCTTGGTTTGTTGCTGAAAGGTGAGCTTTGTTTTGGCGGCTTATTTATCACGGCTCTGGCTTGGGTTGATTCTTGAATCACTCAACCATTGCAATCGTGGCTTTTAGTCGTGTAAAGTCGGTTTATCTCATTGAATTTGCATAACAAACGGCTCAAGAGGGATTGCCAACGCGTGGCGGCTTTAGTGCAAAATTGAAGTTCAGTGTTTA
>NZ_CAWMCN010000044.1:371-153906 GCF_963865925.1 Vibrio sp. ZOR0018 | reverse complement strand
GGGCACTTCTGCGGGCAATAGCCCCAAGGTTCAATCACCACCGCCCAAGGCGGTGGTTTAGGGGTGACAATAAAAAAACCTCAGTTGCGACACTGAGGTTTTTTATAAAAGAATATTATTGAGCGTCGCCAATCAATACTGAATCTAACGCAATTTCAATCATTTCATTGAAAGTGTTTTGACGCTCTTCTGAAGTCGTTTGCTCGCCAGTTTTGATGTGATCAGAGACAGTGCAAATCGTCAGTGCTTTTGCGCCATATTCCGCCGCTACGCCGTAGATTCCCGCCGCTTCCATTTCTACACCAACAATGCCGTATTTATCCATCACATCGAACATCTCTGGATCTGGCGTGTAGAAAAGCTCTGCAGAGAACAAGTTACCCACTTTCACGTTAATACCACGCGCCGTAGCCGCCTCTTCTGCGGCTTTAACCATTTTGTAATCGGCAATCGCAGCAAAGTCGTGGTCTTTAAAACGGATGCGGTTAACTTTGGAATCGGTACAAGCCCCCATACCAATCACAACATCACGCACTTTGATATCGTCGCTGACCGCACCACAGCTTCCGACACGGATCACTTTTTTCACGCCAAAATCTTTGATAAGTTCCGTCACGTAAATTGAGCATGAAGGGATCCCCATGCCATGGCCCATTACCGAAATTTTACGACCTTTGTACGTCCCTGTATAACCAAACATGTTGCGGACATCACACACTTGAACCACATCATCAAGGAAAGTTTCTGCGATGTATTTTGCGCGAAGTGGGTCACCCGGCATTAAAACAACGTCTGCAAATGCACCCATTTCAGCATTAATATGTGGAGTTGCCATTAAAAGTATCCTTTATCTAAATTGACCAAAGAATAGAGAGTGATCTCTCTATTCATCCTCAAAAAATGAATCGCTACGCTTACTGTAAGAAATTGGTGCCGTAATCCATCGCAGACGTACCGAAATAGTGCGCCAGTGACTGGCCAATATCAGCAAACGTCTCGCGACGGCCCAACGAACCGGGTGCCACTTTGTGACCATAAACTAACACTGGAATGTGCTCACGCGTATGATCCGTGCCCGGCCAAGTTGGATCGCAACCATGATCCGCCGTAAGAATAAGCACATCGTCCTCTTCCATTAACTCAAGCACTTGTGGCAGACGCTTGTCAAAGTACTCCAGTGCCGCAGCGTAGCCCGCTACATCACGGCGATGACCATAAGCGGAATCAAAATCAACGAAGTTAGTGAAGACGATAGTGTTATCTTTCGCTTGTTTGATTTGTTCTAGTGTTGCATCAAATAAAGCCGGGATGCCTGTCGCTTTGACTTTATGAGTGATGCCGCAGTAGGCGTAAATATCAGCAATTTTACCAATAGAAACCACGTTACCTTGCTTCTCATCAACCAATTTTTGCAGCACGGTCGCCGCTGGCGGCTCAACGGATAAATCACGACGGTTGCCAGTGCGAGCAAATTCTCCCGCTTTCGGGCCAATGAACGGGCGCGCAATCACGCGGCCAATGTTGTAATCCGCCAATTCTTCACGTGCGATCTGGCAAAGTTCTAACAAACGATCAAGACCAAACGTCTCTTCGTGACAAGCTATTTGGAACACTGAGTCAGCTGAGGTATAGAAAATCGGTTTACCCGTTTTCATGTGCTCTTCACCCAAATCATCTAAAACCTGAGTGCCTGATGCATGGCAGTTACCAAGAAAACCATCCAAACCTGCGCGTTCAATAATGCGATCTGTCAGCTCTTTCGGGAAACTATTTTGCTTATCGCTGAAATAACCCCATTCAAACAGCACAGGAACACCAGCAATTTCCCAGTGACCCGAAGGAGTATCTTTACCTGATGAAAGCTCAGCGGCGTGGCCGTACGCACCGATAATATCAGCGTTGGCATCAAGCCCCGGAGCAAAACGCCCCGTTGACTCTTTATGCGCCATGGCAAGCCCCAGTTTCGATAAGTTTGGCAGCGTCAATGGGCCCTGGCGATCCGCGTTATTCGCTTCGCCTTTAGCACATTGGTCTGCGATGTGGCCCAAAGTGTCAGCGCCAACATCACCAAATTGTGGTGCATCAGCGGTTTCGCCGATACCAAATGAATCTAATACTAAAATAAATGCTCTTTTCATTGCTCTCTCCAACCGATATTTTTATACGTCTTCTGCGCGAATTTGGCCGTAGACATCGGGTGTTGGTGTGTATTCTCCGCCAATTTGAATGGCGCTTTGTAATGCTTTGGCCGCTTGTTGCCATTGCGCTTCATTACGCGCATGGATCACCGCCAACGGCTTGCTGCTATCGGCAACGTCACCTAGGCGAATAAATTGGTCAAACCCAACCGCGTAATCAATAGTGTCAGTTGCGACGCGGCGTCCACCGCCCATCTCCACCACGGCCATGCCAATCGCGCGAGTATCCATTGCCGATACGACGCCACTTTCTAGAGCGTAAACGGGCTTAACCAGCTCGGTTTTTTCAAGATAGTGATCGTAATTTTCAACAAAATCAGCGGGGCCGCCTAACCCTTTGACCATTTTGCCAAAGCATTCAGCCGCTTTTCCGTTATTAAGAACGGCCATCAGTTTCGCACGAGCATCATTGCTGTCTTTTGCTAAATTGCCTAACAACAACATCTCAACGCAAGAGGCCAAGGTAATTTCCAGTAAGCGAGGATTGCGATATTCACCAGTTAAAAAGCGTACCGCTTCACGCACTTCAAGGGCATTGCCTGCCGAAGAGGCCAGCACTTGGTTCATATCCGTTAAAATAGCCGTGGTTTTCGTACCGGCGCCGTTAGCCACTGCGACGATAGATTTAGCCAACTCTTCAGAAGCTTCGTAAGTCGGCATAAATGCGCCAGAACCGACTTTGACATCCATCACCAAGGAATCTAACCCAGCGGCTAATTTTTTAGAAAGAATCGAGGCGGTGATGAGTGAAATATTGTCGACCGTTGCGGTAATGTCACGTGTGGCGTATACGCGTTTATCCGCTGGCGCGAGATCACCCGTTTGGCCGATGATAGCAACGCCCGCTTCTTTGGTTACTTGACCAAATACGTCATTACTTGGCGTGATGTTATAACCGGGAATCGACTCCAATTTATCCAGCGTGCCACCCGTATGACCAAGGCCGCGCCCTGAAATCATAGGAACAAAACCACCGCAGGCTGCGACCATGGGGCCAAGCATCAGCGAAGTAACATCGCCCACGCCGCCAGTTGAGTGTTTATCAACGATAGGACCACCGAAGTTCATCGCATCCCAGTTGATCACCATCCCAGAATCACGCATAGCGCACGTCAGTGCAATGCGCTCTGGCATAGTCATTTCATTGAAGAAAATCGTCATGGCAAAGGCCGCAATTTGGCCTTCGGAGACGGTATTATTCGCCACACCTTGAATAAAAAAGTTAATTTCTTCGGTGGTGAGGATCTCACCGTCACGCTTTTTGCGAATGATTTCTTGAGGTAAAAAAGTTTGAGTTGAATACATTAGTTGCCTCCCAAGCATGATGCTTTGGTCAGTAAGGTAAAGAGGTAATCGGGAGCTGATGGCTCAGCTCCACGAGTCAGACTTATTATTATCAGTCCTACTTCAGCGCATAATTAATACGCAGCTGGATCGGCTTTTTGGTCTGTTACTTCTAATGTATTCAAAAGATTGGTTAGCAGGCTTGAAGCCCCAAAACGGTAGTGCATGCTGTCGGCCCAATCTGCGCCAAGTAGCTCATCAGCCATCGCGAGATACAATGCAGCATCTTGCGCTGTGCGTACACCGCCCGCAGGTTTAAAACCTACAGTTTTGGCAACGCCCATATCGCGAATCACTTCTAGCATCATGCGTGCGTATTCTGGTGTTGCATTCACAGGGACTTTGCCCGTTGAGGTTTTGATGAAATCAGCGCCCGCTTCAATACAGATTTGAGACGCTTTCTTGATTAATGCTTCTTCTTTTAGCTCACCTGTTTCGATGATCACTTTAAGCAGAATGTCACCACACGCGGCTTTACATTGCTTAACAAGATCAAAACCGACTTGCTCATTACCGGCGATTAATGCGCGGTAAGGGAACACAACGTCGACTTCATTAGCACCGTACGCAACAGCGGCTTTAGTTTCCGCAACGGCAATCTCAATATCATCATTACCGTGTGGGAAGTTGGTAACGGTTGCGATACGAATCTCTGGCGTGCCTTGCTCACGAAGTGTCTTCTTCGCAATAGGAATAAAGCGAGGGTAAATACAAATTGCAGCGGTATTACCTACAGCCGTTTTGGCATCATGACAAAGGGCAATCACTTTCGCATCCGTGTCATCATCGTTTAGCGTAGTCAAATCCATCAATTTCAGTGCACGTAGTGCGGCTGCTTTTAAATCGCTCATTTCTATCTCCGATCAATATATTCAAATAGTTCACTAGTAAACCACGCTCAGTGTTGAGAGCGAGATGGCTTGCTAGCCACAAATGAACGGACTTGGTTCCTTGAAGACTCGAAATGCACTTGCATTTCAATTGCTATCCCTGTCACCGCACAGTACCAATTTGGCCTATGGCACAACCATGATATGCCGCTTATTTGCACTCATCGCCGTGTCTAACGTATATCCGTGTGTAACTTATACCCGTATCTAATTTATATCAAAGCAACACGACATGATAAAACGGGCTGCCTTTGCGTCAAATCATACTCCATGTATTGATTGGCGCTAGCTGATATCTTCACTCTTCTATTGAAAATGAATCTCACTGATACAGTATAGATTTTCACTACAAAACTGTAGCGTCATTCATAGAGCAAACGGTTTGTATCTCAAAAAAGATCAGCGTCAACGATAATCTCGTTTACCGATAAACTCTGATCTATCCATTAAAAGCTAACTTATAAAAGAGAGCTTGAGGTGATAAACACTGACCACCCGACTAAAGAGTGAATCAAAGTATTCCTTTCGCCAAAACAAAAAAGCCCCGCAGCAATCTCTTGCTACGGGGCGATGTTAAACGGCGTCTATATCTCTTTCTCTTATTTAATTAGAAAGAAAGGAAGAAGCCAGCAATGGTTGCTGCCATTAAGTTAGACAGTGTACCAGCACAAACAGCTTTTACACCCATCTTCGCGATATCGTGACGACGGTTAGGAGCAAGACCACCTAAACCACCGAGTAGAATCGCAACAGAAGAAAGGTTGGCGAAGCCACACAGTGCAAATGAGATGATAGCTTGAGTTTTCTCAGACATCACCGCACCAGTAGCAGCAACGATCTGTGCGTTCTCACCCACGTAAGGTACGAAGTTTAGATAAGCAACAAATTCGTTTACAACCAGTTTTTGCCCGATGAAAGAGCCCGCTAGCGTTGCTTCTTCCCATGGCACACCAATTAGGAATGCTAATGGAGAGAAAAGCCAACCAAGCAGTAGTTCTAGAGTCAGCTCAGGCATACCGAACCAACCACCCACACCACCAAGCATACCGTTAACTAAGGCGATTAGACCAACGAAGGCAAGTAGCATTGCACCTACGTTCAGCGCAAGTTGCAGACCAACAGAAGCACCACCTGCAGCAGCATCGATTACGTTGGCAGGTTTATCATTGCCATCCATATCGCTACCCAGTTCTTCGTCTGGAGTATCGGTTTCTGGTTTGATGATTTTTGCAAACAGTAGACCACCCGGTGCTGCCATGAAAGAGGCCGCAACAAGGTACTCTAGCGGCACACCCATCGATGCGTAACCAGCAAGTACACCACCCGCAACTGAAGCCAAACCACCACACATTACTGCAAACAGCTCAGATTGAGTCATTTTAGGTACAAACGGACGAACCACGAGTGGCGCTTCTGTTTGACCTACGAAAATGTTGGCTGCAGCAGACATCGATTCTGCACGAGAGGTACCGAGTGCTTTTTGTAAACCACCACCTAGAATCTTAATTACCCATTGCATAACGCCAATGTAGTAAAGCACAGAGATAAGTGCAGAGAAGAAGATTAGAGTAGGTAGAACTTGGAAAGCAAAGATGAAGCCAATACCGTCAACTGAAAAGTTAACTAGGCTGCCGAATAGAAAACCAGTACCGTCTTTACCGAAGTCGATGACGTTTTGAACACCCGCAGAGAAACCTGCAAGGAGATCACGACCCCATGGTACGTAAAGAACGAAACCACCGATAATAAATTGGATAGCAAAAGCGCCACCCACTGTTCTTAGATTGATAGCTTTGCGGTTATCAGACAGTAGAACTGCAAGTCCTAGCAGAACTGCCATACCGACTAGGCTCATAAACAGGCTCATAGTTTATGATTTCCTTATTAGGTTATTGTTGGCGTGTTATAAAATGGAGCTCATGAAGCGGGGTGATTATACTCATCACCACTAAGATAAAGTAATGCCAGCCTCACACTTTCTTATAAGATTCACTGCCCATTCACTCATTTATGTGAGCACGTTCAATATTTACTGATACTAGAATCATTAAACCTACATTTCATTTCGAATTTATTCACACCGGAAAGAACAGAGAATGGCTGTTTTTCCACAAAACATCAGCAACCGTTTGCTCTGATTGGTTCTTCAGCAACGCAAGCGTTTGCAGGATAATCGGCAGTTTTTGTGGGTGATTCGCTTGCCCTTGAAAACCATTGAGTGGCATATCAGGAGCATCTGTTTCTAGCACTAAACTTTCGATGGGGAGTGCCGTAATAGTAAGACGGGTTTTGTTGGCTCTTGGATAGGTAATAACACCACCCACGCCAATCTTAAAACCCAGTTCAATAAACTGGTTTGCCTGTTGAACGCTGCCAGAAAAAGCATGCAGCACTCCACCTTGGTTAAATTGATGCTTTTTTAACAGTTGTATTAGGCGGTTGTGCGCTTTACGGCTGTGTAATATCAATGGAAGTCTGACTCGTTTCGCAAGCTCTAGTTGCATTTCAAACATTGTTTCTTGCAAAGCGGGAGCAATATCAGTCGCAAAATCTAAGCCACACTCCCCCAGAGCCACGCATTGAGCTGGTTTTTGAAGTAACTTTTGCTCAAGCTCGTCGATATCCGCAGGGGAAGAGGTTGATAAAAAACAGGGATGGAAACCGAGAGCAAAGTAGAGTTCAGGATAACCGTTAGCAAGCTCGGCCACTCGTTGCCAGTTACTTGGACCAACGGCGGGAATCACTATTTTCTCAACCCCCTGCTGGCGAGCTAAATGTAAATGGTGTTCAAACTCACGCTCAAAGATAAAAAAATCGAGATGGCAATGCGTATCAAATAAACGCAGCTTCTTATTCTCGCTCACGTTCTTTACTCTGAACAGGATCTTGACGATAAGGAACACAGCTACGTTTTTTATCTGGTGTTAAACCCATGTTCTCACACCAGCGATCATAACGCGCAACCTGCTTTTTCAACCACTGCCACATAACCGCCTCTCTTACATCACTGCTCTTCGCGTTTAAAGACCAACTCAGTTGCTGATGACTCCTGTTCTACAAAATAGTAGCCAGCACTGTCAAACTGAGCCAATTGCTCTACAGAAGAGATTTGTTTATCGATAATGTAGCGCGCCATCATGCCACGAGCCTTCTTAGCATAGAAGCTAATGACTTTGTATTGCCCTTTCTTACAATCCTTAAATACCGGAGTAATGATGCTTCCCTTAAGCTTTTTCGGATTAACCGCTTTAAAATACTCGTTGGAAGCGAGATTAATCAACACATCATCGCCTTGCTCTTTCAGAGCTTGATTGAGTTTATCGGTAATGATATCTCCCCAAAACTGGTACAGGTTAGTCCCCCTCGGGTTATCCAATCTCGTGCCCATCTCCAAACGGTATGGTTGCATCAGATCCAGTGGTTTCAATACACCATACAAGCCAGAGAGCATTCTTAAATGCTGTTGGGCATATTCAAATCCGGCATCCGATAACGTTTCTGCTTCAAATCCTGTATAAACATCCCCTTTAAACGCCAAAATGGCGGGGCGTGCATTATCCAACGTGAAGGTTGGGCTCCACTGCGCAAAGCGAGCCACGTTGAGCCCAGCGATTTTATCGCTCACTTTCATCAACGCTGAGATGTCGGCAGGAGTCAATTGACGGCAAACATCGATCAACTGAGCTGAATGGTCAATAAGCTCCGGCTGAGTATATTTGCTTGTCACCAACGGGGATTCGTAATCTAACGTCTTGGCTGGGGAAACAACAATGAGCATGATATTCCTTCCTTTCTATTCTTATTTTATGACTCACAGAGTACAAAAAAAGCCATGCGGTGTCTGCATGGCTTTTTCAATCTATTTAATCGTCAGTAACGATAACAGGCTATTTGTTGTTGTACCAAATGCCATCTTCCAACTGAGATTTTAACTCAGGGTAATCATTAGCATCGAAGGTGGGAACCTTACCCGCGGCTAGCTGACGGTTATAATCTTTCGCGAGCTTAATCACAATGCCAGAGAGCAGAATGATCGCCACCAAGTTAACAATCGCCATTAACCCCATCGAGACATCCGCCATTGCCCATACGGTAGGCAAGGTCGCTAATGAACCAAACATCACCATGGCAAGGAAAACAATACGGAACAACGTTAACCCTTTCTTATTGTTGTGCTCTAAGAAAATCAGGTTCGTTTCGGCATAAGAGTAGTTGGCAATAATTGAAGTAAAGGCGAAGAAGAAAATCGCAAAAGCAACAAAAATCCCACCCCAACTGCCCACTTGTGAGCTTAATGCGCGCTGAGTCAGCTCGATACCGGTAATTTCACCGTGCGGTACATATTCACCCGACATCAAAATAATGGCGACGGTTGCTGAACAGATCACAATCGTATCAATAAAAACACCCAACATTTGCACGTAACCTTGAGAAGCAGGATGTGGCGGATAAGGCGTTGCAGAAGCCGCTGCATTAGGTGCTGAACCCATACCAGCTTCATTGGAAAACAGACCGCGTTTGATTCCGTTAATCATGGCTTGAGCAATCGCGTAACCTAAACCGCCTGCGGCCGCTTCTTGAAGGCCAAATGCACTTTTGAAAATAAGGCTTAATACGGCTGGTAGCTTTTCTATATTAGTGACCATGACAAACATCGCAATCGCTAAGTAAGCTAATGCCATGAAAGGTACAATCAACTCAGCGGTACGCGCAATTTTACGGATACCACCAAAAATGACGAAAGCCGAAATTGCAACGATGAAGATACCGACATGCAGCGGATCAAATCCAAAAGCATTTTTCATAGCTCCTGCAATTGAATTAGCTTGAACGGCATTGAATACTAGGCCAAAAGCAATAATCAGGAAGATGGAAAACAGGACACCCATCCAACGCATACCAAGGCCTTTTTCCATATAGTACGCAGGGCCACCGCGGTAGTTACCATCTTTGTCACGGGTTTTGTATAGCTGAGCCAACGTGCTTTCAGCAAATGAAGTCGCCATACCAAGCATAGCAATCAACCACATCCAGAAAATCGCGCCTGGACCACCCGCCGTTAAAGCAACAGCTACACCGGCCATGTTTCCCGTACCAACACGCGCAGCAAGGCTAGTACAAAGTGCTTGGAAAGAAGAAATACCGGCTTTATCTGCTTTGCGGCTGTTTTTCAACACACTAAACATGTGGCCGAAATGGCGAAATTGAATGAATCCTAGGCGAACGGTGAAGTACACACCAACACCGACTAAAAGATAAACAAGGATGGATCCCCAAAGTAAATCATTCATTAAATTGATTAAGTCTGTCACAAGAACCTCTCATAGAGTGATAGCGCTGACCTAAGCGAAAAGCTTCACGAAAAAATGCACATGCTGCGAGTCAACGTTCTAACCAGCATGTTTTTATCGATATTATGCAATGCATTTTATTCGTCCAAAAAGTGAGGAGTCTCAACTTTTGAAGGGGCAACGTATTTTTGACGGGCGGATAATGCAACCTGAAAGAACAAAAATCAATATGCAACAAGTTTAGTTAAAATGTTATTTTTCACTATAAAATCACCTTTGATTAACATTTAACAAACCAATGCAGCAACAGATTAGAAACCAAAACAACCCAAACTGGAAACATTGAAAGATAAAAAACAACCATAAAAACCCAGTTGCACTCACTTAATCTCACCCCTTGAGAATAAAGGGCTAATCAGTTTCACCACTAAATCTTGCATAAATTTATGATAATTTTTTATTAAATGGTCATAAAACAACCAACCAGGCAATTGTAAATTTTCAAAACAACATTTATTTAACATTTCAAAATGCAAATAAAATCGTTTGCGTCGCTTAACCGCTCCATTTTTGTACTAAAGAATCCCACTGAAACTGTGAAATTCTGGTCAAAATCCAATAAAAGGTTCATCAAAAGGAAACAAATGAGAAACAAATCATAGCTAGGCTAGCGAAAACTGTGCTATCTAGAGAGCACGACATGGCGTAATAACAACAACAAGAGGTTGCTTATGGAAAGCTTGCAATTTGACGAAATGTTGGAAATGGAAATCACAAAACTCCGCTCTAGTCGCACTAAACCAGTCAAAAGAATGTGGCGAGAAATTGAAGCGATTCAGGATCAAAAACGGTTACAAAGAGAATTGATGGAGATGGATGTCTGCTTCGAGGCTGATCAAATAAAACTCTGAGTAAAAAGGCACTTCAACAGTGCCTTTTTGTTTAACTGAATCAGCAGAGATTACTGGCACTCTTGTGCGGTTTGTCGAACTCGGTGAGCTAATTGTTGGTACTGCTCCGCAATTGTCTCACCAAATACTGGATCATCTTCGGATTGTTGCCAGCTCGCCTCCACCGCTTGCCAATCAGTCACATTAAAGGTGCGGCTGATCAAGGGTAAAACCGATTGTTCTTCTAACTCCAGATGACGCTTCTGGGAAGAAATAAATGCATCAAGCTGCTCGATGAACACGTGCTGTGGTACAACGGCATCTTGCAAAATCATATCGACAATCTCTAGAAAAGCATGAGTTTTCTCAGAAAGTTCTATATGTTCTCTCGCTAAATTTTGAATATCATTATGTTGACCATAATGATCAATATAATAGTGATAGAGAATATCTTCTTTGGGGTGGTGTACTGACTCTGAATGTGTCGCCAAGTAGTCAATAATCTCTCTCACTAAAGAGTAGTTGATACTTTGTTCATTACTCAATTGCCGTTGTTTATCTCGTAAAATGGCAAGCAAACGCGCCATATACCCGTGTTCTCTACGGATCCTTTCAATCATCATTGTGCTTCTCCATTACACTTATTTTAGATAAGTGTATAAAAGCTTCAGCGTGCTTGTTTTGACCCTGCTCGAAAAAACATCAATTAATCACTTATCCAATACGGGTTGCCAATTCACAGGCGCTTTCCCCTGCTCAATAAGCAATTGATTAGTCTTTGAAAAATGTTTACAGCCCAAAAAGCCTCGATGCGCAGAAAGAGGAGAAGGATGCGGTGCTACTAATACATGATGTTTGCTGCGATCAATCATGCTACCTTTCTTCTGCGCGTGTGAACCCCACAACAGGAAGACAACACCTTCACGCTGCCGATTTACCGCCTCAATCACCCGGTCAGTAAAGGTTTCCCAACCAGTATTAGCGTGCGAATGCGCCATACCTTGTTCAACGGTCAATACGGTATTGAGCAATAGTACCCCTTGCTCGGCCCAACTTTTTAGGTAACCGTGCGGAGGAGTAACAAAACCGGGGATATCTTGCACCAGCTCTTTATAGATATTGACCAGTGAAGGTGGGGTTTTAACGCCGGGTAACACCGAAAAACATAACCCATGAGCTTGATTTGGCCCGTGATAAGGATCTTGCCCTAAAATCACAACCTTAACATCGCCAAATTCGGTAAAACGAAACGCATTAAACACGTCAGCAGCAGGTGGATAAATCACTTTCCCCGCCAGCCTTTCCTTTTCAACAAACGCTATCGTCTGTTGAAAATACTCCTGCTGTTTTTCATGGCCGATAACATCGTGCCAAGTCAATGATTGAGTCATAACAACGCTCTGCAAATTAACTAATTACAGCATTGTAACCATAAAAAGCCACCACTGCATGAGTCAATGTCACAGAGCTTTTGCCAGTTAATGTGATTTTTGTGGCGTTCGAGTATGCCCTTGACCGTTCACATGTCGGTTAGGTATAGGCAATCGGACTGGTGGTCGAGCTATTGATGGTGAACGTGAGATCATATGAAACATAGTGACATCCTCCTTCATTTTGACGCGGCTATGCCTTTGTCTTTATGAAAGAAAGATGCCAACTTATTTAAGATGCTACTGAATCCACCGATTGTGCGTGTAGATCTCTTAATGTTTGAATTTCTTGGGCCCAGATGTCTGGATCGATTGTCTCTAAAATCAATGGGATACCATCAAACCTTGCATCTTTGGCAATAAATTCAAAGCATGGCCAACCAATTTCGCCTTGCCCTAGAGAATGATGGCGGTCAACACGGCTGGCAAACTTTGCCTTTGAGTCGTTGATGTGCATTGCACGTAAGTAGTGCATTCCCACCACGCTATCAAACTCTGAAAAGGTTGCCTCGCACGCCTCAACTGTGCGCAAATCATAACCTGCAGTAAAAGTATGACACGTGTCAAGGCACACACCTACTCGCGATTTATCCTCAACTTGCTGGATAATTTCGGCTAAATGTTCGAAACGCCAGCCTAGATTCGTCCCCTGCCCTGCGGTGTTTTCAATCACAGCAACGACCTCAGGCACGGCTTGATGTGCAAGGTTTATCGATTCTGCAATCGTCGCAAGACATTCACTTTCTGAGACTTGTTTAAGGTGACTACCCGGATGAAAATTCAGAAGCGTCAGCCCCAGTTGCTGGCAACGTTGCATTTCATCAATAAAAGCTTCGCGTGACTTAGCAAGCTTATCGGCTTCTGGCGCGCCCAGATTAATAAGGTATGAATCATGCGGCAAAATGTGTTCACTTTTAAAACCAAGCATGTGGCAGTTAGCCTTAAAAGCGCGAATGGTTGCCTCTTCGAGCGGTTTAGCAACCCACTGGCGCTGGTTTTTAGTGAATAAAGCAAATGCATTTGCTCCAATTTCTCTCGCTCTCAATGGGGCTTGGTCAACGCCGCCAGAGGCCGATACATGAGCACCAATAAATTTCATTCCACGGCCCTGAATTCTATTTGTCATTAAATCACTTTGTACTTTCAACATTGGACTTCAATTGTCTGATTTTCTGTTACTTAGGTCAAACACGCGCTAAAAATGTAGTAAAATTACAACAAAACAATAAATAAAAAATATTTTATGTATTAAAAAAAAGTAGAACTCATTGTTTTTAAATGCTTTATTGATTTAAATCAATAAAGCAACCCCCATATTATCAATGTTTATCGTTGTTTTTTGACCCAAATCAATATTAATTTTAAGGATATTAGCTATATAATAACCAACTCAACAAAGTTAGAAAATAAACACCAATAACGCCACTTAAGTGGACTAGGAGATAGTGATGATTCAAGGCATTCAAATTACAAAAGCAGCAAACGACAACCTACTAAATTCTATCTGGTTACTCGATAACGAAAAGAATGAAGCACGTTGCGTTGCCGCTAACGCAGGCTACCAAGCAGATCAAGTTATCGCGGTCAGCGACCTTGGTGAGTATGAAAGCCGTGAAGTTGCGATTGAAACAGCACCTCGCATCGAAGGCGGTCAGCACCTAAATGTGAACGTTCTTAAGCGTGAAACTCTTGAAGATGCCGTTGCACACCCTGAGAAGTATCCGCAACTGACGATTCGTGTTTCTGGTTACGCTGTTCGTTTCAACTCATTGACTCAAGAACAGCAACGTGACGTTATCGCACGTACTTTCACTGAGACGCTATAATCATAGCGTTGATGAGAATATTCATATCCAAAAATGGCGCTCAATGAGCGCCATTTTTATCGTTAGAGGAATATCATCCTGACTTCAATAAGATGAAATCAGGATCTCTTTAAGGCTGAACGCGTCTTAACACCGTTTTTAGAGCGTCAAAATCATTGTCTAACTCTTCAGAAAGCAACGTCATCACTGCATGTTTTGCAAGAGGAGCTGGTAATTCAATGTCAGTGCCTAGCACATCGTCAACGACTTCTTTAAATTTGGCAGGGTGCGCAGTACACAAAAATAGCCCCGTTTCTCCCGCTTGTAACTGCTCATCCAAAACTCGATACGCAATGGCACCATGCGGTTCACACAAATAACCTTGCGCGTAAAGTTCACGAACTGAATCCGCACTTTGTGCATCAGATACCGCACCTTTACCTAAGGTATCTAGCCCCCAGCCCTTTAAGCGACAAAGCTCTTCGATGCGCGGCCAGTTGTTCGGCTGACTCACATCCATCGCATTCGATGTGGTCGCGACAGTGGGTTTTGGATCCCATTGACCCGTTTCTAAGTAACGAGGAACGGTATCATTGGCATTGGTTGCCGCGATAAAACGCTTGATTGGTAAGCCCAATGCTTTTGCCAACAGACCAGCGGTTAGGTTGCCAAAGTTGCCACTCGGTACGGAGATGACTAAGTTTTCACGCTGCGCTTTGCTTAATTGTGATGCGGCCTCAAAGTAGTAGCAAATTTGTGCCATTAATCGGCTGATATTGATTGAATTTGCAGAGTTTAAACCGATCTCTTGGCGAAGCTTAGCGTCATCAAAAGCCTGCTTAACTAACGCTTGGCAAGCATCAAAGTCACCATTTATCGCGACAGTGTGAATATTGTTGCCCAGAGTGCAGAAGAGTTTTTCCTGTAACGGGCTGATCTTACCTTTAGGGTAAAGTATCACGACCTTGATGTCGGGCATTCCATAAAAGGCATGAGCCACCGCAGCGCCAGTATCACCAGAAGTCGCGGTTAAAATGGTGATCTGTCCACCATTTGAAACGGCGGCCAGTGACTGCGCCATAAAGCGACCACCAAAATCTTTAAATGCCAGCGTTGGACCGTGGAAAAGCTCTAGAGCATAAATGCCGTCTTTCACTTGCTTAATCGGTGCTGGACACTGAAAAGCCGCATCAACCATCGCATTCACTTGCTCTGCTGGTAATTCATCACCAATCAAGGCGCTGAGAATTTTTGTACTACGAGAGATAAAATCTTCGGCTAGTAACGCGTCAATATCTTCAAACTGAGGCAACTCTGCTGGGAAAAATAGCCCTTGATTGCGTCCTAATCCTTGGCGTACGGCTTGGCCAAAAGAGACTTGTTCATCATTTTCTTTTATGTTGTAAAGCTTCATAGAGCACTTCCTGTAACGGTCGAGCCATTTTTGTCTAAGCGACAAATATGGACGAATCCTTCTTCATTTTGTACATAATGTTGTTCAAGCCAACGAGCAACTCGCTCGGCAACCTCTTTTTCTTTGCAAATACTGAACAGTGTTGGGCCACTGCCGGAAATGCCAGTGGTGAGCGCTCCGGCTGATGCAGCGTATTTACGCGCATCCGAAAAGCCGGGCAGAAGTTTCTCACGATACGGTTCAGCAATCACGTCTTTGATCAGTTTAGCCGCTAGCTCAGGCTGACCTGAGTGACAAGCATGAATGAAACCTGCGAGATGACGACCATGCGCAATGATGTCCTGTCGACGATATTGTGAAGGTAAGATCGCTCGCGCTTCGGCTGTGGAAACTTTAATCCCAGGATACGCCATCACCCAATACCAATCGTCAAAACAAGGCACTTCTTGGCTGATGATACCTAGCTCTTCAAGCATCAATTGCACGCCTCCTAAGTAGCAGGGGGCAACGTTATCATAATGTATACCGCCTGAAATTTTACCTTCCATTTCACCCATCAGCGCTAAAAGCTCAGTCTGATTAAGTGGGTTACCGTGAAACTGGTTCAACGCATCTAAAGCTGCAACAATTGAACAAGCACTCGAACCTAAGCCTGAACCAATCGGCATATTTTTTTCTAACGTCATTTGCAACGGCTTTACTGCAATGCTCTTTTTTTCAAGCTCTCTGGCAAAAACAAGCCAGCAATCGTAAACAATATTCTGCTTTGGATCTTCTGGCAGCTTGTCGACAAAGCGACCTGCAGTTTCGAGTACAAAAGGTTCGCTGCCCGCTTTAACTTCAACACGATCCCCCAATAAACTGCCATCAATTGGCGACACAGCCGCCCCTAAAACATCAAACCCAACGCTCACATTACCAATTGAAGCTGGGGCATACACCACCACACTCATGTCACTTGAACTCATCAATTAAACCCCTAACTTCCAACCTAAGGTGCGCATCACATCAGAGAACACCCCTGCTGCTGTTACTTCTGTACCCGCCCCATAACCACGCAACACCAATGGAATCGGTTGATAATAACGGCTATAAAACGCCAGTGCATTCTCACCATCTTTGACTTTAAACATTGGGTCATTTTCATCGACCACTGCAATTTTCACCTTGCATTGGCCCTCTGATATTTCACCAACATAACGTAATACCTTACCTTCGGCGGCAGCCTTAGTGGATAGCTCTTGGAAATAAGCATCAGCCTTCGGCAAGCGCGCCATAAACTCTTCAACTGTACCCGAAATATCGAAACCCGGCGGCAAAGCAAGATCGACTTTTACGTCATCCAGCTCTAAAGGCATTCCCGCCTCACGAGCTAAAATTAACAGCTTGCGAGCCACATCCATTCCCGACAGATCATCACGAGGGTCAGGCTCAGTAAAACCTTTATCTTTAGCCAGCTGCGTAGCTTGACTAAGTGTCATACCTTCATCCAGTTTGCCGAAAATAAACGAGAGAGAGCCAGATAAAATACCGCTGAATTTTTCCAACTCATCACCAGCGGCAATGAGATTTTGCAAGTTTTCAATCACAGGTAAACCAGCACCAACCGTCGTTTCGTACATCAGTTTACGGCGCGAGTTGCGCGCCACTTCACGCAGCTGGTGATAGTAGGCCATGCTTGCGGTATTGGCTTTTTTATTAGGCGTCACAACATGAAAACCCGCAGCCAGAAATTCGGCGTACTGGTTGGCAATCACTTCACTGGAAGTACAATCAACTAAGACAGGGTTAATGATATGGTTACGCTGCACTAGAGAGATAAGCCTTGCGAGGCTAAATTCTTCACTCGCGCTATGCATTCGATCACGCCAATGCTCCAGCGGCAAGCCTTCGCTATCCAGCAATAGTGCCTTACTATTGGCAAGGCCACACACTCGAATCACAATTCCTTTATCGGCTAGTTTGGCTTGCTGACGATGAATTTGATCAACTAATTCGCCTCCGACACCGCCAACACCGACCACAAACACATCCAAGAAATGCTTAGAATTGAAGAGATTTTCATGACAAGCCTTGATCGCTTCTGAAATTTTATCTTCGGGAATCACCGCAGAAATAGCTCGCTCGGAAGAGCCCTGTGCAATGGCAACAATATTGACGTGAACTTCAGCCAGTGATGAAAAAAATTGAGAAGCCACTCCGCGCGAAGTGCGCATGCCGTCACCAACCAGAGTGACAATCGCAACGTCATCCATAAACTCGACAGGCTCAAGTAGGCCATCTTTTAATTCCAGTTCAAACGCTTCCGATAATGCTCTTTTGGCAAGGGCTTTATCTTGCGCCTCAATACAGAAACTGATGCTGTATTCTGAAGAGGATTGTGTAATCAGCACAATAGAAACGCCTGCGGCAGACATCGCGCCAAACACACGGCTAGCCATGCCGACCATGCCTTTCATGCCAGGGCCGGAGACGTTGACCATAGTCAAATTATTGAGTGTAGTAATACCTTTGATAGCCAGCTTATCTTCACCAGTATCTTGACCAATCAGCGTGCCTGCGCCTTGAGGATTAAAACTGTTTTTGATAAGACACGGAATATGAAATTGTGCAATCGGTGCAATGGTTTTGGGATGTAACACTGACGCGCCAAAATACGAAAGCTCCATCGCTTCTTGGTAGCTGAGTGATTTTAATAAACGAGCATCCGCAACCAAACGTGGGTCACAGTTATAAACGCCATCGACATCGGTCCAAATCTCACAACAATCTGCACGTAAACATGCCGCAAGCACGGCTGCAGAATAATCCGAGCCATTACGGCCTAGACAGACCAATTCACCCTTTTCATTACCAGCCGTGAAACCCGGCATAATGTTAACATGCGCTTGCGGAAGTGGATTTTGCTTGAAATTTTGCGTGGAGATCTCAACATCAACCATTGCCTCAAGGTACTCACCTTTAGCAAAAAGATACTGTACTGGATCAATCAGTGCAGCCGCTTGTCCTTTTGCTTCAAGTACCGCTTTCATCAGTTGGATAGAGACTCGCTCACCTTTACTGATAATGCGCGCATTGACGTTGTCTGGGCACATACCGAGTAAATTAATGCCGTGTACAAATTGACGCAGCTGAGACAGTGACGCTTTTACTTGATTGTCAAAAGCGGCCGAATCCACATTAGGTAATTGTGCTTTGATGCCAGCGAGTAGATCGAAAAATGAGAATTCAAGCTCCGCTATTTGGCGTTCTGCTTCGCCATTACGCAAAGCACTCTCAATAACTGCCACTAATTTATTGGTGGTTTTTCCCGGTGCAGAGAGCACAACGGCGACTTCTTCTTGCTGTACATTGTTAACGATGATATCTGCCGCCCTTAAAAAACGATCAGCATCGGCTAACGATGAACCTCCAAACTTTAATACTCGCATCCCTTCCTCCAAAACAGTTCAAATTGGTATAAAAAAAGGCCTGTATCTGGTGGGATACAGGCCTTTTTTGTAAAAACTTTTCGCTCAGCGGCCCGCCCCAACATGTGTCATGTCGGTAATAATAATGGTGGTTGTCATTACTACTAGGCTGCGCTGTAACATAGAAAAATTTAAATACTCGTGTGTTTAATTGCCTTTACGTTTACCTTACTTCGTGATCATTAGTCAATGAAAATCTGCTATTTTTTATAGTCATTCCGAATTAATCAAATTAAAAAACACAACACAACTAAGATACTTATTGCACATTAAGTGCAACCATTTTACACATAAGCAAATAACAAAATGCTATATACATAACGCTGTCATCGTGTGAAATTTGTGCTTTAATTGTTGTTACCGCAGTGGACGCAGTAACTCAAAACAAGAATAAGGAGAGGCAGATGAAACTAAAAGTTGCACTATGTTTATTTCTGCTTGTCTCTTTATCTAGCATGGCCAATACCTTACCTGCACTTCCTTCTTCACTGAGCCAATCTCCACATCGATTATTTCTTTCAAGCGAAAGTGATGGTCAACAATTTGATAGTTGGACTATTGATGGCGGTTATTCTTATAACCTTTTTGACAATTTAGATCTGTACATTGGAGCGAGAATAAATAATTCCGACTACGGCTCCGAAAGTGGTTTTTTAAGTGGCCTCAGCTACCAGCTAACCCCCAAATTATCACTAAAAAGCACCTTACGTTCAGCCGCCAGTAATCCGAATGATACGAGCAGTGCTGATGCTATGGCGGCGGAGCTATCTAGCCGACTTCAACTGTCAGAAAACGTTGATTTACATGCCACCCTTGATTATCAAGAGTGGCAGCAAGGCGTTCAATTTGGGGTGGGTTTCAGATTCTAGTGCCAGTCTAGCGCTTGAGTTGACGTTAAAACACCATTCCAATCGGCATAAACATAGTCACCCGGCTGAATCATCTGGTTGAGGATAGTCAGAGTCACATTAATTTCGCCTGCACCTCTCTTATCGGTCTTAAGTGGACAACTCGCTAACGCTTTCACGCCTAAATCCATTTGCGATAACGCAGCAACATCGCGTATCGCTCCATAAATGATGACCCCTTCCCAACCGTTTTCAATCGCCATGATCGCCAGTTGATCACCCAATAACGCTCTTTGACACGAACCGTTACCATCGACGACTAAAACTTTCCCTTTACCATTTTGGCTTAATACGTCACGAACTTTAGAGTTATCGTGATAGCAACGCACGGTGACAATTTGCCCCCAAAAAGCACTCCTTAAACCAAAAGTTTGCAAAGGCAAATCCAATATATTGATTTGCGATTCAAATTTATCGCAAATATCTGGTGTGATATCTATCATCCTTCTTCCTTGATTATTGTTTATTATTTTCATCTGACACATTAGACGCGCTGTAAAACCACAGCTCAATGAACCATAATGCCAGATACTTTACTCACCTATTCATACAAACGATGCAAAGAAAAACCCGCTGAGAATGAGCATAACTTGGCGGCCAACTGCATTTAAAAGACTGAATATTCATATTGGTGACATCCATAATAGTGCGATATCCCCCGCTGTAAACGTTGATTTTTTACGCAATTCCCATTTTTTGACAAGTATCGAGTTAACAAGTTCTTTGCTGGTAAATTTCTATGTGAGGTAAAGCCCATTACGCCTAATGCTACCATCCCCAGCGAAAATTCCCAAAAAGCATGCTATTTGCATGGGTAATGTGGTGTAAATTTACAACTGCTTAAGACGATTAATATTTGTTACATTAGAACTCTTGATGTAAATCAACAAAGTGATTGGAATTAACATTCTGCCGTTGTTAGCATGCTGTTAACATTATAGAATCCGCCTTAAAGACTAGTAGAACACCGAGGGTATGGAGACCTCAATGCAAGATATGCCTAAGGACGGCGGGCAACTGAAGTAAGTGTTTTTTTCAAAACTTTAGTTTATTATCGGCAGCAGATTACCTGTATGTTGCAATTTTTTGCCTACAATTAATTCTATTAGCACAATTTTTTCACAAGTTTAGGTACCGCCAATGCAAACCCCGCAGATTCTTATCGTTGAAGATGAGCAAGTAACTCGTAACACTCTTAAGAGTATTTTTGAAGCAGAGGGATACGCTGTTTTTGAGGCCAGTAACGGTGAAGAGATGCACCATGTGCTGTCTGATAACCCCATTAACTTGGTCATTATGGACATCAATTTACCAGGTAAAAACGGCCTTCTGTTAGCTCGTGAGCTTCGTGAACAGGCTAATGTTGCACTGATGTTTTTGACTGGTCGTGATAATGAAGTTGATAAAATCCTCGGTTTAGAGATCGGGGCTGATGACTACATCACCAAACCATTTAACCCACGTGAACTGACGATTCGTGCTCGTAATCTTCTAGGTCGTTCAATGAATACCAATACGACTCAAGAAGAGAAACGCAGTGTGGAAAAATATGAGTTCAACGGTTGGGTATTGGATATCAATAGCCGCTCTTTAGTGAATCCGGATGGTGAAGGCTACAAGCTTCCTCGCTCAGAATTCCGCGCTTTACTGCACTTCTGTGAGAACCCAGGAAAAATCCAAACTCGCGCAGATTTGCTTAAAAAGATGACTGGCCGTGAATTGAAACCACACGACAGAACAGTAGATGTGACGATTCGTCGTATCCGTAAACACTTTGAATCAGTATCAGGTACGCCAGAGATCATCGCCACAATTCATGGCGAAGGCTACCGCTTCTGTGGTGATCTAGAAGACTAAGCGTCTACCCCCAGATAGTTAGAAGCCCTTTAACCTCAGGTTAAAGGGCTTTTTTCATGGCTGACTACTGCGCGTGGAGCCGTTCTATAAATCTAATAGACTTTGTCGATGAAGACGCTCTTTTCGATAAGCCACTGCGCTGTTGTACCATCGCTCAATTGCAAAGCTACATTAACGGGCTTATCCACATTAAGCTGCATCGGCCATTCAAACACAACTTCCCATTGATCTTCACTTTGAGTCCGTAAATCTAACGATTCACTGCCCACCAGCCAATTTTTATCCCTTTGCTGGACCATCAACGCATCGATCGTTAAATTGGCAGGTAATATTGCCGACGAATCCAATCTTAATGTCCCATGCACAAGAGGTATTTCGCTCTCATTAGCTGTAGGCATTTGATTGATCCAAAGGTTACTTTTCAACCCAATGGTGATATTTGATATCACGGCACTGCTGTCCTGCAGCCAATTCACTTGCGGTGAACTACAGCCAGATAGTAGCGCCATGACTAATGAAGCCAACCCGATTTTTTTCATACCATTACCTTTGAGTTAACCATTGTTTCAAGACTTGAATATCGTGTTGATACCCATTTTTAATTTCATCTATCCAGTCACCAATATTTTCCCACCAAGCAGGTAGCTCTGGCGACTGTGCCTTTTGTGCAACGTTTTGGATGTGTTTCAAACCAATTGAACCCGCAGCACCCTTGATTTTGTGTGCTTCTGAAACAATGCCTGCTTGATCTTTTGCTACCATATTGGAATCTAGCACTTCAACGTAACTGGGCATCATCTGCTCGAACATTTGGATACTTTCCAGCACAGGTTTCGGGCCAACAATATCGATATAAGACTCAAGCATTTCAAGATCGAGCAAATGCGTGTTCAACTCACTGTGTTCTTCTGAGGCAGCCTTAACCTTAGCGTCGGCAAGTTGAATCGCCTCACTATGGGTGAATTTTGCAATCACCTCTTGAATCGCCAGTACTGACAATGGTTTACTGATCGCGTCATCCATCCCTTTCTCTAGATATTCAGCTTTATTTTTCAATACGTTGGCGGTCAATGCAACAAGTGGCGGAAGGTTATCATAAGTTTCTCGATAAAACGCAGCGACATCAAACCCGGTCATGTCTGGCAGTTGAATGTCGAGGAAAACCAGATCGTACTTTTGCGGCACAAATTTTTGTTTGGCTTCTTCACCTGTCATAGCGACGGTAACCGTGTGTCCTAAACTTTCTAGCAAAGAACGAGCAACTGTAATATTGAGCTCAATATCTTCAACCATAAAAATGGCTAAACTTTTTTGAGGAACGGGTAACGTTGGTTTGAATTGGGCATCTTGTGCCAAAGGCACACGAATTGAAACGGTGAAGGTGCTACCAAAACCTTCTTCACTGCTCACAGAAATATCACCATCCATCAAGTTGATTAACTGACGAGATACCGCTAAGCCAATCCCCGTGCCAACAGCGTGTAAATTGTCCTTACCCGATTTAACTTGGTAATACATGGCGAAGATTTTATCGAGTTCAGCTTCCGGTATACCAATGCCTGTGTCTTCAACTTCCATGGTAATGCGCGCAAACTTATCCTCAATGTCAGCGCAGACCGTCATGACGACGCCACCTTCTTTGGTAAATTTCATCGCATTGCTTATCAGGTTCCACAATACCTGACGCAAGCGCGTAGCATCCACTTCAATCGCAACAGGTAAATCACTGAGCCGTTCGAGATCAAACCTAAGCCCTTTTTGCTCTGCCATCAACGCCGAGATGCTTTCAATTTCAGCAACAAATTCTTCAAAATTCAACGGCGCTGGCAGTAGCTCTAGTTTCCGGCGGTCAAACTTATCCATATCAATGATATCGTTGAAGATATTACCTAACGTAATGGCACTGACATTAATGGTCTGCATGTACTTACGCTGTTCTGGGGTCATGGGGCTATCGAGCAACATGCGGCTCAAACCAACGATACCGTTGAGTGGTGTGCGCAATTCGTGGCTGATGGTCGAAATAAAAGTGGTTTTATCCCGGCTCGCTTTTTCCAAAGACTCTTGATTGCGTTTACGTTCGGTAATGTCTCGCCCAAAGCCCACCAACCCTAAGTGGCGGCCATCTTTGCTATAAAAAGGGACTTTGCGCAGTTCAAAATAGTTTTTGCGACCATCAGGGTATTCAAGCCACTGCTCATAAGTGATGGCTTGATTGTCAGCAAACACTTTTTCGTCAGTTTCAACGATCTGTTGCGCGACTTCTTTGCTATAGACATCCCACGGAGTTAACCCAACCAACTGATGCTCACGCTTGCCCGTTAGCTCTTCCATCGCTCGGTTGCAGCCAGAAAAAACGCCGTTCGCATTACGGTAGTAAATCAGATCAGGAGAGGCATCGATAAAAGAGCGCAATAAGGCGGTTCTTTCTGCCAATTCAAGCTGCGTTTTTTCGCGTTGATAGACCTCATTTTCTAAATCGGCCATCGCCTCTTCACGCGCTTCCTCTGCCTTAATTCGCTCTTCAATTTCTTGGTTGAGTTTTTCGATATTTTGCTGAAGCTTATAATTGAGTTCTTGATCGCGTGAGCGCATGTCTTTGAGCTTAGAAACCAACTTCGAGAGGCGTTGACGTGACTCTTCTAACTGATCGACCACCACTGAAAGAAAATAGACCGCCCAAGGCGTGATCAATAAACCAAAAAAGACGGAACGAACGATGTCGATATCATCAACATAACCATTGAGCACCAACGTGATACCAACTTGCACCACCACTGCCAAGGCCACTAAAGCGAGCGCTAGAAGAATGGAGAAACGGAGAATGCCCAGTTTGACCAATAGGTCGACATAGTACTGGGCAAGGTTTTTCATGGGTTTCATTAAACACTTCCATGTAATAACAGTGCCACTAGTCTAACGCGTTTAACGTCGATTCGTCAGCCAAGTTAATCACAAGGATTTGCGAAATTGCTTGAATCTTTAGCTGTTTGGAAGCGCATAGACAAACGGTCGACTTAAGCGTGAGCCTTGTGCGCCACCTTGATTAAGTGCTCGACCTATTTCGGTCATCGCAAGCCAACGATTTTCACACCACAGTGGCGCAAGCAGGGTCGGCCGCCGGGCGGCTGACGAGACTCGGTGATAAATGATCTCAGGTGGCGTCATTTGAATCAATTCACTCGCAATGGAAACATACTCTTCTAACGTTGGCGCTTGTAATTTTCCTGCTCGCCACGCTTTGGCCATCGTACTGCCTTCAACAATATGCAACCCATGTAACTTGATACCATCAGTGCCTACCGTTAAGACTTGCTTTAAGGTTTGAAGATTATCGGTACGCGTTTCTTTAGGTAGCCCCACAATGAGATGCGTGCATACTTTGATCCCCAAGGCTCGAGCGCGCTCAGTGATCAACGCATAACATTCAAAATCATGACCACGGTTGATCCGTTTGAGCGTTTGATTATTGGCGGTTTGCAAACCCAGTTCGAGCCAAATTTCAAAACCTTGTCGCACATAATCGGCCAATAAATCGAGCACAGCATCGGGTACACAATCAGGCCGAGTGCCAACGCATAACCCAACAATGTCAGCCGATTGAAGCGCTTGCTGATACATATTTTTCAACACCTGCACTTCCGCATAGGTACTGGTATAAGCTTGAAAATACGCGAGATATTTTTTGGCACGTTTGATTTCACCAGCGCGTTCTGTCAATTGCTGCTCAATACTTTGGGCTTGTGTTTCTTCATCAGCAAAAGAAGCGACATTACAGAAGGTGCAACCACCTCGCCCAATCGTGCCATCTCGATTCGGACAGCTAAAACCACCATGCAGGGTCAGCTTGTGAACTTTTTCGCCATAACGGCGCTGCAGATCTTGGCCGATCGTGTTAACCAGTTGATGTAATTGCATTGAAGAAATACCGCTTATAGATAGTAATGAATCTCAGTTAGATTTATGTAACTAAATTACATCCCTGCAAAATAAATTCACAAAGAGTAGCCGTATCAAACACTCTCCAACCTAACAAAAATCAATAAACATTCATAAAAATAGCGTTATTTGCTTAATGTTGCACCAATGTTAAACGGTACATGCATTTTTAACGAAAAAAATGGGCGACTAAAATGAGTTTTCGTTGGAATTCCTATAAACAAAATTGTAGGATACTTACACATCCGCCCTATTTTTTGTGATATTCCTTACATAAATAGTTGTGGAAAAATCGGTGATATTCGCACCCCTCCTATACAAACCACTAGCAAGTGGCATAAATAAATTGAATATCACTAAGGAATGTTTTTCTCGCCATATTTTTCCGGCGAGAGACGGAAAGGATTCGAACCCGCCAACACAGGCAGGTTTAGATTGATAACAATTAAAGGACAAGTCGCATCGCTAAGTATGCCTTAGCACACGTGCGTCTAAATTGAACTGGAAGGATGTATCTATGGTAGATAGAGAGCAGGATTCACGAGGTCTATATACTCCTGAATTGGAGCATGACGCTTGTGGTATCGGTTTTGTTGCCCACCTGAAAAACCGTAAGTCTCACCAAGTAGTGACTCAAGCTTTAGACATGCTTGCTCGTATGGAACACCGTGGTGGCCAAGGCTGTGACCCATGTTCTGGTGATGGCGCAGGTATCTTATTACAAAAACCCCATGAGTTTTTACTTGAAGAGACCGTTAAACTTGGCTTAAAACTGCCTTCGTTTGAAAAGTACGGCGTCGGCGTGGTGCTGTTTCCAAGAGATGAGCACAAACGCGCCCAGTGTCGTGATATTTTAGAACGCAACGCCAAGAGACTCGATTTAGAAGTACTGGGTTATCGCGTTTTGCCAACCGATAACTCCATGATTGGCGCAGACCCACTTAGCACTGAGCCTCAATTTGAGCACGTTTTCATCTCCGGTGGCCCAAGTACCACCCCCGCAGAATTAGAGCGTAAATTGTACGTTCTGCGTAATTACACCGTTCGAGTCTGCTTAGAAAGCGTGTCCAACATTGGTGATGATTTTTACATCAACTCCATGTCTTACAAAACCTTGGTGTATAAAGGTCAGCTCACCACAGAGCAAGTACCACAGTACTTCCTTGATCTACAAAATCCGACCATGGTGACCGCGCTGGCGCTGGTGCATTCTCGTTTTTCGACCAATACATTCCCTAAATGGCGCTTAGCTCAGCCTTTCCGTTACATTGCGCACAACGGCGAAATCAACACAGTTCGCGGCAATTTAAACTGGATGAAAGCGCGCGAAGCGATCCTCGAATCAGATTTGTTTACACAAGCTGAAATCGACATGCTGCTGCCAATTTGCCAAGAAGGCAGTTCAGATTCCGCCAACTTCGATATGGCATTAGAGTTACTGGTTCTGTCTGGCCGCAGCCTGCCACACGCCCTGATGATGATGATCCCTGAAGCGTGGCAAGAAAATAAAAATATGGATCCAACCCGCCGCGCATTTTACCAATACCATGCTAACGTCATGGAACCGTGGGATGGCCCAGCATCAGTATGTTTTACTGATGGTGTACAAGTTGGCGCAACACTGGACCGTAACGGCCTGCGCCCATCACGTTATACCGTGACTAAAGATGATTTTCTGATCATGGCTTCTGAATCTGGCGTGGTTGAAATTGCACCAGAGAACGTGGAATACCGCGGCCGTTTACAGCCCGGACGTATCTTTGTCGCTGATTTAGAGCAAGGACGCATCATTTCTGATGAGGAAGTGAAAGACAGCATTGCGAATGCGCAGCCCTACGCCAAATGGGTTGAAGAGAACCTCCTCAGCTTGAAAAAACTGCCTGAAGCGAGCAACCAGTACAGCCAACCTGCTCCTGAGCGTCTAATGTCCCGCCAACAATCGTTTGGCGTCAGCTCAGAAGAGGTGAATGAAATCATTCTTCCTTTGGCAAAAACCGGTTATGAACCGCTTTCGGCTATGGGTGCAGACTGGCCTCTAGCAGTGCTTTCGCATCAATCACAGCATCTCTCCAACTACTTTAAGCAACTGTTTGCTCAGGTCACCAACCCACCGATCGACCCGATCCGTGAAAGAATGGTGATGTCGCTCAATACTTACCTCGGTAAAGATCAGAACTTACTGACAGAGACCCCCCTGCACTGCTTAAAAGTCGAATTGGAATCTCCGGTTCTTTCCAACTCTGAGCTTGAGAAACTGCGCGCTATTGATAACGAACATCTGCAAGCGAAAACCTTAGATATCGTATTTCAAGCCAGTGAAGATCAAGGCAAATTGGAACGCGCGCTGAAACGCATTTGCCAATATGCAGAAGATGCGGTTATCGATGGTTACTCGATTATTTTATTGACCGACCGCGCGGTAAACTCAAACCATGCGGCGATCCCTGCAATGCTCGCTGTCGGTGCAGTTCATCACCACCTGATCCGTAAAGGCTTACGAGCGAAATGTGACATAGTGGTAGAAACCGGCGACGCACGTGAAACGCACCACTTTGCGACATTGATTGGCTATGGCGCAAATGCGGTTAACCCGTATTTAGTCATTGAAACTATTATCGATTTACAACGAGTCAAAAAACTCGACCCGACCATTGCAGCGAAAGATCTGTTTGACAATTACCGCAAAGGCATCAACGGCGGGCTACTGAAGATCTTCTCCAAAATGGGCATTTCCACACTGCAGTCTTACCACGGTGCGCAAATTTTTGAAGCGTTGGGCATCAGCAAATCAGTGGTAGATAAGTACTTCACTGGCACTGTATCGCGCATCCAAGGTTTGACCATTGATGACATCGCAAAAGAGGTGTTAGTTCGCCATCGCGTGGGCTACCCGACTCGCGAAGTTCCAGTGCAAGTGTTGGATGTGGGCGGCGTTTATCAGTGGAAACAGCGTGGCGAAAAACACCTGTTTAACCCAGAGACGATTTCGTTGCTGCAACAATCAACACGCAACAAAGATTATGTGCAGTTCAAGCAATACGCGAAAGCGGTAGATGACCAAGGCGACAACGCTGCCACGCTGCGTAGCCAGCTTGATTTTGTTAAAAATCCAGCCGGTTCGATTCCCATTGAGGAAGTGGAACCGATTGAACGTATTTTAAAACGCTTCGCAACCGGTGCCATGTCGTTTGGTTCAATCTCCTACGAAGCGCACTCAACGTTAGCCGTGGCGATGAACCGTATTGGCGCGAAATCCAACTCGGGTGAAGGCGGTGAAGATCCAGCACGCTTTGAACGCAAAGAAAATGGCGATTGGGAACGCTCTGCAATTAAACAGGTCGCTTCTGGTCGTTTTGGCGTGACCTCCTACTACCTCACCAATGCCGATGAACTACAGATCAAAATGGCTCAAGGCGCGAAACCAGGTGAAGGTGGGCAACTGCCGGGTGATAAAGTCGATGATTGGATCGGTGCGACACGCCACTCGACTCCGGGAGTCGGTCTTATTTCACCACCACCACATCACGATATCTATTCGATCGAAGATTTGGCGCAACTGATCTTTGATTTGAAAAACGCGAACCGTACCGGCCGCGTCAACGTGAAATTAGTTTCCGAAGCCGGGGTTGGTACTATCGCCTCTGGTGTGGCTAAAGCCAAAGCGGATGTGGTATTAATTGCTGGCTATGATGGCGGCACGGGTGCATCACCGATGTCTTCGATTCGTCACACAGGCTTACCTTGGGAGCTCGGCCTTGCTGAAACGCACCAAACCTTGCTTAAAAATGGCCTGCGTAATCGCATTGTGGTGCAAAGTGACGGTCAGATGAAAACACCACGTGACCTTGCAATGGCGACATTGTTAGGCGCGGAAGAGTGGGGGATTGCCACCGCTGCGCTAGTGGTTGAAGGGTGTATCATGATGCGTAAGTGTCATAAAAACACCTGCCCAGTAGGGATTGCGACACAGAACAAAACCTTGCGTGAGCGCTTTGATGGCCGCGTAGACGATGTGGTCACCTTCTTCCAATATATGGCGCAAGGCTTACGTGAAATCATGGCTGAACTGGGTTTCCGTACTATCGATGAAATGGTTGGCCAATCGCATAAACTGAAAGTGCGTGACAACATCAACCACTGGAAATACAAAAACCTCGATTTGTCACCAGTGTTGTACATTCAAGAGCCTCGTGCAGAAGATGGTGTTTATTGCCAAACCAAACAAAATCATCATCTAGAAAACGTGCTAGATCGTCAGCTAATTCAAGTAGCCAACCCCGCGCTTGAGAAAGGCGAAGCGGTTAACGCAGTCTTCCCTATCGTCAACACTGACCGTAGCACAGGTACTATGCTGTCGAACGAAATATCGAAGGTATACAAAGACCAAGGTCTACCTCAGCCAATGAAAGTTAAATTCAACGGCTCTGCAGGCCAATCATTCGGTGCATTCCTTGCTAAAGGTGTAACGTTTGAAGTGGAAGGTGATGCCAACGATTATTGGGGCAAAGGTTTATCTGGCGGTACGTTAGTGCTCTACCCTGACACGCGCTCAACCATCATTGCGCAAGATAATATCGTGGTGGGTAACGTCTGTTTCTATGGCGCAACTTCTGGTGAATCCTATATTCGCGGCCTTGCTGGAGAACGTTTCTGCGTGCGTAACTCAGGAGCTAAAGTAGTCGTAGAGGGTATCGGCGATCACGGCTGTGAATACATGACAGGTGGCGTCGCAGTGATCCTAGGTTCGACAGGACGTAACTTTGCGGCTGGTATGAGCGGCGGTGTAGCCTACGTGTGGAATCGACATGGAGACTTCGAAACTAAGCTTAACGCTGAATTGGTTGATCTCGACCCACTGCAACAAGAAGATACCGATCTGCTACGTGAGATGCTCAACAAGCATGTTCAGTTCACAGGAAGTGAAGTGGCTCAGTTATTCCTTGATAATTTTGAAGCAAACCTTACCCAAATGGTAAAAGTGATGCCGCGTGACTACAAAGCGGTTCTTCAAAAACGCAAGGTTGCAGCTGCGCAAGTACAAACGGAAGAAGTGGAGGCCGTATAAATGGGTAAACCTACTGGATTTTTAGAACATGGCCGCGAGCTGCCAAAAAAGCTCGATCCAACGGTTCGCATTCAAAACAACCAAGAGTTTGTCCTCAACGAAGAGTTTGGTAGCAAAATTAATACTCAAGCGTCTCGTTGCATGGACTGCGGAGTACCGTTTTGCCATAACGGTTGCCCTATCGGTAACATTATTCCTGAATTTAACGATGCCGTTTATCGTGATAGCTGGGAAGAAGCTTGGAAGATCTTAAGCTCAACCAATAACTTCCCCGAGTTTACTGGTCGCGTGTGCCCTGCACCTTGCGAAAGTTCGTGCGTACTCGGGATCAACCAAGATCCCATTACTATCTGTAATATCGAAAAAACCATCGTGGAAACGGCTTATCGCGAAGGCTATGCCAAAGCGAAAAAGCCGCGTTCTCGTACTGGAAAAACCATCGCTATCATTGGATCTGGCCCGGCAGGTTTGGCCGCAGCTGAGCAGTTGAACAGCGCGGGTCACTCAGTTACTGTGTTTGAACGTGATGAAAAAGTCGGCGGCCTGCTGCGTTTTGGCATTCCGGATTTCAAACTGGGTATGGACGTTATTGATCGCAAAATCAATTTGATGGCAGAAGCGGGCGTCAAGTTTGAAGTAAACGCACATATCGGTGTTGATATCAACGCACAGCAACTGCGCCAAGAGTTTGATGTCATCTTGCTTACTGGTGGCTCTACCGTGCCTCGTAACCTGCCGATTCCGGGGCGCGAGTTAAAAGGGGTTCATTTTGCGATGGAGTTTCTGGCACAAAATAACCGCCGCGCGAATAACATGGATCTTAAAACTGATGAGATCCACGCTAAGGGTAAACATGTGGTGGTGATTGGTGGTGGTGATACTGGTTCTGACTGTGTCGGAACCTCAAACCGACACGGCGCCGCAAGCATAACGCAAGTTGAAATCATGCCGATCCCAGCCAATAAACGCCCAGCCAACATGCCTTGGCCGCAATATCCAATGATTTTGCGCACCTCAACCTCCCACGAAGAGGGCTGCGAACGTCATTGGAATATTCTAACCAAAGAGTTCCTCGGCAACGAGCAAGGTCAAGTCACGGGGCTACGTGTTGCTGATATCGTTTGGCAAGATGCAAAACCGGGTGAGCGCCCGAACTTTGATGAAGTCGCGGGCAGTGAACGTATTATTGCGTGTGATATGGCTTTCCTTGCTATGGGCTTTTTACATCCAGAACCACATGGTGTACTTGCTCAGCTTGATATCAAGTTAGATGAGCGTGGTAATGTGGCAACACAAGGTTTTGCGACCAACCAAAAAGGTGTTTTCGCTGCAGGTGATATGCGCACAGGACAATCGTTAGTCGTACGTTGTATCAATGAAGGGCGCGAATGCGCACGCGAGATCGACGCTTACTTGATGGGCAACACCAACTTAGAAGCAAAAGCCGACTCATTGATGCTTTCAGCCTAGTGCCTCGCGCTCTTTGCGCTGGTTCAAGGTGATCCAGAGCGCTAAGCAGCGATGATTCCTTCCAACGTTCTACTTTTTGGCCAGCATTTAATGCTGGCCTTTTTTATGGCTAATTCTTATTCCATGAGATTACCCACGTTAACAAACTGTAACAACAAAAATTCTATCTCATTGAATATATTATATTAATCTAGATGATTAGGTGGTAAATCCCATTGCAACATGATTTTTCACCAACAACTTGACCTTTTGCACCATAAGCTATAGGTTGTGAAGTCAGTGAAAATTAAAATAATCATTTTTGTTAAAATTTAAATTGAGAATGAACGCATAATTACCCACTTAAAACAACAAAAATAGAATAGTTAGTCATTTACTGTCTGGATGACAGAGAAGCAAAGGGAGAATTGCAATGGCTCTATATGATCCAAGTTTAGAGAAAGACAACTGTGGATTTGGTTTGATCGCCCACATGGAAGGCCAAACCAGCCATAAATTAGTCAGAACCGCGATTTCAGCATTAGATCGCATGACCCACCGTGGCGGCATCGCAGCCGATGGTAAAACCGGTGATGGCTGTGGTCTATTACTACAAAAACCAGATAGTTACCTACGACTCATCGCTGAAGAAAAAGGCTGGAAGCTCGCCAAACAGTATGCGATTGGTATGATTTTCTTCAGCCAAGATCCGGTCAAAGCGCAATCAGCGCGCGATATTATCAACAAAGAACTGGCGCAAGAAACACTCACTGTGACAGGTTGGCGAACCGTACCAACAAACCAATCTGTACTTGGCCCCATTGCTGCCGAATCCGTGCCTGATATTCAACAAGTCTTTATTAGTGCTCCAGCGGGTTGGCGTGAACGAGACATTGAACGACGCCTTTACATTGCTCGCCGTCGCATTGAAAAACAGATCACCGAAGATCGTGATTTCTATATTTGCTCACTATCGACTCAAGTCATTGTTTACAAAGGCTTGTGCATGCCTGCAGACCTACCGCGCTTTTATCTTGACCTAGCTGATCTACGGATGGAATCAGCCATTTGCTTGTTCCACCAGCGCTTTTCAACCAATACTCAGCCACGTTGGCCACTGGCACAGCCGTTCCGCTACTTAGCGCACAATGGTGAAATCAATACTATCGAAGGGAACCGTCAATGGGCGCGAGCACGGGCTTACAAATTTGCCTCTCCCCTACTACCGGATCTGCAAACCGCCGCGCCATTTGTCAATGAAACAGGTTCCGATTCATCAAGCTTAGACAACATGCTCGATCTGTTTTTAGCGGGGGGAATGGATATTTTCCGTGCCATGCGTATGTTAGTGCCGCCGGCGTGGCAAAATCACCCTGATATGGACCCAGACCTTCGTGCCTTTTACGACTTTAACTCAAAACACATGGAGCCATGGGATGGCCCAGCTGGCATTGTGTTATCGGATGGCCGTTATGCTGCTTGTAACCTTGATCGCAATGGCCTTCGCCCTGCGCGTTATGTGATCACCAAAGATAAACTCATCACCCTCGCCTCTGAAGTCGGAATTTGGGATTACGCGCCCGATGAAGTGGCTGAAAAAGGCCGCGTTGGGCCCGGTGAACTGCTGGTGATCGACACCCGTCATGGGAAATTGTGGCAATCTAGTGAAATTGATAACGATCTCAAAAGCCGCCACCCTTATGGCGAGTGGATGAAAAATAACGTCCACCGATTAACGCCATTTTCTGAACTCAGTGACGATTTGGTGGGCGAGCGCAGCTTTGACAATGACGAGCTGAAAACCTATCAAAAACAGTTTGCAATGAGCAACGAAGAGATTGATCAAGTACTGCGCGTACTGGGAGATGTAGGCCAAGAAGCGGTGGGATCAATGGGTGATGATACGCCGATGGCGGTGCTCTCTTCGAAAGAGCGCTTGGTTACCGATTATTTCCGCCAAAAATTTGCCCAAGTTACGAACCCGCCTATCGATCCACTGCGTGAAAAGCACGTGATGTCACTAGCCACCAGCATCGGCCAAGAGATGAACGTGTTCTGTGAAACCGATGGTCACGCTTATCGTGTTACCTTTGATTCACCTATCTTGCTCTATTCCGACATGCAACAGCTATTGGATCTCAGCGACAAACACTATCGCAATACCATTTTAGACATCAATTACGATCCACAGCATAAGGATCTCAAGCAAGCTTTGCTCGAACTTTGCCAACAAGCAGAGGAGGCCGTACGCCAAGGATCGGTATTGATCGTATTGTCTGACCGCGCTTTGCATAAAGATAAACTGCCGATCCCAGCGGCAATGGCAGTGGGCGCAGTACACACTCGCTTAGTCGAAGCCAATTTACGCTGCGATGCAAACATCATTATCGAAACCGCCACCGCACGTGACCCTCATCAATTTGCAGTCTTAATCGGCTTTGGCGCAACCGCCGTCTACCCTTACTTGGCCTACGAAACGCTCGGCAAAATGATTGATGATGGCACGTTGGAAAAAAGCTATCGCGAGGTGATGCAAAACTACCGGTACGGTATCGACAAAGGTTTATTGAAAATCATGTCGAAAATGGGAATTTCAACCGTTGCCTCTTATCGCTGCTCGCAGCTGTTTGAAGCGGTTGGCCTACATAGCGACGTAGTTCAGTTGTGTTTTAAAGGCGTCACCACGCGCATTCAAGGTGCTAACTTCGAAGACTTCCAACAAGATCTATTTAATTTAGCGCGCAAAGCGTGGACCAAACGTAAAACGCTCGAACAAGGTGGCTTATTAAAATACGTGCATGGTGGTGAATACCATGCCTATAACCCAGATGTGGTTGGTACCTTACAAGCCGCAGTTAAATCAGGTGAAAGCGCCGATTACCAAAGCTTTGCCCAGCAGGTCAACGCACGCCCCGTCGCGATGCTACGCGATTTACTGCGCTTAAAAAAATCAGCGACACCGCTAGCACTGGAAAAAATCGAACCCAGTACGGAGCTATTTAAACGTTTTGATTCTGCGGCGATGTCGATTGGCGCCTTAAGCCCAGAAGCTCATGAAGCGTTAGCGACCGCAATGAACCGCTTAGGCGGCTACTCCAACTCTGGTGAAGGTGGAGAAGATCCACGCCGTTTTGGCACTGAACGTAACTCCCGTATTAAGCAGGTCGCATCAGGGCGTTTTGGCGTGACTCCGCATTACCTCACCAATGCTGACGTACTGCAAATTAAAGTGGCGCAAGGAGCGAAGCCGGGTGAAGGTGGCCAACTTCCCGGCCATAAAGTGACCGCAGAAATTGCCAAGTTGCGCTATTCAGTGCAAGGCGTGACCTTAATTTCGCCACCGCCACACCATGATATTTATTCGATTGAAGATTTAGCCCAGCTGATTTTCGATCTCAAACAAGTTAACCCAAAAGCTTTGGTTTCGGTCAAATTGGTTTCAGAGCCGGGCGTTGGTACCATTGCCACTGGCGTTGCCAAAGCCTACGCCGACCTTATCACTATTTCCGGTTATGACGGCGGTACAGCGGCTAGCCCACTCACCTCGGTAAAATACGCTGGTAGCCCTTGGGAACTCGGCCTTGCTGAAACCCAACAAGCGTTAGTCGCAAACGGCCTGCGCCACAAAATTCGACTTCAAGTTGACGGTGGTCTAAAAACAGGACTGGACGTGATTAAAGGCGCGATTTTAGGTGCCGAAAGCTTCGGTTTTGGCACAGCTCCTATGGTCGCGATGGGCTGTAAATTCTTACGGATTTGCCACCTTAATAACTGTGCGACAGGCGTAGCAACGCAAGATGAAACGCTGCGTAAAGAGTATTTCAAAGGCTTACCTGAGATGGTGATGAACTATTTCATCGGTCTTGCCGACGAAGTCCGTGGTTACTTGGCGCAGTTGGGCGTTGAAAAGCTCACCGATCTGATTGGCCGCACCGATTTACTGGAAGTACTTGAAGGGATGACCGCTAAGCAAAGCAAATTGGACTTATCCGGTTTATTGGAAGCGCCAGTATCCGCTCAGGGTCATCCGCTTTACTGGACTCAACCCAATACACCGTTTGATAAAGGACAACTTAACCAACAATTTGTCGATGACGCTTTAGCGGCAGTTGAAGCACAACAATCGATCAGCTTGTATTATAACGTACAGAATACTGACCGCTCGCTCGGTGCTCGCCTATCTGGTGAAATCGCCAAACGTTATGGTAACCAAGGCGTAGCCGCCTCGCCGATTAAAATTTATCTCGATGGCACAGCAGGTCAGTCATTTGGTGTATGGAACGCGGGTGGTGTTGAGCTTTACCTTACTGGTGATGCCAATGACTATGTTGGTAAAGGGATGGCAGGCGGAAAGCTGGTCATCAAACCCCACCTTGGTACCGCTTTTAACTGCAACGACGCTACGATCATCGGCAACACCTGTTTATATGGCGCAACGGGCGGCAAGCTGTTTGCGGCTGGCAAAGCGGGAGAGCGTTTTGGTGTGCGTAACTCTGGCACTATCACAGTTATCGAAGGCGCTGGTGATAACGCTTGCGAATACATGACCGGCGGAATCGTCGCCATTTTGGGCGCAACAGGCGTTAACTTTGGCGCGGGTATGACGGGCGGCTTTGCTTACGTCATGGATGAAAACGGTGATTTCCAAGGTCGAGTCAACAGTGAATCAGTAGAGGCTATTTCATTGCAAGATCTCTACATTCACCAAGAACATTTACGTGGTTTAATTGCCGAGCATTTGGAAGAGACGGGGTCGGTGCATGCTGAACAGATCTTAGCGAACTTTGATGAATGGATTCCAAAGTTCTATCTCATCAAACCCCAAGCGGCGGATCTGCAAACCCTACTCGGCCATCAAAGCCGCAGTGCCGCCGAACTTCGCGTTCAAGCGCAATAATTGGAAGGAGCCAGATTAATGAGCCAGAACGTATACCAATTTATTGATGTGAATCGAGTTGATCCGGCAAAAAAGCCGCTCACTATTCGCAAAATCGAGTTCGTCGAAATTTACGAACCCTTTACTAAACAGCAAGCGACCGCTCAAGCGGATCGCTGCTTAGATTGCGGCAACCCTTACTGCGAATGGAAATGCCCAGTACACAACTACATTCCGCAATGGCTAAAACTGGCCAACGAAGGGCGCATTATTGAAGCCGCTGAACTATCGCACCAAACCAACAGCTTGCCCGAAGTGTGTGGGCGAGTCTGCCCACAAGATCGCCTCTGTGAAGGTTCTTGTACCCTAAACAATAACTTTGGTGCGGTCACCATAGGTAACATCGAAAAATACATTAACGACAAAGCGTTTGAGATGGGCTGGAAACCAGACATGTCACACGTGGAGTGGACGGATAAGAAAGTAGCGATCATTGGTGCAGGCCCAGCAGGCCTAGCCGCAGCCGATATTTTAGTGCGCAACGGAGTAAAGCCCGTGGTGTTTGATCGCTATCCTGAAATTGGTGGTTTGCTAACCTTTGGTATTCCCTCTTTCAAACTTGAAAAAGGCGTAATGGAAAACCGCCGCCGCATTTTCAGTGAGATGGGCGTCGAATTTCAGCTCAACATCGAAGTAGGTAAAGACATCACACTGCAAACGCTGCTTAATGAATATGATGCGGTTTTTCTCGGTGTAGGGACTTACCAAAACATGCGCGCAGGGCTAGAAAATGAAGAGGCAAACGGTGTTTACGATGCTCTACCCTTCTTGGTGTCAAATACTTATAAAGTGATGGGTTTGGAATCACCCCAACCATTTATTGATATGGCGGGCAAAAAAGTCGTGGTACTTGGAGGCGGAGACACTGCGATGGATTGCGTGCGTACTTCCATTCGCCAACATGCCGCCAAAGTGATTTGTGCCTACCGACGCGATGAAGAGAACATGCCGGGTTCACGCCGAGAAGTGAAAAATGCCAAAGAAGAAGGCGTAGAATTTATGTTCAACCTGCAACCGCTCGCCATTGAGGTCAATGAACAAGGCCAAGTGAGTGGCGTTAAAGTGGTGCAAACCGCCTTGGGGGAGCCTGACGCGGCTGGGCGTCGCAAGCCCGAGCCCGTTACGGGTAGCGAACATGTGTTGGCAGCCGATGCCGTCATTATGGCGTTTGGTTTTCAGCCACATGCCATGCCATGGCTTGAGCCATTCGGTGTTGAACTTGATCAATGGGGACGCATTAAGGCCGCGTCGCAGCAATCGTTCCAGTACCAAACCAGTAATGAAAAAATTTTTGCTGGTGGGGATGCCGTGCGCGGCTCCGATCTGGTCGTCACGGCCATTGACGAAGGGCGCAAAGCCGCAGAAGGAATACTTGACTACTTAGGTCTTTAAGCCTTAACTGCTTAATATCCTTGAAGGATTCATGGTAACGTGAATCCTTTTTTCTTAGGCCATTTTCCTTCAACCATCGACACTGCAGCTTGCTTGTATTTTGGCGATTGGTAATGAGGATTCATTTGATAAGGACTATCATGCGCGTAGTACTAAGTTTACTGATGTTTGCCACACTAACCGCTTGCAGCCAAGGAGTGACAACTATGACCGATCGCACTGCGACCCCTTGCGGAAATAAACCGAATTGCGTTTCAACTCAAGATGAGCGTAACGCGTTCTCGCTCTCTCCCTTTATCCTCAAAACAGGCGTCTCTTTAGATAAAATTGAAGCGGTTGCGCTTTCTATTCCTCGCTCTAAAACGGCGGTGAAAGAGGACAATTATCTCCGCATTGAATGCACCAGTCGTATTTGGCGATTTGTGGATGATCTTGAACTTAAGATAGAGAACGGCCGTTTAATCGTACGATCTGAATCGCGCATTGGTTATTCAGATATGGGCGTCAATCGTAAGCGAGCAGAAACACTGCGAGAAAACCTCACCAAAGCAGGCTTGATTGAATAGTTGCTCGATATCGCACTGGCGGAAAGTTTCGTGCTAAACTTCGGCCAATTTAGCTATACCCAAACAACTTGGAGTTGCAGGTAGGCGGCAAGTGAGTGAGTCCCTATGAGCATAGGCAAACTATGTGATTGGGGTGAACGAACGTAGCCAACACCGCTGCGGCTTCAAGTAGGAAGGGCATATTCACCAGATATTTACTATTAACCGAATATTTACTACTAACCGAATAAGAGAAACCTCATGAAAATCGGCATTATTGGCGCGATGGAGCAAGAAGTCGCGATATTAAAAAACGCAATCGACAATGTTCAAGAAGTCAGCAAAGCGGGCTGCACCTATTTTTCAGGTCAAATCCATGGGGTGGATGTGGTGCTGCTACAATCTGGCATTGGTAAAGTCGCCGCAGCCATTGGCACCACTCTTTTACTTAATGAATACCAACCAGATGTAGTGATTAACACCGGTTCTGCAGGTGGTTTTGATTCAAGCTTAACCATGGGTGATGTAGTCATTTCAAGCGAAGTTCGTCACCATGATGCCGATGTAACAGCATTTGGCTATGAAATGGGGCAAATGGCAGGTCAACCAGCCGCTTTCAAAGCGGATGATGCTTTGATCCGCGTTGCAGAACAAGCACTCACACACATCAAAGATAAGCACGCGGTACGCGGCCTGATTTGTACCGGAGATGCTTTCGTTTGTACCGCTGAGCGTCAAAGCTTTATTCGCCAACACTTCCCAACAGTGATTGCGGTTGAGATGGAAGCTTCAGCAATTGCACAAACTTGCCACCAATTCAAAGTGCCTTTTGTGGTCGTTCGCGCCATTTCAGATGTAGCCGACAAAGCGTCTCCGATGTCCTTTGATGAATTTTTACCGCTTGCCGCACAAAGCTCATCAGAAATGGTGATGAAGATGGTCGAACTGCTTAAGTAAGCAGTGACAGACTCAACATGGACGAGTTAATCACCTACTTGTATGCCAACGGTACGCTCCTCGTGATGTGGGGAGCGGTTGCCTTTCATCTTATTTTACCCATCCCGCGTAACGCTCATCCCGTCACTTTGTGGCGAAAATTTGCGGAAATATTAGCGGATAAAGTCAATACCAGTAGCAGTTATTCACAAAGCCTACTTTCCGGCACACTGGCTTGGCTATTGATGTGCCTCCCCGCATGGGTCACCTTAGTCGCGTTAAAACCTTTGGTATGGCAACCTCAACTATTTGATTTAGCGCTACTATTACTCGCATTTGATTGGCGTAGCCAAGAGTTATTAGCCAATCAGCTTATCGGCGCACTCAGTAAAGAAGACAAAAAATACGCTCGCAGCGTGCTTGCCCCTTTTGTGAATCGTGAAACCGATAGCTTGTCAGCGCTGGGGTTAGGTAAGGCGGGGGCTGAAACCGTCATTATTGGCTATGGGCGCAACGTGATCGCGGTGCTGTTTTGGTACGCCTGTCTTGGCGGTATTGGCGCGTTGATGTACCGTCTCATCGCTGAACTCGCCAGAGCTTGGGCGCCTTCGCGAGCGGCGTTTCATCCTTTTGGTATTCCATCGGTACGCTTGCTGGCTGTGCTTGACTTTGTGCCACTGCGCCTATTTAGCCTATTGATTATCATTGGTCGCAACGCATCAAACACCTTCTCAGCCATGTTACAACAAAGCCGCTTATGGCCACTCCCGGGGCCTGCATGGCTGTTAACCGCCGTCGGCAATAAACTATCACTGGCCTTAGGTGGCCCAGCTATCTACGGTGATAAAAAAGCCCTGCGCGTAAAAATAGGCGGACGTATCGCCCCATCAGCCTTCCACCTTGCGCAAATCCAAAAACTGTTAGCTTGGCGTATTTTCGCGTGGATAGCATTAGAGAGCGTGATACTGCTGCTCGTCCATCAAGGATTTTAGATGCGTTTACTGTTTCTCAATGTTGTCGTCACGCTGTGCGTGGCTTTTCCAGTTCAAGCGCAAGTTAAACGCATCATTAGCTTAGCCCCTCATGCCACGGAATTGGCCTTTGCGGCTGGCCTTGGTGATAAATTGGTGGCCGTCAGCGAGTACAGTGACTACCCAGCACAAGCACTCAAACTCGAAAAAGTGGCCAATTACCAAGGGTTGAATATAGAACGCATTCTTACCCTAAAACCGGATTTAGTGATTGCTTGGCCTGCAGGTAATCCGGCGAAGGAGCTCGATAAATTAGAGCAGTTAGGACTGACGATTTATACGACAAAAACTCAAAAACTCGATGACATTGCCAATAATATTGAAGCACTTAGCCAATTTGCCGATGATCCGAGTATCGGCCAGCAAGCGGCGCGTGATTTTCGTCAATCACTCATCACTCTGAAACAGAGTTATGGCAGCCAAAGTAAAGTTCGTTATTTCTATCAACTCAGTGAAAAACCGATCATCACACTGGCCAAAGGCAGTTGGCCCAGTGAGGTCTTTGAATTTTGTGGCGGCGAAAATATTTTTGCCAACAGCGCATCCCCCTACCCTCAAGTTGGGATTGAGCAAGTGCTGCTGGCTAAACCTGATGTAATTTTCACCTCTGAACATGCGATAAAAAATGGCACGATGTGGCAAAAGTGGCAACAGCAACTACCCGCTGTACAAAACGGGTTTGTGTGGGCATTGACCTCAGATTGGTTAAATCGACCAACGCCCAGAACACTGCAAGCGATAGAAGAAGTGTGTGAGTACTTTTCCGTCGTTCGCCAAAAACGCTAACGCTTGCGTAATAAAATCTCGTACAATTCCTGCCCGAATTTTGTTCCATTAACGACTAAAGAGAACCCAGTAACATGGACTCCATGCTGCTCTATCTTATTGACTTATTTGGTACGGCTATCTTTGCCATTTCTGGCGTATTATTAGCTGGTCGATTAAAAATGGACCCGTTTGGCGTGGTCGTGCTTGCGAGCGTTACTGCAATTGGCGGTGGAACAATTCGTGATATGGCATTGGGTGCGACGCCAGTTTTCTGGATAAAAGACACCACTTACCTTTGGGTCATTTTCATCACTTGTTTACTCACCATGCTGCTGGTTCGCAGGCCTAAACGCGTTGCTTGGTGGATCTTACCCGTTTGTGATGCAATCGGTTTAGCGGTGTTTGTTGGCATTGGTGTTGAAAAGGCGATGAACTATCAAGACTCGGCCATGGTTGCGGTAATCATGGGCGTTATCACGGGCTGTGGCGGCGGTATTATTCGTGATGTACTGGCCCGTGAAATTCCAATGGTGCTGCGCAGCGAAGTCTATGCTACAGCTTGTATCATCGGCGGTCTGTTTCATACCACAGCACTAGCGATGGGCTACGATAGCTCAAGCGCCTTTCTGGCCGGAGTGGCCTCAACCTTGATCATTCGACTTGGCGCGATCCGCTGGCACTTATCACTGCCCACTTTTGCACTGAATAAATAAAGCCGATTTCATCAAAACCACAAACAGTAACATGTACAGACGCTATAGGTTATGGTCGTTTTGCGATAAGATGAGCCAATCTATTCCTCATCGTCATTAATTATGTTGCTAGAAGGTATCGAAACTTTGCTGGTGCTGAGCAAAGAAAAAACCATGGGGCGTACAGGCAGCCTACTCTACATTAGCCAGTCCGCCGTTAGTAAGCGGATTGCTAATTTAGAAAAAAGGGTCGGTAAAAAGCTGATTGAGCCTGATGGCCGACAGATTAAATTAACCACAGATGCACAGGCCTTGGTTGAAACTATTGGCCCAAGCTTTAGTGAGTTATGCGGTTTGATTTTCGATCAGCAATCTTTTACGGATGCCACACTGCTCAGGATAGACTGCTCAGAAACGTTAGTCGCTGGCTATATTAATACCACCATGGGGCAGTACCTCAAGCACGATAAGTTCATCACCATCACCACGAACCATACGCCGAGGATTGTTCAGCACGTTCAATCAGGCAAAGCGACATTAGGATTTTGCGCAGGCTACTTACCCGCTAATCATGGGCTAATGACGTTTCATCTGGTAGATGAACCCTTTTACATTGTCAGCCAAACACCCTTATCTTCGTTACCTAAACAGCTCGTTACCAATGATTTATCCAACCCAGCGAACGCCTATCAAGTCGATATATTGGCGAAACTCGCCATCACGCCACAGATGGAAATGGACTCGTATACGGCCGCAGCGCAATTGGCATTAGGAGGCATGACGCCTGCTTTAGTACCACTTTCAGTGATTAAAGCGCTGAACATTGAACCTCGCTATTACTTTGATTTTGATGAACTGCAACCTTTGGTTCGGCCTGTTCATCTCTGTCTGCGCAGCAATAGTTATCGCTCGCCAAGGGTCAAAAGATTGATAACAACCATTGCTGATGCTGTTGCCAAAGAAGTTTTATTGCCATCAACATCGACATCACAATAACTAATGGGCGGATCCATTTCTGCCCTTTAGTCACCACTATCTTTGCGCCCATTCTCGCCCCTAAAAAACCACCAACGGCCATCACCAGCCCTATCTTCCAAATCGGCAAACCAGCAATAACAAAAAAAAGCAGCGCAGCAATGTTTGAAGTGAAGTTGAGAACCTTGGTTCTTGCAGTCGCTTCAATCAACGAAAAATGACCTAACACGACAAAACAGACCGTAAAAATAGACCCGGTGCCCGGACCGAAAAAACCATCATAAAAGCCGATACCAAAACCGACCGTAAAAGCAAAAGCCGTTTCAGACAATGGAGCAGGCCCATTGTGGGTTTTCGTCGCGGGTGCAAGTAGAAAATAGAGTGAAATACCGATCAGCAACAGCGGGATTAAGCTGGTCAACAAACTGGCATCCATATGCTGCACAAGTTCAGCCCCACACGCAGCGCCGATAAAAGTACAAGCTATCGCCAACTTCATCTCTTTTAGGTTCACAATGCCATTGCGTACAAAATACCAAGTGGCGGAGAAACTGCCAAATGAGCTTTGCAGCTTATTGGTAGCCAGCGCTTGAGTCGGTGGCACGCCTACTGCCAGCAAAGCCGGCAAAGTAAGCAAACCGCCACCGCCAGCCATCGCATCAATGAACCCTGCAATCCCTGCAACCAAAAACAACAGGCCTAATACTTCCAGTGAAAGTTCCATTTCTTATCAACGCATTGAACAATAAAAACCAACAATAACACCACTTAAAAGGTGAAAATAGCGAAAGCCAAGACAACAACCCATTCCCATTTTTCATCAATTAAAAAGCTATCCTCTAAGCCAAATCTCTTCTTCATTGGTAAAACGATTCAATTCGGCCGAAAAAAAAGCCCGCTTAATTCAGCGGGCAATGAGGTTGTCATGTAGGTCTTAGACCTACTGATTTATTATTTTTTAACGCTTATGCTAAGTGTGCTTTCACTTGCGCGTGTAACTCTTGCACTGACGTAACTGATGACTTCGCATCGGCCGTATGAGACATACAGGTTGCAAAGGCAGCATTCAGTGTTGTGGTGTAGTTGACTTTTTGTGCTAATGCTCCACGACGAAGAACTTTAGAATCTTCAATCGCTTGACGCCCCTCGGCTGTATTAATGATGTAGGTGTATTCATTATTCTTAATACGGTCAAGAATATGAGGGCGACCTTCATGCACTTTATTCACCAAACGTGGGTTAATACCGGCTTCACCTAAAATTACAGCTGTACCGTGGGTAGCATCAAGCTGATAACCTAATTTCACCAGTTTCGACGCTAAATCAACCACACGCTGTTTATCACCTTCACGTACAGAGAGCAGAGCTCGGCCGCCTTCAGGATAAACATTACCGCAACCTAATTCCGCTTTTGCATAAGCTTCAGCAAACGTTGCACCCACACCCATCACTTCACCCGTTGAACGCATTTCAGGGCCAAGCAGTGGGTCAACACCAGGGAATTTATTAAATGGCAGAACCACTTCTTTCACTGAGTAGTAAGGAGGAATGATCTCTTTAGTAAAGCCTTGTGACTCTAGAGACTGCCCTGCCATCACGCGCGCGGCAATTTTGGCAAGCGGTGCGCCCGTTGCTTTTGACACAAACGGTACAGTACGAGCGGCACGAGGGTTAACTTCAATCAGGTACACTTGATTATCTTTAACCGCAAACTGCGTGTTCATCAAACCACGAACGCCTAATTCAAACGCCAGCTTCTCAACTTGTTCACGCATCACATCTTGGATTTCTTGGCTTAACGTGTAAGCCGGTAGAGAGCAAGCTGAGTCACCAGAATGAACACCCGCTTGTTCGATGTGCTCCATGATGCCGCCAATGACGACACGCTCACCATCACAAATCGCATCGATATCGACTTCAATTGCATCATCGAGGAAGCGATCAAGCAGTACTGGGGATTCGTTAGACACACTGACCGCTTCGTTAAAGTAACGACGCAGATCTTGTTCGTCATAGACGATTTCCATCGCGCGGCCACCAAGAACATAAGACGGGCGTACCACCAGCGGGAAGCCGATGTCTTTCGATTTTTCAATCGCCTGTTCCATTGTGGTCACTGTTGCGTTTTCTGGCTGCAGCAGACCTAAACGCTCAACCGCTTGTTGGAAACGCTCACGATCTTCGGCGCGGTCAATCGCATCTGGGCTAGTACCAATGATAGGCACTCCAGCGGCTTCAAGTGCACGAGCCAATTTCAGTGGTGTTTGACCACCGTATTGCACGATGACGCCTTTAGGTTTTTCAACACGAACAATCGCCAATACATCTTCGAGTGTCACTGGTTCAAAATAGAGGCGATCGGAAGTGTCATAGTCTGTTGAAACAGTTTCAGGGTTACAGTTAACCATGATGGTTTCATAACCATCTTCGCGTAGCGCGAGTGAGGCATGAACACAACAGTAATCAAACTCGATACCTTGACCAATACGGTTTGGACCACCGCCGAGCACCATGATTTTGTCTCTATCGGTCGGTTGTGCTTCACATTCGTCATCATAAGAGGAGTACATGTAAGCCGTATCAGACGAAAACTCCGCCGCGCAAGTATCGACACGCTTGTAAACCGGATGAATATTATATTGGTCACGCATACGACGAATTTCACTTTCAGCCACGCCAAGCAGTGAAGAGAGACGCGCATCCGCAAAACCTTTGCGCTTCATCTTGCGTAGAACATCCGCATTTAAGCCAGCAAAACCACCCGCTTTGACTTCTTGTTCCATTTTGACCAGTTCTTCGATTTGTACCAAGAACCAGCGATCAACGTTAGTCAGGTTAAAGACCCCATCCACAGACAAACCAGCGCGGAAAGCATCTGCGATATACCAAATACGCTCAGCACCCGCTTCTTTCAGCTCATGGCGAATTTTAGTCAGTGCATCTGGCGCGTCTAAATCAACCATTTCGTCTAGGCCGTTTACGCCAATTTCCAGCCCACGCAGTGCTTTTTGCAGCGATTCTTGTTGATTACGACCAATCGCCATCACTTCGCCCACCGACTTCATTTGCGTGGTTAAGCGATCGTTAGCACCGGCAAATTTTTCGAAGTTAAAGCGAGGGATTTTCGTCACAACATAATCAATAGTTGGCTCAAACGACGCTGGGGTTGCACCACCAGTAATGTCGTTCATTAACTCATCAAGTGTGAAACCTACCGCCAATTTGGCTGCAACTTTGGCAATAGGGAAGCCCGTCGCTTTCGATGCAAGAGCCGAAGAGCGAGAAACACGTGGGTTCATCTCGATGATCACCATGCGGCCATCTTTCGGGTTGATACCAAACTGTACGTTCGAACCACCCGTTTCCACACCGATTTCACGCAGTACGGCTAGCGATGCGTTACGCATGATCTGATATTCTTTGTCAGTTAGCGTTTGCGCAGGAGCTACCGTGATCGAGTCACCCGTGTGAATACCCATTGGGTCAAAGTTTTCAATCGCACAGACTATGATGCAGTTGTCCGCTTTATCGCGAACCACTTCCATTTCGTACTCTTTCCAACCGATGAGTGATTCATCAATCAACAACTCGTTGGTTGGCGAAAGATCAAGGCCACGGCGGCAAATCTCTTCAAACTCTTCTTTGTTGTAAGCTATACCGCCGCCGGTTCCACCCATGGTAAATGAAGGGCGAATAATGCAAGGGAAACCCACCATCTCTTGAACGCGGTAAGCTTCTTCCATCGTTTTTGCCGTATCAGCGCGAGGACAAGCTAAGCCGATTGACTTCATCGCTTTATCAAAGCGAGAACGATCTTCCGCTTTATCAATCGCATCAGCCGTTGCGCCAATCATCTCAACGCCAAACTCAGCCAGAACACCATGCTTTTCCAGTTCAAGTGCACAGTTCAATGCGGTTTGACCACCCATGGTCGGTAATACCGCGTCTGGGCGCTCTTTTTCGATGATTTTACGCACTACTTCCCAATGGATAGGCTCAATATAAGTCGCATCGGCCATCTCTGGGTCAGTCATGATAGTGGCAGGGTTCGAGTTGACCAAAATCACTCGGTAACCCTCTTCACGCAGGGCTTTACATGCTTGAGCGCCAGAGTAGTCAAACTCACAAGCCTGACCGATTACAATCGGGCCAGCACCTAGAATTAGAATACTTTTAATGTCAGTACGTTTTGGCATTGTCTACTACTCCGAATTACGCTGTGTGCTTTTTAATTAGTTCAATAAAATGGTCAAACAAAGGGGCGGCATCGTGCGGGCCAGGACTCGCTTCAGGGTGTCCCTGAAAGCTAAAGGCTGGTTTATCGGTGCGGTGAATTCCTTGTAGTGAACCATCAAATAGCGATTTGTGCGTTGCACGAAGTGTGACAGGCAGCGTTGCTTCATCAGCAGAAAAACCGTGGTTTTGTGCCGTAATCATCACCACATTACGATCCAAATCTTTCACTGGATGGTTCGCGCCATGGTGGCCAAATTTCATTTTTACTGTTTTCGCACCAGACGCCAATGCCAAAATTTGGTGTCCTAAACAGATACCAAAAATAGGCAGCCCTTTCTCCATGAACACTTTGGTTGCTTCAATCGCATAAGTACATGGTTCTGGGTCACCAGGGCCATTTGATAAAAAGACACCATCAGGTTCCAGCGCTAGAACTTCTTCAGCCGAGGTTTGTGCTGGTACCACAGTTAGGCGGCATCCTCGGTCAACCAACATACGGAGGATATTGCGCTTTGCACCGAAATCGTAGGCAACAACGTGATAGGGCAACTCGCTGTCATCTTTCGCTTCAGGAAGTCCACCTTCGAGCGTCCACGAACCTTGTTTCCATTGGTACGCTTCTTTTGTTGTAACTTCTTTCGCAAGATCCATTCCTTTTAAACCGGGGAACTCTTTGGCTTTTACCAACGCCAATGCTTCATCTAAATGGTCACCTGCCATAATGCAGCCATTCTGAGCTCCTTTTTCACGCAAAATGCGCGTTAGCTTGCGCGTGTCGATATCGGCAATGCCCACAATATTTTGTGATTTAAGGTAGTCAGAAAGGGAAAGTTCATTACGGAAGTTAGAAGCGATAAGAGGGAGATCGCGAATCACAAGGCCTTGTGCATGGATAGAAGAGGATTCTTCGTCTTCGGAATTGGTTCCGGTATTGCCTATGTGGGGGTAAGTAAGAGTAACGATTTGTTGAGAATAGGAAGGATCAGTGAGGATTTCTTGGTACCCCGTCATCGAGGTATTAAAGACTACTTCACCAACGGATATTCCATCAGCGCCAATGGATACACCGTGGAACACCGTCCCATCTTCTAGGACTAACAGTGCTGACTTACTCAAGACAACCTCCAGAATAAAAATGCAAAAAATATAAATTAAACTGCAAACCTGTCTTCCTTAAGGCCATAGAGTCGCGCCATAGGGTGATTTAGACAAATTGGCGGTATTCTAATGACCACCATGATTACTGTCAACATTTCATAATAAATTAAGGCAACATTTAAAGCGTTAGAGATAAAAAGCGAACCTAAGACAGTAAAAAAATAGGTTTGATGAGTAAAAAAATGAGAATGGAGGAATTAGAATCAGCAAACTGAAACTCTTTGATGCATTTTAAACAATCAACGATAAACAAAATCACGCAAACGTTAATCAAGCAGAGAATAAGTACAATTTCAGAGATCTAAAACAAAAATAAAGCAATACCAACTAAAAATACAACAAAAGTAAGTCAGTAAAGTGAAAATAAAGAGAGATAATTAAATCGGTAAAAAGAGGTGTAACAAAGATGCGCCAGCAAACACTGACGCATAATTATGTAATCAAAGATCGTTCAAACCTAACACGTCAGTCATGCTATAAAAACCCGCAGGTTTATCAGCAAGCCAAACCGCCGCTCTCACTGCACCATTGGCAAAAGTCATACGATCCGTCGCTTTATGGGTGATTTCTACACGTTCACCGATATCAGCGAACATCGCGGTATGCTCACCCACGATATCGCCAGCACGAATCGTAGCAAAACCAATCTCATTTTTAGTACGTTCACCGGTAATACCTTCTCGCGCATAGACGGCAACGTCACTCAGTTGGTTACCCATAGCATTAGCAATCGCCTCTCCCATGCCAATTGCGGTTCCTGACGGAGCATCCACTTTATGACGATGGTGGGCTTCAATGATCTCAATATCACAGTAATCACCCATCACTTTAGCCGCTTTTTCAAGCAATTTGAAAACAAGGTTAACCCCAACGCTGTAGTTAGGAGCCATGACAATCGCAATCTGTTGTGCGGCAGCATTGATTTGTGCTCTTTCTGCTTCAGAAAAGCCCGTTGTGCCAATCACTAGCTTCTTACCGTGTTTTTTACATAACTCAATATTGGCTAAGGTGCTCACAGGAGCTGTAAAATCAATGATGACATCGAAGTTATCTACGGCATTCTCTAGGTTATCCACCAACGCGATATCAAATCGCCCTTCACCGCATAACTCACCGATATCAACACCAACCAACGAGGACTCAGGACGCTCTGAGCCCGCACCCACTCGAGCATGGTTATTTTGATAAGTGGCTTTCACCAAATTGCGGCCCATTCGACCCGCCGCTCCTGCAATCGCAATTCTCACCATTGCGTTATTCTCCATTGTGACGACATCAGCTTAAGCTTGCATCGTTTCTCTTCGTTCAAGGTGTTTCTGTAAACTATCAACATTTGCTTGTGGTGGCTAGCGACTTAGGCAAACTCTTTCATGACGCGCTCGACAATGGGCGTATTGGCTTCAGGAAATGAATAGTTTGCCAACTCAGAAACCGCTACCCATTCTCCTTGCTGCCCTTCTTTACCATACGGCTGATGATCAAATTGTGTCACGCAAATAAAATCAAAAGTTAAGGACTTGTCTGAATAGTCAAACTCAAGGTATTGGTAAGGAGATTGCTCAGTAATATGAATACCAATCTCTTCATCTAGCTCGCGGCAAATAGCTTGTTCAATCGTTTCTCCCGCTTCAACTTTGCCGCCAGGGAACTCCCAAAAACCGCCTTTGTGAAGATGATCTGGTCGTTTGGTAATGTAAATTTCTGATTTATCGCTATTGAAGATAATAGCCGCAACAATATGAACACGTTTCATAAAGACTCCGATTCGCCGACTTCCCAACCTAGAAAATAAAGATGAGAAATATTGAGTTAAAAAAAGAGTCGCCTAAGCGACTCTTGGGGTGATGATTCAAGGGATCAGTTGATCTGTCCGTGGCACTGTTTGTACTTTTTACCGCTACCACAAGGGCAAGGCTCATTACGACCAACTTTGCGCTCTTCACGAACCATAGGCTGGTGTCCTTGATCTTCAGAAGCTTCATCTGCAACCGAACTATCGGCACTTTGGTGCTGGAACTGTTGGCGACGCGCGGCTTCTTCCGCCTGTGCTTGACGCTGTGCTTCCATACGTTCAACTTCTTCTTGCTGCTGTACGCGCACCTTCGACAAGATAGTAATCACATCGGTTTTTAAAGAATTCAGTAGTTCTTCAAACAGCTCAAACGACTCACGCTTGTACTCTTGTTTTGGGTTTTTCTGCGCGTAACCACGTAGGTGGATGCCTTGGCGCAAATGATCCATCGCCGCTAGATGCTCTTTCCACAAGGTATCCAGAGTTTGTAGCATGACCGATTTTTCAAAATTACGCAGAACAGAAGCCCCAACCGCTTTCTCTTTTTCACGATACACACTAACCGCTTGTTCAAGAATACGTTCGCGCAGCGCTTCTTCGTACAATTTATCATCAGCATCTAGCCATTGCTGTAATGGCAGCTCTAAATCAAAATCGTTTTTCAAACGATCTTCCAATCCTTTAACATCCCACATGTCCTCAAGTGATTGTGGCGGTATGTATTCGTCAATAACGGAAGTCAGAACATCTTGACGATTCTGCTCAATCATTTCGCTGATATCGTCTGCTTCCATGAGCTCATCACGCAGCTCATAAACTACTTTACGTTGATCGTTAGCAACATCATCGTATTCAAGAAGCTGTTTACGAATATCAAAGTTACGTCCTTCGACTTTACGTTGCGCTTTTTCAATCGAGCGAGAAAGCATCTTACTTTCGATCGCTTCACCTTCATCCATACCACTTTGGATAAGGCTTGCCATACGATCTGAGGTGAAGATACGCAGCAGTGAATCTTCCATCGATAGATAAAAACGTGAAGAACCCGCATCCCCTTGACGACCAGAACGACCACGTAACTGGTTATCGATACGACGAGATTCGTGGCGTTCAGTACCAATAATGTGCAGACCACCAGCGGCTAACACTTGGTTATGAACCTCTTTCCACTTCGCTTTGATCTCATCGATCTGCTCTTGTGTTGGATTCTCTAGCTGCTCAATTTGTGCCTGCCAGCTGCCGCCCAATACAATATCAGTACCACGACCTGCCATGTTAGTCGCAATCGTCACCGCGCCCGGAATACCCGCTTGCGCTACAATTTCTGCTTCTTTTTCATGGAATTTCGCGTTAAGCACGTTATGTTTCACTTTAGCTTGCTTCAACGCATTAGAAAGTAGTTCAGATTTCTCAATCGAAACCGTACCGACTAGCGTTGGTTGACCTTTTGCAACACGCGCTTTGATGTCTTCAATGATCGCCGCAAATTTTTCAGCTTCAGTGCGATACACCACATCAGGCATATCATCACGAACCATAGGTTTATTGGTTGGGATCACCACGGTTTCCAAACCGTAAATCGATTGGAATTCGAACGCTTCGGTATCGGCAGTGCCCGTCATACCAGAAAGTTTTTCGTATAAACGGAAATAGTTTTGGAAGGTGATCGACGCAAGAGTCTGGTTCTCGTTTTGGATTTTAACACCTTCTTTCGCCTCGACAGCTTGGTGTAAACCTTCAGACCAACGACGACCTGGCATGGTACGGCCAGTGTGCTCATCAACGATGACCACTTCGCCCTCTTCTGTCACGATGTAATCAACGTTTTTCTCAAATAACACATGCGCACGCAATGCGGCATTGACGTGGTGAAGTAAGCTAATATTCGTGGGTGAATAAAGAGTATCGCCCTCTTCCATCAAACCATTTTTCACCATTAACTCTTCAACAAATTCTTGACCCGTTTCAGTCAAATGAACTTGTTTTGATTTTTCGTCAACCGTGTAGTGACCATCACCACGATACTCTTCAGAATCTTCTTTATCTTGCTTTTGCAGAAGTGGAATGAGGGTATTAATGCGGATGTACAACTCAGAACTATCTTCTGCAGGACCCGAGATAATCAACGGCGTTCGCGCTTCATCAATAAGAATCGAGTCCACTTCATCGACTACGGCAAAGAAACGTTCACGCTGTACACGATCTTCTTTACGGAAAGCCATGTTGTCGCGTAAGTAATCGAAACCAAACTCGTTATTGGTTCCGTAAAGAATGTCGGCTTGATAAGAAAGTTTTTTCTCTTGTGGTGGCATATTGGGTACGTTAATACCGACCGTCATGCCTAAAAACTCAAACAGTGGGCGGTTTGTTTCTGCGTCACGTTTAGCAAGATAATCGTTGACAGTAACAATGTGCACGCCTTTGCCAGGCAAGGCATTGAGATACGCAGGTAAAGTCGCGGTTAACGTTTTACCTTCACCAGTGCGCATTTCTGCGATTTGACCCGCGTTGAGAACCATACCGCCGATCAACTGTACGTCGAAGTGACGCATACCATATACGCGCTTGGACGCTTCACGCACGGTGGCAAATGCTTCAGGAAGTAATTGGTCTAAGGTTTCACCTTGCTCTAAACGTTGACGAAACTCAACCGTTTTGGCTTTTAATTCTTCATCAGTTAGTGCTTCAAAAGTAGGCTCGTAGCTGTTGATCTCTTTGACAATTTTTTTAAGGCGGCGCAGCGTTCTGTCATTGCGACTGCCAATAACCTTTGTCAGTAGCTTAGTTATCATGTGTCAGGAATCTCTCTTTATTAGATCGTTTTCGATCTACTCTTAATGCCGTCAGTCTCTACCAGTTTTGAACTAAGGATACTGAGATAAATCATGTATCACAGATATTGTGACGGTGAGGTTTATTTTCAAGGTATTAAATAATTATGTAACGCATAGTGTAAGGAATTTTTGCGGCAACAACCAATAGCAAAACTATTTGTTTGAAGCACACTTAATATTTTTACGCTTTTTGAGCACTGTTTAAGCAATAAAATGGATTTATTACTATACGCATCATAGGCACCACAATAGAATTGAATGGCAACTTAAGAGGGAGACACCATGCGCGATCACCGTCCCACGTTAACGAAAGAGCTGATCAGCGATTCATCTCTGAAAAAAATACAGCAACATGCCACCGAGATCCTCGCTTTAAATAAAGTGCTCAATAAGTTGCTTCCTAAAGGTACGGCCGATCATGTCCGAGCCGCTAATGTGCGCGGTGGTCACTTAATCGTTGAAGTGGCCAGTGCATCAATAAAAATGAAGCTTGATTATGACCGATTACACATTTTGAATCAGTTACGCAACCAAGGATTTGCCAAATTGATCAGCATTGAGCTCAAGATAAACCCAACGCTCTATCGTAATCGTGGTATGAAAGAAGAAAAAGAAACGGTCGCTCGCCCACCACTATCTGAAAATACGGCCCAAGCATTACTGATGGTGGCGAGTAGCGCTTCCCCTAAAGTCAAAAAACGTTTGGAAAATTTAGCGAAATTGGCTAGGCCCAAATAAGCGTCATCAATGAATTAGTACAAATAAAAAGGCCAGACAGTTGTCTGGCCTTTTTATTTAAAAATTGCGATTAAGCGAGAACCATATTTGGTTCAGCAAACGCCACTGGAGAGCCAACTTCTTCTTCAAAAGTAGCCCATTCCCACGCCTCTTGGTCGGCTAAGACCGCACGCAGTAGCTGGTTATTTAAACCATGGCCTGATTTATAAGCACGGAACTCACCCACAATGGAATGACCACACATGTACAAGTCACCAATGGCATCCAATACTTTATGAGTGACAAACTCATTGGCAAAACGCAAACCTTCTTCATTAAGAATACGGTATTCATCTAATACGATGGCGCAATCAAAGCTACCACCTAAACAGAGGTTTTGCGATTGTAGGTACTCAATGTCACGCATGAAACCAAAAGTACGAGCTCTTGAAATTTCTTTGACGAAACCTTGCGAGGAAAAATCAAACACCATGCGTTGTTCATCAGAATCGATAGCAGGATGTTGAAAGTCAATCTCAAAATCCATACGAAAACCGTTATGGGGTACAAGTTCCGCCCACTTATCACCATCTTCAAATCGAACTGGTTTCTTAATTCGAATAAAACGTTTTGGTGTATTCAGCGTTTGAATGCCCGCTTGTTGTAGCAAGTAAACAAATGGGCTAGCACTACCATCCATAATAGGAATTTCAGGTGCGTCAACTTCGATGATAACGTTGTCGATTCCCATGCCCGCTAATGCTGCATTTAAGTGCTCAACAGTAGAGATACGAATACCTTCATCGTTGACCAGAGCAGTACATAGCATGGTATCGCGAACAGATTCAGGGTCCGCAGGGAAGTCTACTGGAGGATTGACATCAGTACGGCGGTAAATGATCCCAGTGTTTGCAGCAGCAGGGCGAAGCGTTAATGTGACTTTACGACCAGAGTGTAAGCCCACCCCAGTTGTTTTCACTATTTCTTTCAGAGTTCGTTGTCTGATCATCTACTTGCCTCTATGTCAGTGCGACAAAACACGGTCGGTAAAGCACCGACCGCGAATGCTACCATAATTTTGAACAGTGTCAAATTATGTCTAATTGTTAATCAGCCTGACGACGTAAAAATGCTGGGATATCAAGATATCCATTTTCCTTATCTGCTTTCGGTGCCGTATTTTGGCTTGCACCGGAAGAAGATGAAACAGTTGACGACGATGCTGATTGCGGTTTCACTTCTGCTCTTTCTTGCAAAGGCTGTGCCGTTTTTTCTTCGATTTTCGCTGCTTGCTGAACCATTTGTGGTTGAACTGCTGGTGCGACTTTGGCTTTACCGCCTGCAACTAAAGTAATGTCTGGCTTTTTCTCATTGCCAATACCCGTTGCAACGACAGTCACGCGAATTTCGTCTGCCATATCAGGATCTAACGAAGTACCGATGACAACTGTCGCATTGTCAGAAGCAAACGCCTTAACAGTATTGCCGACGGTTTCAAATTCGTCTAGTCGCATATCCAAACCAGCAGTAATATTGACCAACACGCCACGAGCACCTGCAAGATCAATATCTTCCAAAAGAGGGCTAGAAATTGCCATCTCTGCCGCTTCTTCAGCACGATCTTCGCCGCGAGCCACTCCACTACCCATCATCGCGTGGCCCATTTCTGACATCACAGTACGTACGTCAGCAAAGTCCACGTTAATCATGCCTGGGCGTGTAATTAGCTCTGCAATACCTTGCACTGCATTTTTAAGTACATCATTCGCACTCGCAAATGCTTCAAGTAAGGTAATACCACGACCTAACACTTTCAGTAGTTTTTCATTAGGAATGGTAATCAAAGAGTCAACGTGTTTTGACAACTCTTCAATACCTTGCTCAGCAAATGCCAAACGTTTTTTTCCTTCAAAACTGAAAGGTTTCGTGACAACCGCTACGGTTAAGATACCCAGTTCTTTGGCAACTTCTGCAATAACAGGAGCAGCACCTGTACCTGTACCACCGCCCATACCAGCTGCGATAAACACCATATCGGCACCCATCAGAACTTCTTTAATTCTTTCTCTGTCTTCTAGAGCTGCATCACGTCCAACTTGCGGGTTTGCACCAGCACCCAAACCTTTAGTGATATCACCACCAATTTGAATGACGCTACTTACGCTTGTTTTACGAAGTGCTTGCGCATCGGTATTGACACTGATGAATTCCACGCCTTCGATGGACTCACGCACCATGTGTTCAACAGCGTTACCGCCACCCCCACCAACTCCAACGACTTTAATTACAGCATCGTCAGACATTTCCATCATCGGTTCAAACATGTGTTATCTCCGTTTTCCCTGCAACTCAGGTTAAAACTCTTTTTGTATCCAGTTACGCAAACGACCAATTAAGCTCGACATGGATTGGCGTTTCGGTTCGCTGTATTCCGTGTCGTCATTAATTTGGCTCTCTTTCGCATAATGAAGTAAACCAACCGCCGTAGAATGATACGGCTCTTTTACATAATCTGTAAGGCCACTCACCTCTAAAGGCTTGCCTACGCGAACTTGATTGCGGAAAACGCGTTCCGCACACTCAACCAAACCTTCAATTTGCGCAGCGCCGCCAGTTAAAACAACACCAGCCGCTAAATGGTGTTTAATACCATTTTTGCGCAATTTGTCTTGGACAGTATCTATAGTTTGGTTAACTAATCCCATTAATTCAGTGTAGCGAGGTTCAATCACTTCCGACAAGGTTTGTCTTTGCAAACTTCGCGAAGGTCTTCCTCCTACACTTGGGACGTTAACGGTATCATCCTTGCTTACCAATTCACTCAGCGCACAGCCATATTTTACTTTAATCTCTTCAGCATCACTGACTGGTGTGCCAAACGCAAAAGCAATATCACTGGTTACTGCGTTTCCTGCATAAGAAAACACTTCAGTATGTCGTAACGCACCACCGGTCCAGATAGCAACATCCATAGTGCCTGCGCCTATATCAATTACGCACACACCTAACTCTCGCTCATCTTCCGTAATAACTGCATTACTTGCCGCTAAACCAGAGTAAACCAGTTGTTCAACTTTTAAACCACAGCGTTCTACCGCTTTGATAATATTTCTCGCCATATCATTATGACAAGAAATAAGATGCACGCTCACTTCCATGCGCACACCTGATAAACCAAGCGGGTTTTTAATTCCCTCTTGGTAATCAATCGTAAATTCTTGAGGAATGACGTGCAATATTCTTTGCTCTTCCCCAATTTTTATTGATTTGGCGGTATGAATCGCTCGATCCATATCTTCTTGAGAAACTTCTTCATCTGAAATAGTTCCCATGCCTTTTTCAATACGGCTCGCAATATGTCGCCCAGATAGAGAGAGAAACACATTACTAATTTGGCATTCCGCCATTAATTCTGCTTGGTCAACCGCTCTTTGGACAGACTTAACGACCGATTCAAGATCGTTAACTCCCCCTTTATCCATCCCACGGGATGGGCTCGTACCAGCGCCAATAATATTAATTTGACCGTCAGGCAGTATTTCACCGACTAAAGCTGACACGGTGGCTGTGCCTATATCAAGACCAACAATAATGTTGTCATCAGCGGTCTTAGTCATTTTTACTCTCTTGTGCTTCTTGTTCAGGAAACCAACCTACTGCGGCTCCTGTATCATATCTAAGATCGATATAGCTAACTTGTTCAGCTTTATTACCTAAATTCTTATACAGCGAAATAAAACGTGCAACTCGCTCATCTAGTGATTCTTTACCTAACTCTAAGCGGATGCCATTATCTAAAATTATTTGCCACGCTCGACGATCGTTGAGTAACAGTGACGATATATTTAAGTTTAATGATTGAAACTTAGGGTTCGTTTTATTCCAAACATCCAGTACTTCGTGACTGGTTCCTTGCGGGCCATAAAGTTTCACTCTATCGCCGTTCAATTGACCAATATCACCATTAAATACCGTGCCATATCCGTCTAACAAAGCGTTGCCATTCCAAATCGCTACCGCTCTATACTCTGTCAGAAACACTTTTATTGTGTCAGGCCATTGTTTACGAATCGATGCATGGGCCACCCACGGGATGACCTGTACACTCGATTGAAGTACGTTAATATCTTGCGACATGAAAGTACCGATATGATCCAACTGAGCAAAAGCGCGCTGCACATCTAGCGAAGATACGTATTGCAAGTCACCTTGTAGAACAATTTTTGAAAGCGGTAGCCTCTGTTCGTCCCACATCCAACTGAGTGTTGAATAAATGAGTGAACTTATCAGCAACAACACCACAAATAAAAAAATAGCGCCAGCGGCGTGATCTTTTATGAGTGGCGAACGGGACACAGCTCGGCTTTCATCGAACACATTCATTAACAAAGCCTGATGTTCCTGTTTCTAAATCGCAATCGCATGCCCTATTTGGTTCACAATAGAGGTAAAAGCACTGACTTTAACCTCCGGATTATACTGAGGTCGCTGAAAGTATCAAACATTGAAAGTAATAAATCTGGACTGGATACCATGTTATTCAATATTGATACACAAATAAGCCATTTAAATTAAACCTGTTGCATTTTACTGATATTCAGTTCGAGTCCCGCTAAATGTTTCGCTACCTTGCCGATATCCCCAGCACCTTGCGTCAGAACGAGGTCACCATCTTGTAATACATTAGCCAGAATCGAAGGCAGTATGGTGCTGTCGGGAACAAAAATAGGATCAATTTTACCGCGACTGCGTATCGTTCGGCACAACGATCGACCATCGGCTCCCGAAATCGGCTTTTCTCCTGCGGCATAGACATCGAGCATGATCAGCACATCGACTTGCTCCAGTACATTGGCAAAATCATCATACAGATCGCGAGTTCGACTGTAGCGATGGGGTTGGAAAATCATCACTAGCCGTTTTTCTTGCCAACCACTACGCGCCGCCTTAATAGTCACGCCCACCTCGGTCGGATGATGACCATAATCATCAACGAGCATCGCAACCCCATTGCCCGTATCAAACTCGCCCAGATGATCAAAACGACGTCCCGTACCTTGGGTGCTAGCCATCGCTTTTAAAATCGCTTCATCGCTGATGTCGTCTTCCGTTGCCACTGCAATAGCCGCGGAGGCATTAAGCGCATTATGACGACCTGGAATATTAAGCGTGATATCCAGATTGGCTCGTCCCTGTCTGACGACCGTAAACTGGCCTTGTTGCCCCTGCTGATGGTAATTCTCAATCCTGACATCTGCATCATCGGCAAAACCGTAGGTGATCACTTGACGGCTGATACGTGGAATGATTTCACGCACAACAGGATCATCAATACATAATATCACCTGACCATAAAATGGCAGGTTGTGTAGGAAATCGATGAAGGTCTGTTTGAGCGTTTCAAAATCACCGCCATACGTATCCATGTGATCAGCTTCGATGTTGGTCACGATACTAACCATAGGCTGAAGATGAAGGAATGAAGCATCACTTTCGTCAGCTTCAGCAATCAAAATCCGACTTGAACCCAAACGCGCATTGGTGCCAGCGCTTTTGACTAACCCGCCATTAACAAACGTGGGATCTAAACCAGCCTCAGAATAAATTTGCGTAACCAATGCCGTAGTCGTTGTTTTACCATGCGTACCAGCCACCGCAATGCCATGACGAAAACGCATTAATTCCGCCAACATTTCTGCACGACGAACAATAGGAATGCGTCGCTCACGCGCCGCTTTCAGTTCAGGATTTAGCTCATCGATTGCAGTAGAGACTACCACCACGCTGGCGAGTTCAATATTAGTGGCTTGATGACCGATATAAATGATAGCCCCTTTACTTGCCAATCTTTCAGTCACAGGGTTGGAAGCAAGATCAGAGCCGGTAATTTGGTAGCCTTCATTGAGCAATACTTCTGCAATTCCGCTCATTCCCGCCCCACCAATACCGACAAAGTGAATACACTTGACGCGGCGCATCTCTGGCACCATGGCGCGGATTTGAGCTAAATCTTGAGTATGTTTAATGGTCATGAAAAATTTCTCGTTATTGGGTAAGTGCGATGATAGCGTCGGCAACGACTTTATCAGCATCCAGTTGTGCGGCTGCACGCGCTTGTTGCGCCATCAACAGCAGATCATGACGCTCAAGAGAAGCAATCTCTTGCGCTAGTTTTTCTACTGTGAGCTGCGGCTGTTCAATCATTTTGGCCGCACCACAAGCGACTAAGTGATCCGCGTTAAGCGCTTGCTGTCGGTCTTTATGCATAAAAGGAATAAATATAGCGCCAACACCGGCCGCAGCCACTTCAGAAACCGTTAATGCTCCCGAGCGACACACCAGTAAATCAGCCCACGCATAAGCGCCAGCCACATCCTCAATGAACTCGGTAACGTGTGCATTTTTGATCTGAAGCGCGCGATAAGCTTGCTCAACCGACTGCTGATTATTCTTGCCTGCTTGATGGCAAACTTGGTAATTATCGCCAAGCACAGCTAGTACGTCAGGCAAAGTTCGGTTGAGAATCTGCGCACCTTGGCTGCCGCCCATCACGAGAATGCGGATCGGTTCATTTCGCTCAGCAAAGCGTACTTGCGGTGCGGGTAATGTAGCGACATCTTGACGTACAGGGTTACCTACGACTTGCGCCTCAGTAAAGGCTCCGGGGAAGGCTTGAAATACGCGTTTGGCAATTTTCGAAAGCCAACGGTTGGTTAACCCTGCTACGGCATTTTGCTCGTGAAGCACAACGGGAATTCCCATAGACCACGCTGCCACGCCACCGGGGCCACTGACGTATCCGCCCATGCCGAGCACCGCATCAGGTTGCCACTGCTTCAAATAACGACGCGCTTGAAAAATCGCGTTCACAATTTGAAAAGGCGCTTTCAGCAAACGCCCTATGCCTTGGCCACGTAAACCTTTGACCTGAATAAAGTCGATCTCAATACCATGTTTAGGCACTAATTCTGCTTCCATCCGATCCGCAGTCCCTAGCCAGCGGATCTGCCAACCTTGTTGTTGGAGCTGTTTAGCCACAGCGAGACCGGGAAAAACATGTCCCCCCGTGCCACCAGCCATAACCATTAAACGTTTATTGTTTATCATTGGATTCTTTTTCTATAGACACTCGATTGCGATCTTTGAGTCGACACTCATGATCAATTCTCAATAAGATCGACACCGCAACCGACATAATAATTAAGCTTGAACCGCCGTAACTGATCAAGGGCAGCGTTAGGCCCTTAGTCGGCACCATACCCGCTGCAGCACCCACATTGACGAGCGTTTGGAATGCAAACCAAATTCCAATACCAAAGGCCAAATAGCCACCAAATTGCTGATCATGCTCAAAGGCTTTTTTACCGATAAACACCGCTTTAAGCACCAGACTAAAAATCAGCAGTAGAACCAGTACAACGCCAACAAAACCGAGCTCTTCAGCCAGCACTGCAAATACGAAATCAGTGTGTGCTTCAGGTAAGTACTCTAGCTTTTGAATCGAGTTACCCAGCCCTTGACCAAACCACTCTCCACGACCAAAGGCCATCAAAGATTGAGTCAATTGATAACCGCTGCCAAACGGGTCTTCCCACGGGTCAAGAAATGAAGTCACACGGCGAATACGGTAAGGCTCTGCCGCAATCAGTGCGATTACCGCAACAATTCCAGCCACCATGAGCGCAATAAATTGTGACAGTTTGGCCCCAGCAATAAACAGCATACCAAACAGAGTCACCAGCATCACAACCACGGTTCCCAAATCTGGCTGACCAAGTAGCAAGATAGCCAAGGTTCCAAACACCATAATCGGTTTCATGAAACCACCAAAAAAGGTTTGCCTCACTTCATCTTGTTTACGAACTAAGTAACCAGCCATGAAAATAAACAGTGACAGTTTCGCGACCTCCGCAGGTTGCAGGTTAAATAACCCCAAAGGGATCCAACGCGAGGCACCATTGACCGATTTGCCCGCGAGCAAAACCACAATCAGCAGCATAAAAGAGACGCCAAGTAGCACCGAGCTGTATTGCATCCAACGTTTCATTGGCACTTGCAACACCACACTCGATGTCACGATAGCCAACATCAAGAAAATGGCGTGACGAAACATAAAGTGAAACGGTTGATCCGTTAAACGCGAACTGATAGGAAACGAAGCCGATGTCACCATCACAAGCCCAGTCAGCATCAAACCTAAAGCAATCCATACCAATTGACGATCAAACAAGGCTTCAGGCGCTTGGCTCTGAAACCATTGACGAGTCATTTTGATGAGGCTTGAAAAGGACAAAATGCAATTTCCTGTTGATTAAGCGTAACGCTGCGCAAGCTCGGCAAAGGCGTCACCTCTGGCCATAAAGTTTTTAAACTGATCAAAACTGGCACAAGCAGGCGAAAGCATCACCATATCACCACGACGCAGCTGCGGTTTGATCGATACGATAATCTCTTCCATCGATGAATAGAACTGAGCCGATGGATGCAGTGGCATGAATTGCCCACCGTCAACGCCAAAACAGCACAGTTTTACGTTCAATGTTTTTAGTATCGGTGCTAATGGCGAGAAATCAGCGCCCTTGCCAACGCCCCCCACAAGCAGATACAAAGTCCCTTGGCAATTTAACCCCGACAACGCCGCTTGAGTGCTTGCGACATTGGTCGCTTTCGAGTCATTGACCCATTTTACGCCGTGATTATCAGCAACAACCTGACAACGATGTGTCAGCCCGCGGTAAGATTTCAATGCATCAAGCGCAGATGAGTAATCAACACCCGCTAAATCGAGCAGTGCGAGCACAGTGAGCACGTTAGCACTATTGTGTCGTCCCACTAAGCTGAGTTCCTCGCTTGCCAACAATGGCGTGCCTTTCGCCACTAAGAACGATTTGCCATCAATCATTTGCGTGCAATAGTCCGCGTCATGTTCAACGGAAAAACGTGCGATATGACCTGAAAATGAGGGAGGTTCCGTCTGGCTATCATCGGCGTTCACGACCGCCGCTTGCGCATACTTAAAAATGCGCAATTTAGCTTGGCGATACGATTCCATACCATCGTAGCGATCCATATGATCTTCAGTCAGATTGAGAAAGGCAGCAGAGACGAGTTTTAAACTTGAGGTCGTTTCCAGCTGGAAGCTTGAGAGCTCCAGCACATAAAGATCGGCCTCTTGCTGAAGTAGATCTAAAGCAGGCACACCAATATTGCCGCCAACGGCAACCTTAAGCCCAGCAGCTTTAGCAAGTACTCCGGTTAAATCCGTCACTGTGCTCTTGCCGTTGGCTCCTGTGATAGCGATAACAGGCTTATCCACCTGCCAAGCAAAGAGCTCAATATCGCCCACCACGGGAATATGTTGTGCTAACGCCTGTTGAATCTCTGGCGTAGCTAAAGCAATGCCCGGATTAGTAACAATCAGGTCAGCGTCAAATAACCAAGCTTGGTTCCAGCCGCCACAATGTAGCTCAACTTGCGAGTTTAAATGCTCTCGACCTGGCGGGTTTTCCCGCGTGTCGATCACCTTAATCGTGAGCGAGCGATCTAAGCTCAAAAGGTAGTTAACCACCGAGAGGCCCGTCATACCTAGCCCCACGACCACCACATTATTAACAGTTTGCCAACGATCCATCTTCATTCCATTCAACACCGTTTTGCTCTATCACTAGCGCACTTTTAGTGTAGCCAAACCCACTAACACCAACACAATTGAGATAATCCAAAAACGGACGATCACGCGTGGTTCTGGCCAACCTTTCAATTCATAGTGGTGATGGATAGGGGCCATCCGGAAAATGCGTTGACCACGCAATTTGTAGGAACCGACTTGTAAAATCACCGACAAGGTTTCCATCACAAACACGCCGCCCATGATCACTAACACAAACTCTTGACGAACCAACACCGCAATTGTACCGAGTGCACCGCCTAGAGCGAGTGAACCCACATCGCCCATAAAGACTTGCGCAGGATAAGTGTTGAACCACAGAAAACCTAAACCGGCCCCCACAATTGCAGTACACACCACCACCAACTCTGAGGCATAAGGAACATAAGGAATATGCAGATAACTGGCGAAATTGACGTTCCCAGTTGCCCATGCAATCACAGCAAAACCAGCAGCAACCAAAACAGTCGGCATGATGGCTAAACCATCCAGACCATCGGTTAAATTCACCGCGTTACTGGTTCCGACGATGACAAAATAGGTCAGCACAATGTAGAGCAAGCCCAGTTGCGGCATCACATCTTTAAAGAAAGGCACCACAAGCTGAGTAGCTGCGGTATCGTTGCCATGTGCATAGAGAGCAAACGCCACTATCAACGCAATGGCCGACTGCCAAAAGTATTTCCAGCGCGCGATCAATCCATCACTGTTTTTACGCACCACTTTGCGATAATCATCCACAAAACCGACGACGCCATAACCAAGCAGCACCGCGAGTACAGCCCACACGTAAGGGTTTGAGAGATCTGTCCACAGCAGTACGGTAGTAATGATAGAGGCGAGGATCATAACACCGCCCATGGTTGGCGTACCGCGCTTACTAAAATGTGATTCTGGACCATCGTTACGCACCACTTGACCAATTTGCAGTAGTTGCAAACGTTTAATCAAACGCGGCCCCATCCATAACGACAGAGCAAGTGCGGTTAAAATACTGACGATGGCCCGAAATGAGAGATATTCGAACAGACGAAAAAAAGAGAAGTATGGCTGGAGTAGATCCGCGAGCCAAATAATCATGAGTATTTCTCCTTGAGAGCAGCCACAATTTTACTCATACCCGCACTGTTTGCACCTTTGACAAGTAAGGTATGAGACTCTTGATCGAATTGTGATAATTGCTGCTCGATATAAGCAATCATGTCCGCATGGCTTTCAAAATGAAGGCCATGGCATAGGTCACTGATCACTTTTGCATCGCGACCGTAAGTAAGGACATAGTCAAACTGGAATGGTGCAGCATGTTCACCGACTTGACGATGAAGTGCAAGGCTTTCATCGCCCAACTCAGCCATATTACCTAAAATTAACCAACGCCTTGCAGAGAAAGTGTTAAGTAGATCAACCGCCGCTTTCATCGCTGGAACACTGGCATTGTAACTGTCATCAATCAGTTTCACAGTCGAGCTCAATTGGGTGACATCAACACGCCCTTTCACCTGAGCTAGATGCGCAAGTCCGTACTGCACCTCTTCAAGATTCGCCCCCAACTCAATGGCTAATGCCGCCGCCGCCAACGCATTGGAAACGTTATGTTCACCCACAATATTGAGCCCAATATCAATATGACCGACGGGTGTGATCATTTCAAACTGGGCTTCACCTTGTTCATTAAGCCTAATACCACGGGCGTAAAAATCTGCCATTTGACGGCTAGAAAAGGTTTTAACGGTTTTGTCCGCTAAAATAGCGCTCCACCGCTCACCACCGTGGCTTTCTAAATTAATAATGGCTGTCGAACCTGAAGCAAGGCCTTGATAAATTTCACCTTTCGCCTGTTTTACGCCCTCAATTGAGCCAAAACCTTCCAGATGCGCCGCGGCAACATTGTTCACCAATGCGACATCCGGCTTCACTAAAGAGGTGGTATAAGCAATTTCACCAATATGGTTCGCCCCTAACTCAATCACCGCATACGCATCATTAAGACCAGAGCGAAGCAGAGTGAGCGGCACGCCGATATCATTATTAAAATTGCCAGCAGTAAAGAGCACGCGGCCTTTGGCTGATAAAATATTTGCCACCATCTCTTTGACTGTGGTTTTACCGCAACTGCCTGTGATCGCAGCGGTCGGTGTTTGACACTGTTGATGAACCCAAGCGCCAAGCAGGCCTAACGCCTGTTTGGTGTCGGTGACCACCAGTTGAGGAACCGAAACCGCCAAAGGGCGCTGAACCAATAACGCCTTTGCACCAGACGCAACCGCTTGTGCAGCAAACTCATGAGCATCAAATTTATCCCCGACCAAGGCAACAAAGAGCGCACCGGGTTTAATTTGACGAGTGTCGGTCGAGACCTCAGACACGGTGACATCACAACCAACCAATTGTGCCTGCAAAACGTGCGTCAATTGCTGTAAAGAGACTTCTATCATGCACTTATCTCCAGTAAGGTTTGCGCCGTTTCGCGATCCGAATAGTGAATAGTTTGATGGGCCATCACTTGATAATCTTCATGCCCTTTGCCTGCCAATAAAATGATGTCTTGCTGATCAGCATGTTGCAGGGCGTATTGCACGGCAGCGTAACGATTGTGTTCAACGTGTGCGCGACTTGCAAACTCAAGCCCTGCCACCATATCTTGCACAATGTCTGCCGGTTTTTCGCTACGAGGGTTATCGTCGGTCAAAATGACCTTATCGGCGCAGCGCTCTGCAATTTCGGCCATCATCGGGCGTTTGCCTTTATCACGGTCGCCACCACAACCAAAAATCGCCCATAGCTGACCTTGGCAATGAACGCGAAGTGCTAATAGTGCTTTTTCCAAAGCATCAGGCGTGTGTGCATAATCGACGACGATCTTCGCACGATTTGGCGCTTGAAAGAGCTCCATTCGCCCTAAGACTGGCTGCAGTTGAGAGGCCGTTGTCATCAAGGCTTGTTTATCAAAACCTAAAGTCAGCATAGTGGCAAACGCGAGTAGAAGATTGCTGGCGTTAAATTCGCCAATCAACGGCACGCTCAATTCACCTTGACCATAGTAGCCGTCGAAGGTTAATGAAATACCATTATCACTGTAAGAGACCGAGCTCGCCCACAGCGCTTTAGCGCATTGCGGTTGCTGCTTTAAAGAGACGGCAATCGGTGCTTTCAGCTGTGCTAACCAACTCGCACCCACCGCATCGTCGGCATTAATGACAGCGTGTTGGCAGTGATGAGCGGTAAATAAGGAGAGCTTTGCTTTGGCGTACTCTTCCATGGTGCCATGATAATCGAGATGATCGCGGCTTAAGTTAGAAAACACGCCCACAGCGAACTTCAATGCTTGAACTCGCCCTTGAACTAATCCGTGCGAAGAGACTTCCAGAGCGGTATAGCGAGCGCCCTGTTGCGCTAATTGATAGAGTGTTTCTTGGACCTCAAGGGCATTACCTGTGGTATTGGCGGCAGGCTGTAAATGGTTGAGAAAACCATTCCCCGTAGTACCCAGCACCGCCGCTTTCTCGCCTAACAAGTCAATCCACTGCGCGATTAATTGAGTAATGGTGGTTTTACCGTTGGTTCCCGTAACCCCAATCAACGTACTGGTCTTCGAGCGGTAAAGCCGCGATGCCAGTTGAGATAGATGTTGGTTTAGATCAGCAAGGTAAATCACTAACACGCCATTGACCGTAGTCATACTGCCATGCGGATGCTGCTCACACGCTTGAGCCAATACCAGATTCGCCCCAGCTTGAGTGGCGCTATCAATAAACTGCCTTCCGTCGATGGTATGGCCGACCACTGCAATAAAGGTATCATTGGGTGATATTTTACGGCTATCGAGCACTAAACGAGTCACCGACAACGTTGAAATAGAATGGCCATCGAGGTCAAGCCAAGGGGCGATGAGATCTTGTAAACACATACTCGGCGTCATTGTGCTTCTCTCTTAATTATTTTTGGAATCGATTTTCATCAGGAGCGACATTGAGGATCTGCAACGCTCCTTTCATTATTTCGGCAAAGACAGGGCCGGCAACGGAACCGCCATAATATAAGTCACCTTGAGGTTCATTCACCATCACCACTAACGAGACTCGAGGGTCGCTCACTGGAGCCACTCCTGCCGTGTAAGCAAAATATTCATCACCATAACCGCCGGCAATCGCTTTGCGCGAAGTGCCTGACTTGGCCGCAATACGATAGCCCGGAACCGCGGCTTGAGTTGCTGTGCCACCGGGTTGGGTAACGGTTTCTAACATTTCCAACACTTTCTTAGCATTAGTTTTATCAACCACTTGGCGTGATAAATCTTGCTGGTTGCTGTCAATAATATGGATTGGTTGGTACTGACCTAAATTGCCTAAAGTGGCATAAGCATGAGCCAACTGAATGGGTGTAATTGACAAACCATAGCCAAATGCCAAGGTGGCAATTTCAAACGGTGACCAACGGCGGCGATTCGGGAAAATACCCAAAGTCTCACCGACGAGGTTTAAACCGGACATTTCACCAAGCCCTACAGAGGTATACATACCTAATAGGGCTTCGAGAGGCATTTCAAGCGCCAGCTTAGCCACTCCGATGTTACTCGATTTTTTCAGAATTAAGGTTAAATCGGCTTTGCCGACTTTTGAGGTATCACGCACTCGACTGCCGCCGATTTGCATGATGCCATTCCCTGTATCAATCACCGTTTTGTCATTCGCAACACCATTTTCAAGCGCGGCCAATACCACAAAAGGTTTGACAGTTGAGCCCGGTTCAAAGGCGTCCGTGATCACGCGGTTACGCATTTTAAAACTTTGCCAATCGGAACGGTTATTGGGGTTGTATGAAGGGGCGTTAACCATCGCTAATACCGCACCCGTTTTCACGTCGAGCAAAATGGCCGATGCCGAAGTGGCACGATAGTCCGCTACAGCTTGCTTGACCGCACGAAAGGCGATCGCTTGCAAACGTTGGTCAATGGTCAACGCCAGCGGCTTGCCCTCTTCACGCTCTTCAAGCGAGATATTTTCCACCACTCGGCCATACCGATCTTTGCGGATCACCTGTTTGCCAGCTTCCCCCGTCAGCCATTTATCATAGCTGCGCTCAACCCCTTCTAAACCGTGGCCATCGATGCCCGTCACACCAATTAAGTGCGCACTCGCCTCACCAGCTGGATAGTAACGGCGAGATTCGGCCTTGAGCCCCACACCCGCTAATTTAAGTTCGCGAATATAATTGGCCATTGCAGGGCTCACTTGACGCTGCAAATAGATAAAACGGCGGGTTTGGTTCTCTTCAATTTTTTTCAGCAGCTCACTGCGCTTAATGCCTAACACATCAGCCAGTGCGTACCAACGTTCACGTTCAACTAAGCCGCCGGCTTTAAAAATAGCCACAGGATCAGCCCATACTGCATCGACAGGAACACTGACTGCGAGAGGTTCACCATTACGATCTGAAATGATTCCGCGTGCCGATGGCAAGGTTTTGGCTCGGACAGAGCGCATATCCCCTTCGCGGATCAAATTATCCGGTTCGATAATTTGGATGAAGGCAACACGCCCAACCAATAAAGCGAAAGCAACGAATACAAAAAAGAGGATGAGATAGAATCGCCAACGGATCAAAATAGGAGATGTCGCTTTTTCTTGACGAGGTGCCGCTTGGGCTTTGTCTTTTTTCATTTGAGCGTAATCACCACTTCTTTATCAGAATCAGGTCGCTTCATTTCCAGCTCTTGTTTGGCAAGATTCTGCACGCGGCTATGTTCTGCGAGGGCCGTTTCCTCAAGAATGAGGTTACGCCATTCATTATCGAGCCGCTCGCGCTCAACTAAGGTTTGATCTTTTTCTGAAATCGCCTGCCTAGAATGATGGGTAATAAACACCACTCCCATCGCACTGGCAAAAATTAACATTAACAAAATAAGCGGCACTCGACCCACCGTAAACAGGTCAAGTGCAATCAGTTTGGTTAAGTTAGGCGGCGACTTAGACATGGACTACAGTTTTTCAGCAACTCGTAATACTGAGCTGCGTGAACGGGGATTGAGTTCCACCTCTTCTTTAGTTGGCATAATCGCTTTCCCAACTGGTTTTAAGTTGGCTGAGCCCAATGCCTGAATTTGTATTTCTGTTAACGGCAAACCATGTGGAACCTCTGGGCCTTTACTCTCTTTACGAATAAAGCGTTTGACCATGCGATCTTCAAGCGAATGGAAACTGATCACCGATAAGCGCCCTTGTGGGGCTAAGATCTTAGCTGCGCCTTTTAATGCAGTGTCGATCTCTTCTAATTCACTATTGATATAGATACGAAATGCTTGAAATGAGCGCGTAGCCGGGTGTTTTTTCTCTTTAAAGCTTTTCGGCGCAGCTTCTGAAATCAGTTTAGCCAATTGACTGGTGCGCGTCAGAGGCTCTTTTTCATCGTCTTCACGGTAAGCGACAATCGCTTTGGCAATACGGCGCGCATGCTTGTCTTCACCAAATTCACGAATCACCCAAGTAATGTCGTCCAAATCGGCTTGCGCAAGCCACTGCGAGACAGGGAGCCCTGACGTCGGGTCCATACGCATATCAAGCGGGCCATCTTTCATGAAGCTAAAACCGCGCTCGGCATCGTCCAACTGTGGCGAGGAAACGCCTAAATCAAGTAGTACTCCATCCACTTTTCCGACCAGATCGTAGCGCTCAGCGTATTGTGCCATGCCAGAAAATGGGCCATGAATGATAGTAAAACGCGGGTCGTTAATTTTTCCAGCTTCAGCAATCGCTTGTGGATCGCGATCTATGCTGTACAGACGACCATGGTCACCCAACTTAGAGAGAATTGTACGACTATGACCACCACGGCCAAACGTGCCGTCGATATAAATACCGTCTGGTTTGATAGCAAGGCCATCAATGGATTCATTCAGTAGTACAGAAATGTGTTGAAAAGGTTCAGTCATCGTTTTCTCATCGGGCTAAAGCTGAAATATAGCAATCGGCTACGGCGCAAGTATTCAGTTTACTGATTTAACGCCGCATCGCTACCACTTGACGTTGGCATCACGTGATATTGCGCTAAGTTTAGTGCTTACGAAATAATTTTCGTCAATAAAAAGCAAAAAACCCATCATAACCGCAAGAGTTATGATGGGTCTGCAATAGGTGGAGTTGACGTATAAGCCGGGTTCTGTTCCGCTTGCGCGGCAGTAGCCATTCGTCTAGGCCAGCAATCACTCACTGGCTCAAGCAACCTACCCGCTTCCTTACGCGAGCAACGCAATGTGGAAGCCTATTTGGTCTTGCTCCGGGTGGAGTTTACCTTGCTACGAACTGTTGCCAGACGCACGGTGCGCTCTTACCGCACCCTTTCACCCTTACCTGTGCCCATTCCGAAGAAATTGGGCCATCGGCGGTCTTCTCTCTGCTGCACTTGTCGTAGGCTTTCGCCCCCCAGGCGTTACCTGGCACCCTGCTCTATGGAGCCCGGACTTTCCTCCCCTCCATCAGTCTCCCCAGCACAAGGCTAAAGGACATCAATGAAGCAGCGACTACCCAGTCAACTCCGAGGGCGGATTGTATAGAGAAAGATAGGTACTGTCTAGGCTCAAACAACTTCTGTGTTTAATTCACGCTTAAGCGTTTAATTATCCATCGATTTAAAACATCAAGATGCCGCTGGCTAATTAAGCAGATAGGTTTTCAAGCCCCCACTTATAAAGGGCATTTTTCTTAAGGTTATAAATTTCAGCCGCCAATGCGGCCGCTTTTTTCAGAGGCAGCTCTTTTGTCAAAATCGCTAAACTGCGCAACGCTTCGTCTGGCAAGCTATCGTCCACGCTTTCTCTGTAACCATGGATCAGTAACACCATTTCACCACGCTTGCGGTTCTCATCTTCATTAATCCAATTAATCAGTTCGCCTAACGGCAAACCTTGAATCGTCTCGAAGGTTTTGGTGAGCTCGCGGGCTAGCACCACGTTACGATCTGGCCCTAAGATAGCTAACATATCTTGCAGTGATTCGCTAATTCGGTGTGGTGACTCATAAAAAATACAGGTGCGTTCAGCCTTAGCGATCTCTAGGAATTTATCTTTACGCCCTTTGCTTTTCGGCGGCAAAAAACCTTCAAAACTGAAACGATCAGAAGGCAAGCCTGATGCACTGAGCGCAGTAATCACAGCACAAGCGCCCGGAAGTGGCACAACTCTCACACCAGCTTGACGACATTGATTGACAAGATGGTACCCTGGATCACTGATCAGTGGCGTTCCTGCATCAGAAACCAACGCAATAGATTGCCCTGATAATAATTTATCGACTAACACTTGTGCTTTTTGCTGTTCGTTGTGATCATGCAAGGCAAAGGTTTTAGTCTGGATATTGAAGTGAGCGAGAAGTCTGCCAGTATGGCGTGTATCTTCCGCAGCGATAACATCAACACTTGAGAGTACTTCAATGGCTCGCTGGGTAATATCACCCAAATTGCCAATTGGCGTAGGAACAATGTAGAGAGTTGGGATCTCTGCTGGCAAGGTTTTGCTATCTGTCATTTGTTTACCATCACTTCAACGATTAATATAGAGACAATTTTACACGGAATAACGAAAGAACTCATGGCTATGAAGAACCATCCGAGACTCAGTGTACCACGCTTATTCACGCCCGTTGCATTAGCAATGGCTTTGGCGGCGTGTTCGTCTTCACCGTCGACGCCCACCTCAGTCGACATTACGCAAGATCCCACCAAGTCAGCGCAAACTTACTTGATGCAAGCAGATAGTAGCCAAGGTTCACTGCAAAATGATTGGTTGATCATGGCTCTTAAAGCCGCCATTAACGAAAACAACAGCGAACAAGCGCAACTGTTGATTATGCGCTTAGCCAAACAGTCGCTCTCTGAAGCGCAACAAGCTGAATGGCAAATGGCTAAGGCGCAGTTGTTGAGTAATGCGGAACAGTTTTCACAAGCGCTCTCTCAGCTTAATTTTCAGGCTTGGTGGAAGCTAAGCCCTGAAACATGGGCTCAATACCATCAAATGCGCGCCGATATTTTTACCGCGCTCAGCCGCCCTTTTGATTCAAGTAGGGAGCTTATTGCATTAAGCACTTACGTTGATGATGCCGAGCAAGAAGCGATTGCCGATCAAATTTGGCTCAATTTCAATCACTATAGCGAACGTGAAATTACCCAATTAAATCCAGAGCCTAACGAAAACGTGCTCGATGGCTGGCTACAACTGGCTATATATATGAAAACGCTCAATAGCAATATTCCGCAGTTGAAGAATACGCTCGAAAAATGGCTTGCGGAAAACAGCAATCACCCAGCGGCTCGTTATACACCTAAAGCGATACAAGATATTTTAGCGCTGGAGATCATCAAGCCCACTAACACCGCGTTGTTACTTCCTCTTTCAGGAAAGTTTGCCACGCAAGCTCAACTGATCCGTGATGGCTTTATCATGGCGATGATGAATGACCGTAACCGTGACCTCAATGCTACCTTGACTGTGATTGATACCAATGCCGAAGACGCCGCGCTCATAGACAAGCAATTGATTGAAAAAAACATTGATTTCATTGTTGGGCCACTCATCAAAGAGAACATAGAAAATCTACATAAGCTTCAACAAGCACGCTTAGCTTCTATCCCTACGCTGGCGTTGAATATTCCAGACCAAATTGAAGATCATCCTAACACTTGCTATCTTGCACTTTCGCCAGAGCAAGAGGTTGAACAAGCCGCTAAGTATCTGTTTAGCCAAGGCTATCAATACCCTTTAATACTCGCTCCTCAAGGTAATTACGGCCAGCGTGTAGTAGAAGCGTTTAACGCAGAATGGCAAAAATACAGCAAGAATAAAGTATCGGTGAACCTATTTGGTGATAAGCGTCAATTGCAACGCAACATTAACTCAGTATTTGGTCTGCAAGATAGCCAACAAAATATCGCGCAAATGGATGCGTTGATGGGTATTGATTTGCAAAGCCTGCCCCGCAGTCGTCGTGATATCGATTCGGTTTATATCGTGGCTAACAGCGCAGAATTGACTTTAATTAAACCCTTTATCGAGGTCGCAATTAACCCTGACACTAAGCCACCCAAACTGTTTTCAAACTCTCGTAGTAACAGTGGTAACACACAGTATGAAGACCTCTCTGGTGTAACTTATAGCGATATTCCATTACTCATTCATCCCAATTCAATGCTGGATAATGAAATGAACCAATTGTGGCCAAAGAACTCCAATAGCGAGCGACGCTTACAAGCATTAGGTATGGATGCTTATCAGTTAATGATTGAGTTGCCACAAATGAAGGTCGTCGAGGGGTATAGTATCGATGGCAAAACAGGCACATTAAGTATTGATGAGCAATGCGTGGTACAGAGAGAGATCAGTTGGGCGGTGCATGGCGCTCTTTAGTCGCCGCGCAGTTGGTCAACAGTATGAAACCGCAGCCAAACACTATTTATTAGGTTGTGGTTTGGCTTTTATTGAACAAAACTTCAATACCAAAGTCGGTGAAATCGACCTCATTATGCGAGATAAAAACACCTTAGTGTTCGTAGAGGTTAAATACAGAAAAAACCAATGTCATGGGCATGCCGCAGAAATGGTTACTACCGCAAAAATGGCAAAGTTGATGAAAACCGCGAATTTATGGCTACTGAAACATGGCCTATCGCCCTATGACACCGATTTTCGTTTCGATGTGATCGCCATCCACCAAGATGTGCACCACATTGAGTGGATTAAAAACGCAATAACTCAAGGATAAACGATGCTCGACAGCATTAAAGACAGTTTTACCGAAAGCATCCAAATTCAAATTGCGGCTGCTGAAGCACTACCCCATGCGATCACGCATGCTGCACAAGCCATGGTGGCAACGCTACTTAACGGTCATAAAATTCTCTGTTGCGGTAATGGTGGCTCTTCGGCCAATGCCCAGCTTTTTTCTTCTTGCTTACTGAACCGTTTTGAAACTGAACGCCCGAGTTTACCCGCCATTGCATTAACCGCAGACAATACCACGTTAACCGCAGTTGCTAACGACTATCACTACCAAGAAATATTCTCGAAACAGGTACGTGCATTTGGTCAACCTGGTGATGTTTTGTTGGCTATTTCAACCAGTGGTAACAGCAAAAACATCATTAAAGCGATGGAAGCGGCTGTGACTCGTGATATGACGATTATCGCTCTCACAGGCAAAGACGGTGGAGAAATGGCTGGTCTTCTAGGTGAAAATGATGTGGAGATCCGCATCCCCTCGCAGCGGACGGCTCGAATCCATGAAGTTCATATGGTCACCCTACACTGCTTATGTGACTTGATTGATCAAGTCCTTTTCCCTTCTCATGAAGAATAGACAATGAATAGATTAAAACTTTCACTCATTCTACTGTTGAGCTTTGCTGTATCAGGTTGTGCAGGAGTTATCCTTGCTGGCGCGGCAACAACAGCGAGCCTAGTAACAGACCCTCGAACCACTCAAGAAATTTGGAATGATAATAACATCGAATTTGAAGTAGCAGGGATCGCCAATAAAGCCCCCTTTAACGGAAAAACTCGCATTACGGCCAGTTCTTATCAAGGGATTGTCGTGTTGATGGGACAAGCTGAAAACTCCAGATTACTCAATGAGTTTGAAAATAAAGCACGTGAGACAAAAGGGGTCAAAACCATTCATAATCAAGTCAGAATAAAAGCGCCTTTATCAATTGGCGAAATCAGTAACGACAGTTGGATTACGACTAAAGTAAAATCAGCGCTGTTGGCCAATTCTGAACTGAACACAATCAAAATCAAAGTAATCACAGAAAATAGAGAGGTATTTTTACTTGGCTATGTCTCGGCAGAACAGGCTAATCTAGCCAGTGATATTGCCCGAAACATATCAGGCGTAAAACAGGTGATTAAGGCATTTCAATACAGCGAATAACCTCGGTTATCCTTTGTTTTTTTAGAAAAAAAGCAGCGAATATCGCTGCTTTTTCGATCATGACTGCTTAATGTGTGAAAATGAGTTACTTAATAACTCTTAAGCTTGGTTTTCCCTTCGGCCGAGAGGTTTCTTGTGCTCGAGTCTCTAATAATTCCTCATCTTCTTGAGAAGCAACGCTTAACATCGGCTCTTGTTCAGATTCCTCTGTTATGCCCGCTTCTAGATAAGGGATATAGGCCTCTTCAGGTTCGAACATAGTACCTGCACCGTTTTCACGTGCATAGATAGCTTGCACTGCGTACAAGGGCACTATGACCGAATGAGGACGTCCGCCAAAGCGAGCATTGAACGTAATCGCTTCATTGCCAAGCTCAAGGTTACCTATCGCTCTTGGGGCAAGATTAAGGATAATTTGTCCATCTTGCACAAACTCCATCGGCACTCGTACACCTGTAAGAGTAGCATCCACAACAACATGAGGAGTCAATTCATTTTCTAATAGCCAATCATAAAATGCTCTAAGCATATAAGGTCGGCGAGGAGTCATTTGAGAGATATCCATCAAACTGCCTTAACGAACTAAACGCATCTCACGTTCAGCTTCTGTTAAAGAAGCCAAGAATGAATCACGCTCAAAAACACGATTCATATATACTTTAAGCTCTTTAGAGCCAGGACCAATCAGATCAATACCCAAAATAGGTAAGCGCCATAGTAATGGAGCTAAATAACAGTCAATGAGGCTAAACTCTTCACTCATGAAATATTCATATTCCGCGAACACAGGACCAAGAGTAAGCAGATCATTGCGTAATTTATTACGAGCTGCTTCTGACTCTTCCGCATTGCCCTTCACGACTTTCTCAGCCAGTGAGTACCAGTTTTTCTCAATACGGTAAATCATCAAACGGCTATTACCACGAGCCACAGGATAAACAGGCATCAGCGGTGGATGAGGGAAACGCTCATCTAGGTATTCCATGATGATCTTTGAGTCATAAAGAGCAAGCTCACGATCAACTAACGTTGGTACTGTCTTATATGGGTTTAGCTCAATAAGGTCAGCTGGCAGATTGGTTTCATCAACTAATTCTACTTCAACACTGACACCTTTTTCCGCTAGAACAATACGTACCTGATGACTATACATATCAGATGCACTCGAAAATAGCGTCATCACAGAACGTTTATTGGCAGCTACAGCCATGGAGCCCTCCAGCACACTTACAGATATAAAAACAATGGAGGCCAAGCCTCCATTGAAGATTCTAAAAATTAGAAATTAACGCCGCATGGTAGCACAATTAATGCACATCACGCCAATATTCTTTCTTCAATAGAACAACCACGATAGTAAATAGCACAAGGAATGCCATTACCCACCAACCTAAAGTTTGACGTTCAAGCTTGACTGGTTCTGCTGAATATTCAAGGAAGTTAACAATGTCACGGACCGCTTGATCATACTCACTTTGGCTCAGCTCACCCGTTCCATCAGACTCGACACCAATAACAGCCTTGACTTCCTCGCCATTGACAAGATGAGTACCATAAACTGGTTGTGGGATCCCTTGTAGCTCTTCAAGCACATGAGGCATACCGACACTTGGGAATACGATGTTGTTTACGCCAAAAGGCCGGCTAGGATCGGCATAAAATGAGCGAAGGTAAGTATACAACCAATCTGTTCCTCGAACACGAGCCACAAGCGTTAAATCTGGTGGTGGTGCACCAAACCATTTCGCTGCCGACTTATCTGGAATAGCATTCTCCATCAGTTGACCAATTTTGGCATTCGGATCAAAAATCAAATTCTCTTTCATCAAATCCGAGGGAATATTCAAATCATTCGCTACACGCTCATAACGCTGGTACTGAGTTGAGTGACAACCAAAACAGTAGTTCATGAATAGCTTTGCACCATGCTGCAATGATGCTTGATCTGTTAAATCATTATTTGCTTTATCTAAATGTACATTTGCGCCAGCTGCCAAAGCAAGAGATGGCAGCATTGCAAACAAAATTACAATCCACTTTTTCATTTAAATGTCACCCTCTCTGGTAATGGTTTCGTTGCTTCATTTTTGCTGTAGAAGAACAACAAAACAAAGAACATGAAGTAACCAACGCTAAATATACGTGCAAGCATTGTGTAAGTGGCTGTCGCAGGTAACGCACCTAAAACACCTAACGCAATAAAGCAGATAGTGAACTGAATAATATTGATTAAGTGGAACTTACTACGATAACGGTAAGAACGAACCTTACAACGATCCAGCCATGGCAATAAGAACAACACCACAATCGATGCTCCCATCGCAGCCACACCAATTAACTTATCAGGAACAGCACGTAAAATTGCATAGAAAGGAGTGAAATACCAAACAGGTGCGATGTGTGCTGGCGTTTTTAGTGGGTTTGCCGCTTCAAAGTTAGGCGGCTCAAGGAAGTAGCCCCCCATCTCTGGGTTAAAGAACAACACATAACAGAACAGGATTAAGAAACCGGCTACACCAATAAGATCTTTCACTGTCCCGTAAGGATGGAATGGAATCGAATCAATGATGTCGTATTTCTTGGTGTAGTAGTCGTGAAATTTAAACTGCGTTTTATAATCATCGCCCATCGACCCTTTTGGTACTTTGGTTTCGATACCGTCAGGGTTATTAGAGCCGACTTCATGCAGTGCTAATATATGGAGAACAATTAGCAACAATAAAACAATAGGTAAAGCAATCACATGCAGTGCAAAGAAACGGTTCAGAGTGGCACCTGAAATAACGTAGTCACCACGTATCCATAGAGTTAAATCATCACCGATAACGGGGATTGCGCCGAACAAAGAGATAATAACTTGCGCTCCCCAGTAGGACATTTGTCCCCATGGTAGCAAGTATCCCATAAAGGCTTCGGCCATCAACACTAAGAAGATCAGCATGCCAAATAGCCATAGCAGCTCACGAGGCTTCTGATAGGAACCGTAAATTAAGCCACGGAACATATGTAGATAAATCACCACAAAGAAAGCTGAAGCGCCAGTGGAGTGCATATAGCGCAGTAACCAACCATACTCAACATCACGCATTATGTATTCAACAGATGCAAAAGCCCCTTCACCTGATGGCACATAGTTCATGGTTAGCCACACACCAGTGAGCAGTTGGTTAACAAGAACCAACATGGCTAACGATCCAAACAAATACCAAAAGTTAAAGTTTTTCGGCATTGGATATTCAGATAGGTGTTTTTTGTAAGCGTTCATTGCAGGTAAACGCTTTTCTACCCAATCAAGTAAAACTTGCATTATGCAGCCTCCCCGGTCTCATCTAATCCTATGACAATACGAGTATCGCTAAGATACATATATTGAGGGATAACCAAGTTTAGTGGTGCCGGAACACCTTGAAAAACTCGACCCGCCATATCAAATTTCGAACCATGGCAAGGACAGAAAAAACCAGATTTAACCCCTTGAACTTGTTCACTAAAAGAATCAGGCAAATAAGTAGGTGAACAGCCAAGGTGAGTACAAATACCCACAGCAACGAAATATTCAGGTTTAATCGATCGATAAGCATTTTGCGCATAATTAGGCTGCTGCTGCTCATCCGATTGAGGATCTCGAAGTTGGTTTTCTATATCTTTTAGCCCATCGACCACTGATTGAGAACGACGAACAACCCAAACAGGTTTTCCTCGCCACTCAACACGAACCATTTGCCCCTCTTCAAGTTTACCGATTTCAACTTCAACGGGGGCTCCAGCCGCTTTGGCTTTGGCACTTGGGTTCCAAGATTTAATAAAAGGAACGGCGACAGCAGCAGCTCCTAACCCTCCGACAACGGCTGTTGTCGCGGTTAAGAAACGTCTGCGACCGTTATTTAAAGGCGCATTGCTCATCCAAACATTCTCCCATTTGCTCCCTGTGGATTATTATTATTCCGCTTATCAAGAGCATGGCTAACAAAATACGAATCTAGTTGTATTTATTTGATGGCAAATCATAAATAAAACCCTACTTTTTGACAAGATAAAGCTACCTTTTCGTAACATTCGTGAAGTAAATCGCACGTGAGGTCACAAAAGGAAGATTAAAGAGCAACAACCAAATGATGTGATTAAAAAAATGAGTGTTTGCTAACACCAAAAAACAAAAAGCCCGGTATAAATACCGGGCTTTTGAACCACAATCCAGTAACACTGGAAGCGAATCTTTTGAAAAAAGATTAACGCTTAGAGAATTGTGGTTTACGACGTGCTTTACGCAGACCAACTTTCTTACGTTCAACGCAACGAGCGTCGCGAGTAACGTAGCCAGCTGCACGTAGAACAGGACGTAGTGATTCGTCGTATTCCATTAGAGCGCGAGTGATACCGTGACGGATAGCACCAGCTTGACCAGAAATACCACCACCTTTAACAGTAATGTATAGATCTAGTTTCTCAGTTAGTTCAACTAGCTCAAGAGGTTGTTTAACAACCATGCGAGAAGTTGGACGACCAAAGTAAACATCAAGGCTACGCTTGTTGATTACAATGTTGCCGCTGCCTGGTTTAATAAAAACGCGTGCAGCTGAGCTTTTGCGACGGCCAGTGCCGTAGTATTGATTCTCTGCCATTTTCGAAATCCCCAATTAGATGTCTAGTACTTTTGGTTGTTGAGCAGCATGGTTGTGCTCAGCGCCAGCGTAAACTTTCAGCTTACGGTACATAGCACGGCCTAGAGGACCACGTGGTAGCATACCTTTAACCGCTAGCTCAATAACCATCTCTGGCTTACGAATAATCAGCTTGTCGAAAGTGATTGATTTTAAGCCGCCTGGAAATTCAGTGTGACGGTAGTAAGTTTTAGCTGCTGCTTTGTTACCTGTTACAGTAACTTTCTCAGCGTTTACAACGATGATGTAATCACCAGTGTCTACGTGAGGAGTGTATTCAGCTTTATGTTTGCCACGTAGGCGAGATGCAATTTCACTTGCTAGACGACCTAGAGTTTTACCCTCAGCGTCTACGATATACCAGTCGCGTTTTACAGTTTCTGGTTTAGCAACGAAAGTTTTCATGCTAATAATAACCCGTTAAATAAAATTTACACTAAAAGGAGCATTAAAATGCCCCCACTGTCTAAGAGTCCAAAGTTGCCCCTTCGAGCGTTTGGTTTCTCTCGGCCTCTCGTTTCACAGAAACAGGCCTGCAGTAACGGTGGGTCGCAGGATTATAGGGAAGTCAGTAGAAAAAATCACCTCTTTTTGAACAAAATCACGAATTTTTTATTTTGCTTTAAAAGTGTTCGGATTGAGCTAGGCCAGATGTTCCCTTGATAAATACTCATGACTTTGCATTTCAATTAACCGCGACTGACAACGTTTGAATTCAAACTCCAGTTGCCCATGCAGATACAGATCGTCCAGCGCCACTTCGGCGGAGATAATTACTTTGACATGTCGTTCGTAAAATTCATCAATCAACGCAATAAAACGCCGCGCTGCATCATCGATGGCGCGATCCATTTGCTTCACATCAGCCAGCAGTACTGTATGGTAAATTTTGGACAACTCAATGTAATCGTTTTGGCTTCTCGCCGTTTGGCATAACTGTTCAAATGTCGCATGTAAAATACCATCACTAGCCTTTACAACAGCGAGGGTGCGATGATTGATTTCAATCTCACTGCGTGCTTCTTTTTTCTCGTCACCAACCAATTGCCGATAGTAATGTTGTAAATTGTGGCTTGCTGCTTCATCCAATGGATAGTGGTAAATTTCCGCTTGCTCTAATGTTCTTAAGCGATAATCAATGCCACTATCGACGTTCAACACATGACAGTGTGATTCAATCAAAGCAATTGCAGGGAGAAAGCGTGCTCGCTGCAAGCCGTTGCGGTATAAGTCGTGGGGTGGAATGTTCGATGTCGCCACTAAGATAATGCCGCGCTTAAACAGTGCTTGAAACAAGGTACCCAAAATCATCGCATCGGTAATATCTGATACAAAAAATTCATCAAAACAGATAATTTCCGTTTCAGACTTTAAAATATCGGCAACCTTTTCTAAAGGCTCTTCAACTCCAGCCAGCGCCTTCAACTCATCATGAACTCGGTACATAAAACGGTGGAAATGCACTCGCATTTTGCGAGTGGTTGGCAGAGCCTCAAAAAACGTATCCATTAGATAGGTTTTTCCTCGCCCGACACCGCCCCAAAAATAGAGCCCTTTAGGTAAGTTAGGCTGTTTAGGTTGGCGGCCAAGCCATTTAGTCCAAACCGCGGAGGGCTTAACTGGTTGGTTAAGATAATCCTGAAACTGATGGTAGAGTAAATCCAGCGCATCGACGGCGCTTTCTTGGGCAGAGTCTCGTTGAAAACCGAGTTTTTTTACATCGTGTTCATATCGCTGTTTTGGTGTCATGACCGCCTACTGCACTAAAGAAAATGGAAACTGCTATTTCGTGTATTTCGCTTTATTGGCTAGAGCAGTCATAGTAACATGTCCAAGCGACGTGTGTAACCAACAGGTAAAAAACATGTTAAATAACAACAATAAGGAGCTGTTATGCCTTGGATATATGCCATTGTAGGCTTGCTAGTAGGGGCCGTGTTGGGAATGGTCATTTCACGATTGACTACGCCTCAATATAAAAACCAAAAGTCTCTACAAAAAGAATTAGATAACGCGAAATTTAGTTTGGAACAACAACGCCAAGAATTGTCGGATCATTTTGCTCAAGCGGCAGAAATACTCGATACACTAGGTAAAGATTATACAAAACTGTATCAACACATGGCCAAAACATCGTCCGAAATTCTGCCGAATATGCCAGAGCAAGATAACCCATTTATCAAAAAAATCGCTCTGCATAATGATACAGATAAAAGCAACGATGACATTTTGGAACAGCCACCGAAAGATTATGCCAATGGCGCAACAGGGCTTTTTAATACCCCCAAAAAAGAGATCATTCATTCTGCAGACGTGGTTAAGGTGAAAGCCGTTTAATCTGAATTCATGAACTTTATAAAGGTTTTTGAGTCATAAACCTCACGAGAGTGTTGAAGTTTTGTCTTTCGTACAAATATTAAACTTCGAACACAGTTATTACAAAGGAGCTTATGATGAAAAAACCTTTACTTCTTTTAACCGCTCTATCGTTAAGTTTAAGTTCAATCATCACCCCACTACCCGCAATGGCAGCGCTACCCTTTTCTGTCAGTGGTGAGCCACTGCCGAGCTTAGCACCGATGCTAGAGCAAGTGACACCAGCGGTTGTAAGTATCTCAGTTGAGGGAACTCAAGTCTCCCATCAACGTTTACCCGAGCAGTTTCGATTTTTCTTTGGTCCTGACTTCCCAATCGACCAATCGCAAGAGCGGCCATTTAGAGCATTAGGCTCTGGTGTCATTACTGACGCAGACAAAGGTTATGTTGTGACTAATTATCACGTCATCGATGGCGCTGATAAGATTCGCGTCAAACTATACGACGGCCGAGAATACGATGCGGAGCTCGTCGGCGGCGATAAAATGTCCGATATCGCGCTAATCAAACTCAAAAAAGCAAAAAATTTAACCCAAATTCGTATCGCGGATTCAGACAAACTGCGTGTAGGTGATTTCACTGTCGCGATCGGGAACCCGTTTGGTCTTGGTCAAACGGTGACTTCCGGCATTGTTTCTGCGCTAGGACGAAGTGGACTTAATCTTGAAAACTTTGAGAACTTTATTCAGACCGATGCCGCGATTAACAGTGGCAACTCTGGTGGTGCCTTAGTCAATCTCAATGGTGAATTGATTGGGATTAATACCGCGATTCTTGGGCCGAATGGTGGCAACGTTGGGATCGGTTTTGCAATACCATCAAATATGATGAAAAACTTGACCGAACAGATCTTAGAATTTGGTGAGGTAAAACGTGGCGTGCTCGGCGTTCAAGGGGGTGAAATAACCTCTGAACTGGCTGAAGCGCTAGGCTATGAGTCAAGTAAAGGGGCGTTTGTTAGCCAAGTTATCAAAGATAGCGCCGCCGATAAAGCAGGGATCAAAGCGGGTGATGTCATCACAGCTATTAATGGAAAAAACGTTTCTACCTTCAATGAATTAAGAGCCAAAGTGGCAACATTAGGTGCAGGTAAAAAAATCACAATCGATGTTATCCGCGATGGTAAAAGCAAAACCTTCGACGTAACCTTGAGTGAAAACAACACCACAACCAAAGCAGAGCAACTGCACTCGGGGTTGACTGGTGCGGCACTGACCAATACGACCGATCAAGACCCAATCGCTGGTGTTAAAGTGACTGCTATAGAGAAAGGGTCAGCGGCAGAAGCGTATCAACTACAAAAAGAGGACATCATCATTGGTGTTAACCGCCAACGAGTGAAAAACCTCGCACAATTACGCGGAATTTTGGAGAAAAAGCCGAGCATACTTGCGCTGAATATCCAACGAGGTGATAGAACCATTTACTTGGTTATTCGCTAATTAGTGAGAATCGCTTGTGGAGCGATCAGGGCAGCATTTGAATGCTGCCCTTTTCTTATTCAATCATGTAGTGCTATTCTTCCTCTCTCAAGCTCAGGTGTAAAATAAGCTGAGTATATAGCGGGTTTTGTTTGGGGAAGATATGCTTAATTTTTTACTTCGTTCAGTGGGGCTTGGGCTTCTCGCTGCTGTTGTTATTTTACTAGCGGTTCCCTCGCTACGTTCAAATGTTCTCCCGCAAATCGCGGCCGAAGAGTCTCCCAATGCGCTCTCTTTGCAAATTTCGTTTAACCAAGCCGTTCGCCGCGCCGCACCTGCTGTAGTCAATATTTACAACCAAAAATACACCGAAAGCGATCGCAGTAAACTGTCGATTCAAGGGTTAGGCTCTGGTGTGATTGTGAGCGAGAAAGGGTACATCATTACTAACTATCACGTAGTAGCCCAAGCCGACCAAATCGTAGCGGCCTTACAAGATGGCCGTCTCGCAGCCGCGCAATTAGTAGGCAAAGATCGACGCACGGATATCGCAATTTTGCGAATCGAAGGAACGAACCTTCCCGTTATTCCACAAAATCCCAATTACTCGGTGAAAGTTGGCGATGTGGTACTGGCCATTGGCAATCCATACAACCTTGGACAAACCACTACTTTTGGTATTATTTCTGCCACTGAACGTTCATCAGTCAGTACCGATGGACGTCAAGCTTTCATCCAAACTGATGCGGCCATCAATGAAGGCAATTCCGGTGGAGCTTTGGTCAACACTCAAGGAGAGCTCGTAGGTATTAACACGGCTTCGTTTCAACAAGCAACTGAAATGAAAACCGATGGTATATCATTCGCAATTCCCTACAAATTAGCCAATACCATTATGGAAAAAATCATTGCTGATGGACGCGTGATTCGCGGCTATATCGGTATTGATGGGCAAGATATTACCCCAGTAACATCTCGCTTACTTGGCAGTGAACATATTGGCGGCATAGTTGTGTTGGGCATTGACCCCAATGGCCCTGCGGAAACGGCTGGTTTTAAAGAGCGGGACATTATTCTAAAAATTGGCGGTAAAAAAATTAATGGTCGCAAGAGTGTGATGGAAATTGTCACTGACTTGCGCCCAGGAACCGTTGTCGATGTGCTTATCTTACGTAAAGGTGAAGAGATGACACTTCCCGTGACAATTGTTGAAGACCTACGCGAATAAACTAAACCACCAAAAATAAAGAGACATAAAAAAGCCCCCAACTCACGAAGGGGGCTTTTATTTATAGATTTTTACTCTTGCTCAAGATCTGAATCACTAAGTTCTGATTCAATCTCAATCGCAGTAACACGTTGTAACCCTCTCGGCAGCAAGCTACCTCGACGTCCACGCTCACCACGGAAGTTTTCTAGATCGCTGGCTTTTAAACCAAGTTTGCGTTTGCCGGCATAGAGCGTAATAGCCGATCCTTGAGGCAAGGAGATTAAGTGTGACACAAACTCTTCACGCTCTTTGGACTTAGCCGCAGGAATATTGATTATTTTGTTGCCTTTGCCTTTGGTTAGCTGTGGTAAATCTTTGATTGGGAATAGCAACATTCGTCCCTGATTCGTGATCGCTAAAATGTCATCAGACTCCAAATTACCGATGGCCTGTGGCGTCATTACCTCTGAGTTCTCAGGCAAATTAACTAAGGCTTTACCACTACGGTTTTTCGACAGCAGTTCACCACCTTTACACACAAAACCATAACCGGCATCCGAGCCCACTAACCAGAGTTGATCCTCTTCCCCCATCACTACTTGGCGAATAGACGAGCCCTCTGTGATGTTGAGACGACCCGTAATCGGTTCACCTTGGCTGCGCGCCGAAGGTAGCGAGTGAGCTTCAAGCGAATAACTTCGACCATCGCTACCCAAGAATACGACCTGTTGATTGCTCTTACCACAAGCATGAGCCAAATACTGGTCGCCGGATTTGTAGCTCAAACTTTGGCAATCCACATCATGCCCTTTGGCATGACGTACCCAGCCTTTTTCCGAAAGCACAACGGTGATCGCTTCACTTGGCACAAGGTCACGCTCAGTCAACGCTTTAGATTCAGCTCGCTCAATCAGTGGTGAACGGCGATCATCACCGTACTTCTCAGCATCCGCTTTGATCTCTTTCTTCAACAATGTGTTCAAGCGACGCTCAGAACCAAGCAACTGCTCTAATTTTTCGCGCTCTTTGGCAAGCTCATCTTGCTCACCACGAATCTTCATCTCTTCAAGTTTGGCTAAGTGGCGAAGTTTGGTATCTAAAATCGCATCGGCTTGAATAGCACTAATACCAAAACGGGCTATAAGTACCGCTTTAGGTTCATCTTCAGTACGAATGATTTCAATCACTTCATCAATATTCAGATAAGCAATGAGCAAACCTTCCAAGATGTGCAAACGCGCCATGACTTTATCAAGACGGTACTGTAAGCGGCGGCGAACCGTGGTGCGACGAAACTCAATCCACTCAGAAAGAATGGTCACTAAACCTTTCACTTCAGGACGATTGTTTAAGCCAATCATGTTCAAGTTAACACGGAAGCTTTTCTCTAGATCGGTTGATGCGAACAAGTGGCTCATCAACAAGTCACAATCTACGCGGTTAGAACGCGGCACAATAACAATACGCGTAGGGTTCTCATGATCCGATTCATCGCGTAAATCTTCAACCATTGGCAATTTCTTCGCGCGCATTTGGTTAGCGATTTGTTCGAGCAATTTAGCGCCTGAGACTTGATGAGGTAATGCTGTGATCACAACATCACTCCCCTCTTTATGCCAAACCGCGCGCATTTTGATACTGCCGCGACCTGAGCGATATATTTTCTCAATTTCAATTCTGGGTGAAATAATTTCCGCTTCGGTCGGATAATCTGGCCCTTGCACGTACTGCATCACATCATGCAGTTGCGCTTCCGGGTTATCGATCAGGTGAATCGTCGCATCGGCAATTTCACGCACATTGTGTGGCGGGATATCGGTCGCCATGCCCACCGCAATTCCCGTGACGCCATTGAGCAAAATATGAGGTAAACGCGCCGGCAGCATTTGTGGTTCTTGCATTGTGCCATCAAAGTTAGGCTGCCAATCAACGTTGCCTTGTCCAAGCTCACCCAGTAAAACTTCAGCGAATTTAGACAGTTTCGCTTCGGTATAACGCATCGCCGCGAAGGATTTTGGATCGTCCGGAGCACCCCAGTTACCTTGACCATCCACCAGTGGATAGCGGTAAGAAAAGGGTTGTGCCATTAATACCATCGCTTCGTAACAGGCCGAATCACCGTGCGGGTGGTATTTACCGAGCACGTCACCAACGGTACGCGCTGATTTTTTGTACTTGGCTGACGCCGAGAGTCCAAGCTCCGACATCGCATAAATAATACGTCGCTGTACCGGTTTTAAACCATCGCCAATATAAGGCAGTGCGCGGTCCATGATGACGTACATCGAATAATTGAGATAGGCGTCTTCAGTGAACTTACGCAGCGGCAGTTTCTCAACACCATCAAAGGTTATTTCAGTTGACATTTATTGCACCTCTGCCATATCACCATAACGTTGCAACCATGCGCGGCGGTCATCTGCACGCTTTTTACCTAGCAACATGTCCATCATCTCATCCGTTGCTTCAGCATCATCAATGGTCAGTTGCACCAAGCGGCGCGTGTTTGGATCCATCGTTGTTTCACGCAATTGAAGCGGATTCATTTCACCCAAACCTTTAAATCGCTGTACGTTGATTTTGGCTTTTTTCTGGCTAAGTCGCTCTAAAATGCCCTCTTTTTCAGCATCATCGAGTGCATAAAAGACCTCTTTGCCGCAGTCGATCCGATACAAAGGAGGCATCGCAACAAAAATATGACCCGCTTTGACTAATGCTCGGAAATGTTTGGTAAATAAGGCACAGAGCAAGGTGGCAATATGTAAACCATCAGAGTCCGCATCTGCGAGAATACAGATTTTACCGTAACGCAATCCATCGAGATCGTCGTTATCAGGATCAATCCCAAGCGCAACAGAAATATCATGCACTTCTTGTGAAGCCAGCACTTGGTCTGCCGAGACTTCCCACGTATTTAAAATTTTCCCACGCAGTGGCATAACCGCTTGAAATTCACGATCGCGCGCTTGCTTAGCACTGCCGCCTGCTGAATCCCCTTCGACAAAGAAGATTTCCGTGCGGCTCAGGTCTTGCACTGAACAGTCGGTCAATTTACCGGGGAGCGCGGGGCCTGATGCGATTTTTTTCCGTACCACTTTTTTGCTGGCTCGCATGCGGCGATGCGCATTGGCTATGCACACTTCGGCAAGTAATTCAGCGAGTTGTGGTTTTTCATTCAGCCATAAACTAAAGGAGTCTTTTATTACACCTGAAACAAAAGCCGCGGTTTGACGTGAAGAAAGGCGCTCTTTGGTTTGCCCTGCAAACTGTGGGTCTTGCATCTTAACCGACAACACATAAGAACAGCGGTCAAAGACATCTTCACCAGTTAACTTAACGCCACGCGGCAACAGGTTGCGGAATTCACAGAATTCACGCATCGCATCGAGCAACCCTTGGCGTAAGCCGTTAACGTGCGTACCACCTTGTGCGGTAGGGATTAAGTTAACATAGCTTTCAGTGATCATCTCACCACCTTCAGGTAGCCAAATCACTGCCCAGTTGGCCGCTTCAGTTTCAGCGACAAACTCACCCGTAAATGGCTCTTCGGGCAATAAGGTGTAACCCTTTACGCCTTCTGCGAGATAATCTTTTAGGCCGTCTTCGTAGTACCAACGGTGCTCAAGATTGTTAACCTTATCACTAAAGGTGATCTCGAGCCCCGGGCAAAGTACCGCTTTAGCGCGCAAATTATTGATTAGGCGAGTCACTGAAAAGTTAGGCGAATCAAAGTAGCTGGTATCGGGCCAAAAGTGGACACTCGTCCCTTTATTACGACGACCACAGGTACCAGTTACCGTCAATTCCTCGACTTTATTACCGTGCTCAAACGCCATTTCATATATTTGCCCATCACGGCGAACGGTCACTTCCACACGCTTGGATAGGGCATTCACTACGGAAATACCTACCCCATGTAAACCACCGGAGAACTGGTAGCTTTTGTTTGAAAACTTACCACCCGCATGCAATTTACAGAAGATAAGCTCAACGCCTGATATTTTCTCTTCAGGGTGAATATCAACAGGCATACCACGCCCATCATCGATCACTTCAAGTGATTGATCTGCGTGGAGAATAACTTGTACCTTGGAGGCATATCCGGCTAGCGCTTCATCGACACTGTTATCGATAACTTCTTGGCCTAAATGGTTAGGTCGCGCGGTGTCCGTATACATCCCAGGTCGGCGACGTACTGGCTCTAAACCATTAAGAACTTCAATGGCCCCAGCATTATATTGTTCAGTCATAATACGGAATGCTTTTATAGATAAATGATTCGTTACTTTTTCGGCAGTTTATCAATGATGTGCTTGTGATTAATTAACGACAACAACGCTGATTTTTTCAGCATTACAAACTGCAAAAGTATAGATAGGACATAGTCTGGAAGAGCCTTGCTTATGTCAAGCGAGATAAGTAAGTTACAGGTAAAATTATGACTCCCCCCTCAATGAATCGGTCAGAGATCTAGGAATTCGATGATTTGTCGCGGATATCGCTCAAAGTTCACAAAACTATGATCGCCGCCAAATTCAACCGTCTGTTTTGCTCCCGCCAATTTAGCGACGGCTTGACGGTAATCTAAGACTTCATCACCCATTTGTTGCAACAACCAAAATGACGTGACGTCATTAATTTTAACCTCTAATGCTTTGAGCTCTTCAATATGTTTCGCCTCTAGCCGATAGTGCTCTTGCGTGTAGGGGTTGACTTGTTCGCCTAAAAAATTGACCAATAATTCATACGGTTTGATTGCTGGGTTTATCACCACGGCACGAAAACCAAACAAATGGTTTAACCAAATAGACAAATACCCGCCTAATGAACTCCCCACCAGCGCAATACGATATTGATCTTGATGTTGATGAATAAGATCAAGTAGATATTCCGCAGCTTGCGCGGGAAAACTGGGTAACTTAGGCACCATCACTTTGATATCAGGACGCTGCATTTGGCAATACTTCACCATCACTTGTGCTTTGTGCGACAGCGGCGAGCTATTAAAACCGTGAATATAAAGCAGCATAGGTTGACGTGTAGGCATCTCAGTATCCATTAGCGTTAAAATCCGGTTGGAATGCGCCGTTAGCTAAACGTTTGACTTGAGTTTCTATTTGACCATCAGCAGATAGCGTCAATTCACGCCATCCTGGGGAAGTACGATCCAAAGCAAAATCATCTGAATTGGGCTTAAATTGTACACAGGTCGAGGGAGTGGCCATCACTCGGACACCGTGATGGAGTTTATCCATATTTTGATGAACATGACCACACAAGACAGCTTTCACATTGCGATGTTGCGTGACGATATTCCAAAAAGCATCGCTGTCTTTAAGGCTATGTTGATCGAGCCAGGCGCTCCCCACCAATAGAGGATGATGATGCAGCACAATCAAAGTGTGTCGCTGATGGTGCGTCGATAATTTTTCGTCAAGTAAAGCCAATTGTTGATCGCTCAGCCGTCCATGCGGTACGCCCACAACTTGAGAATCGAGCATCACCATCTGCCAGTGCTCACCGAGTAATACATGCTCCGACTGTTGAATCTGCTCTGACGGGAATACGGCGCCCATATTGGGTTTAAAGTCGTGATTACCGGGAAGCCAAAAACAAGTTTTTTCTAATGAAGAAATACCACGAGAGAAACGAAGATAAGACTCAGCACTATGATCTTGCGAGATGTCGCCCGTAGCCAGAATTGCATCAAATTCAACACTTTGCGCGCAGATCTCTGCCACAACAGCATGAAAGCTATCTACCGTATTAACACTCAACAGGCTGCCATCATCCGGCGCAAACAGATGCGTATCGGTAATTTGTAGCAGCTTGATGCTGTCTGAATTGTCTAGAGTTGGCGACACGTTCAAAATTTATTAATCCAAATTGAATGACTAATTTTCATCTATGACGAAGACTAAATTGGAGCTCGGCTAATCCCGTGCTTTAAACAAAAAGTAAGCCAATCGCCTAAAAAGCGATTGATTTGCGCTTTCTCATCTTTTTGCATCATTTGTTCATTCGGGTAATCATAGCGAGCTTTGATCTGATTTATCCGCGCACTTGCACACACTTCGGAAACACGTGCATCGTGGTAAAGCCTGACAGACATCGACGGTAATGGAAATACTGAAACGTCATCACTCTGACAAATCTCCACTAAAGTTGTGTACTTTGTGACCTCTAGCACTTGTAATTGATAGGTCATTTGAGCAGCCTGATAACAGCGTAAGTCACCCACGCTCGGCTGACTTGGTAACAAAGCGTTCAATTTCGCGTAGTTAGTTTCGTACACACGCATTAGTTCCGATAAATCAACGTGATACGGTTTCTTCAATGCTAATTCTGCCATTGCAATTGTAACTGTTGATAGTTTAGCTCTAACCATTGTAAAGCGATAATTGAGGCACCATTCTCAATTTGGCCATTTTTCACTAAGCGGTAAGCCTCTTCACGGCTCATGACATGAACTTTGATGTCTTCACCTTCATAGTCAAGCCCATGTACGCCTTTAGCTTGCGTTGCATCGATTTCACCAACAAAGACGTCGAGTAATTCAGAGCATCCGCCAGATGATGGATAATAAGAGCTAACTTTTTCGATTCGGTTCACTTCAATTCCCGCCTCTTCCATCGCCTCTCGACGAATAACCTGCTCGGACGTTTCATTAGGGTCGATGACTCCAGCAATAATCTCCAGTTGCCAAGGATGGGCGTGCTCTAGTGCTCCAACTCGAATTTGCTCTATAATCACGACTTCATCACGCGCAGGATCATAAGGAAGCATAGCCGCAGCATGACCTCTTTCAAACATTTCTCTTTCAATCACCTCACTCCATCCACCTTCAAACAACTTGTGTTTAAAGCGGTATTTCACCATGCGGAAAAAACCTTGGAACAGTGTTTCTTTTGAAATGACGTCCACATCTTGGGGCGTAAAAATGTTGTACCGTTTGTCAGACTGCTGCATTTGAAACCTCGCTCAGTGAATCTCATAGTTTAATCATGGAATTCATCCATCACCAAGGATATTGCTCAACTTTTTATATAAATTTTATATTTATTTTTAAACGAGCATCGAATTTTATTGCACAGATGGACAGTTATGTGTAAAAAAGTGCAAAGTTTCGAGTGAATTACCACCAATTTAAGTTAAACTCCTTAAAAGTAACCTTCTTACATATTAAGGCAGGGAATAGGACCAATGAAAAAACTGCTTCCACTATTCATCAGCGCAGCATTAGGCAGCCTGAGTTCTTCAGTATGGGCGGATACTCTTACTGAAATCTATAATCAAGCCAAAGAAAATGATCCTCAGCTACTGAGCTCTGCAGCTCAACGTGATGCTGCATTTGAAGCGGTAACATCTAGCCGTGGCGATCTGTTACCACAAATCAACCTGACCGCTGGTTACAATATCAACCGCAGTGATATTGATGCACGCGAAAGTGATAAGCTCACAGCAGGCATCAGTTTCTCTCAGCAGCTTTATCAACGTTCAAGTTGGGTTTCTTTAGACACGGCAGAAAAGAATGCACGCAAAGCGGATTCTGCCTATGCGGCCACCCAGCAAGGTCTGATTTTACGCGTTGCACAAGCCTATTTTGAAGTGCTTCGCGCCAAAGATAACTTGGCATTTGTCCGTGCAGAAAAAGCGGCAGTGGCTCGTCAATTAGAGCAAACGAAACAACGTTTTGAAGTCGGCCTTTCTGCAATTACTGACGTGCATGACGCACAAGCGCAATACGACGGCGTGCTTGCTGATGAAGTTTTGGCAAAAAATAGCCTCACCAATAGTTATGAAACCTTGCGTGAAATTACCGGCCAAGAACATTCTGATTTAAGTGTGTTGGATACTAATCGTTTTTCAGCCAGCAAAACAACGCAGCCGATTGATGCTCTGCTTGAAGAAGCCCAACAGAAAAATCTCTCTTTGCTGACCGCTCGTATTGCTCAAGATGTCGCGAAAGATAATATTTCATTAGCAAGTTCAGGGCACTTACCCTCACTGACTCTTGATGGCGGCTACAAGTACGGCGATGAAAGTAATAATAACAGCGGCTCTAAAGGGGATTATAACGATTTTAATGTCGGTATTAACCTTGCGGTGCCATTGTACACTGGTGGAAAAACCACTTCGCAAACCAAACAAGCTGAATTTGCGTACGTTGCTGCAAGCCAAGATTTAGAAAAAACGTATCGCAGCGTTGTGAAAGATGTACGCGCATTTAACAACAACATCAATGCCTCTATTGGCGCTTTACGTGCTTATGAGCAGTCAGTTATTTCAGCGAAATCAGCACTGGAAGCGACCGAAGCAGGGTTTGATGTCGGTACGCGAACTATTGTTGATGTACTTGATTCAACGCGCCGTCTCTACGATGCGAATAAAAATCTCTCTAACGCACGTTATGACTATGTGCTGAGCGTACTGCAATTGCGTCAAGCAGTAGGCACCTTGAGTGAGCAAGATATTTTAGATATCAACGCTGGCTTAAAAGCAGACAGCTAAAAAAGTAAAAGCCGCTGACAATTCAGCGGCTTTTTTGTCGTGATTGGCTCATTTTATACAAAATGCCAAAGGATACGGCGCGATGTTAGCCTCTACCGCCTTTAATCGCTTCAATAATTTCTGTGGTTGAGCAACCATCTTCAAAGTTCAACACTTTGACTTCTCCACCCGCAGCAATCACTTCTTCACCACCGGCGATATCTTCAGGTTTATAGTCACCACCTTTCACCAGTAAATTAGGTAGTACAGCCGCTATCAAACGCTGTGGCGTATCTTCAGAAAAAGGAACCACCCAATCGACAGCGCCCAATGCAGCAAGTACCGCCATGCGGCGATCTGTTGTATTGACTGGGCGACCTGGGCCTTTTAAACGCTTAACCGACTCATCCGTGTTAACGGCAACAATCAGGCGATCGCCCAATTTGGCTGCGTGGTTAAGATAAGAAACATGTCCTGCATGCAAAATATCAAAGCAACCATTGGTCATCACCACCTTTTCGCCCTGAGCTTGAGCCACTTTTACCGCATCAATTAAGGCTTGTTCACTGATGACACCATAATCAGTATCTTTGCTACCGTGAACCGCTTCCGCTAGTTCAATGGTTGAAACGGTTGACGTGCCCAGTTTACCAACCACAACACCCGCCGCCGCATTGGCTAATGCACACGCTTCATCAAGTGGTTTACCTGCTGCAACTGATGCTGCAAGCACTGAAATCACCGTATCTCCAGCGCCCGTTACGTCATACACTTCTTTGGCTAATGTTGGTAAATGGAATGGCTTCTGATTGCGTTGTAACAGTGTCATGCCGTGTTCGCTGCGAGTCACCAACAGCGCGCCAAGATCAAACTGTTCAATCAAGGCAAAGCCTTTTTCTACTAGCTCTTGCTCTGTTTTTACTTTGCCTACGACCTGTTCAAATTCAGACATGTTAGGTGTGAGCAATGTTGCGCCACGATAACGTTCGAAATCGGCTCCTTTAGGATCGATAAAAACGGGAACGTTGGCTGCACGTGCTTTTTGGATCAATTGCTGCACATGCTCTAATGCACCTTTAGCGTAATCGGACAAGATCACCGCTTTTACTTTCGGTAACGCCAGCTCCATGCGAGATAAAATCAGTTCTGGATCGGTGTTCTCAAACTTATCTTCGAAATCCAAACGGATCAGCTGCTGGCCTCGGCTTAGCACGCGTAATTTTGTAATGGTTGGATAATTTGGCAGAGCAACAAAATCACAACTCACTTTCAACGCTGTTAACGTTTCAGTCAGAACGTTAGCTGGCTCATCCACGCCAGTTAAACCAACAATGTGCGCATGACCGCCTAGTGAAGCAATGTTCATTGCAACGTTTGCCGCGCCGCCTGGACGTTCTTCGCTATTCTCGACCTTTACTACAGGAACGGGGGCTTCTGGTGAGATGCGACCGGTTGGACCATACCAGTAGCGATCAAGCATCACATCGCCAATAATCAATACACCTGCATCATTGTAGTCAGGTAGGATTGGTTTCATTGTGGATCTCCAATTTTTGTTATTGCGCTGAGTGTAACACAGCTCATTGAGTCTCTAAAACACTCAACCTAGCCACTGCTGCCAAGCGTTTGTAACTCGTTTTCGCAGGTCAACAAACTTACTTTCGTCAACATCCGCATCCAAGTTAAGCAAGTTTCGATGATGGATCTGATTGCGCATCGAAGTATAGGCATCGGTGAGAGCCTGCGCTTGTTCTTTGTCCATCACACCTTGGTTTAGTAGTGACTCAAAAATGCGTACGTTGTCTGACCAAAACGTCAATTTTGGCTTTTCATGGCTAAAACGCAGCACTAGATATTGAGCTAAAAACTCAATATCAGTGATGCCACCAGCATCTTGTTTAAGCATAAAACGGCCACTTTTCTTTCCCCCCAAATGATCGCGCATTTTTATCCGCATCGCGACTACATCCTGCTTGAGCTTGGTTTCATCTCTTGCCAATGACAAAATCTCATGGCGGGTGCGATGGAAAGCCTGTTGCAGTGGCTCATCACCATAAATCATTCGAGCTCGAACTAAGGCTTGGTGTTCCCACGTCCACGCTTCATTGCGCTGGTATTCATCAAATGCTTCAACGGGGCTAACTAATAAACCGGACGCTCCAGACGGGCGCAAACGAGTATCAACTTCATACAAAATACCAGAGGCGGTACGAGTGGCAAAAATGTGGATCACGCGCTGGGCTAAGCGCAAATAAAACTGACGGCCATCAATCTCTTTTGCGCCATCGGTGTAACAATCCACTGGGCAGTCATGGAGAAACACGATATCAAGATCGGAATTGTAGCCCAACTCCCAGCCCCCCACTTTGCCATAACCAACAACTGCAAACCCTTTACCATCCCTCTCTTTTAAATGAGTGGGTTGGCCGTATTTTGCACTGACTTGCTGCCAAGCTTGGTTGATCACAGCTTCAACGATGGCTTCAGCAAGGTAGGTTAAGTGATCGCTCACTTTCATCACAGGCAAAGCACCAGCAATATCAGCAGCAGCAATACGCAAAATGCAGATCTGTTTAAATTGGCGTAATCCTTCCATTTGCTGCTCCATATCCTCTTCGGGAATACGAGCAAGAAAATCACGCAGTTCAGTTTTATAAGCGGACAACTCCATTGGATTATAGAGATGCTGCGGGTCGATAAGTTCATCGAGTAAAATGGGGTAACGACTAAGCTGTTCCGAAATCATCGGGCTTGCGGTACATAAACGCACCAGTTGCGTCAATGCCGCAGGGTGTTCATCTAGCAGCTCAAGGTAAGTGGTTCGAGTCACAATTTTGTACATCAAATGCAGCACACGAGGTAAGCCAAACTGCGCATCTGGGTGAATGAAAATCGCTTGGAACAGTTTTGGCATCAACCGGTTTAATACATCTCGTCCGCGTGGGCCCAGCGTTTTTTTCGCTAAATCCTCTTTAAATTGGATCAATACATGCGCCATGCCGGCAGGATCATCACAGGTAAGCTCTTGTTGAAAAATCGTTTCAAGCACATCTGACTTGTGCGCCATATCCCACAGCTCGTGAAAATGTTTAGCAACGCAGTGGTCATCTTCTTCTTCATCATCGCCAATCAGAGTTGCAAATACTTGATGTACTTTGGTCATGTGTTGATGCGTTTCGTGAAGCAGCGTTACCCAGTCAGTGCATTGCATAGCAACAGCTAAGCGAAGTTGATCCAGTTCATTGTCTGGCAAGGTTTGCGTCTGCTTGTCGGCCATCGCTTGCAATAGGTTCTCAAGGCGACGTAAAAACAGATAAGCTTGTCGTAAATCGGCCACTTCTTGCGGTTTGAGCAGGGCAAGTTCTTCTATTGCAACCAGTGTTTCTAATAGTCCACGCTGACGTAAACTGGGTTCTCGTCCACCACGAATTAACTGAAATACTTGTGCGATGAATTCAATTTCGCGGATCCCGCCTGCGCCTAATTTGATGTTGTTATGCAGCCCTCGACGTCTCACTTCGCTGCTGATCATCGATTTCATACGGCGCAGAGATTGAATGGCGCTAAAATCGATGTAGCGGCGGAACACAAATGGTCGCAGCATTTGACGCAGCTCTTGGTACTGCGGATACATTTCCCGCCCCATTACTCGAGCTTTGATCATCGCATAACGCTCCCAATCACGCCCTTGCTCTTGGTAATAATCTTCGAGCGCCGCATAGCTCATCACCAGTGGGCCACTTTCACCAAAAGGACGCAAACGCATATCAACTCGGTAGCAAAAACCGTCAAAGGTATGTTGATCCAACGCTTTAATGATTCGCTGGCCTAAACGGGTAAAAAATTGCGCATTCGCGATGCTGCGGCGAGCGCCTTGTGTTTCACCGTTTTCAGGATAAGTAAAGATGAGGTCGATATCCGACGAGAAGTTCAACTCACCGCCACCTAACTTGCCCATACCGATGATCAGCATAGGTTGTGCTTCACCTTGGTCGTTAGTTGGCGTTCCCCACTCGAAGCAGCAAACAGCGTACTGCCACTGGTAAGTCTCAAAAATGAGTGCTTCCGCCAGTGCTGAAAGATGTGCAAGGCTCTCTTCTAACGTCCAACTGGCGGTGAAATCTCGCCAAGCGATGTACACCATTTCACGGTTACGAAACTGACGCAAAATACGATGCCCTGACATTTCATCTTTGCACTCTTCTAGCTGTATAGCGAGATCGTCTCGGTAATGCTCTAGCCTTGACTCTCCCGCCAACATTTCTGGTAATTGCATACACAACCGTTCATCTCGCAATAATGCTTCATTGATAAACTGGCTCATCCCGACCACATACAACAGCTGTTTTTTCAATGGCTCGGACCACTGTGCAATGCTCGGTTGTTGCTCTAGCAAATGTTGATAGGTGGTATGCGCAAAAGCGTGAAGTGATGAAGGCAGTAACATGAGACATCCTTGTGAATTGAGACCAATGCAGTCGCTAGAAGGCTATTTATAGCAAACTTATATCAATAAAAAACGCCCAACAACAAGAATTGTGGGCGTTGATTGAAGGATCGAATTTCTACAGAGTTAGACTTTGAACATCGTGATTTTCCGATCTAACTCTTCAGCGTTGCTTTGCATGATCTCTGATGTTTCAAGCAACTCACCAACTACTGTTACTGAGGCTTCAACGAGCTCCCTCACATTGGTTAGATTTTGGTCCATTTCCTGAGCCACGCTAGTTTGCTGCCCAGCGGCCGTTGCGATTTGGATATTCATGTCATTGATCCGTTGCACTTGATTCACAATACCATCTAATTCAGTGCCCGCATTCGTAACCAGCTCAACTCCTTCAGCCGCTTCAACTACACTTTTTTCCATTAAATCAACGGCTGAATTGGCACTATTTTGTAATTGAGAAATCATCTCTTGGATCTCAATCGTCGCTTTTTGGGTGCGCTGCGCTAAGTTACGCACTTCATCGGCCACCACCGCAAAACCACGCCCAGCTTCACCAGCCCGAGCCGCTTCAATGGCAGCATTGAGCGCGAGTAGGTTGGTTTGCTCGGAAATACTTTGGATGGTTCCAACAACACTGCCAATCGCAACCACTCGTTCTTCAACTTGGTTGACGGCTTGCGCTGATGCCGCGATATCCTTCGATAGCTCACTCATCTTAGTGATGGTGCCTTTGACAAAACGCTGACCAGTTTCTGCTTGACCTGACGCTTGCTCGGTTAGTGCTGATGCATTTTGTGCATGCTCTGCGACCGTTTGCACCGTGGATGTCATTTCACTCATGGCGGTGGCCAATTGGTCAATTTCGTTAAACTCTTCTTGAGCCGAATCTTTGGTTTCTGACATGCTGATGGTCATGACTTCAGTAAGTGACGAAAGCTCTTGTGAGGCATCCACTTGCATCTTAATGACGTCTTGCAACTGACGGCGGGTTTTCTCAAGCTCTCGCGCAACGTCGCCGTACTCATCTTTACATTCCATATTAATCGGTGTGGAAAGATCACGACTTGCCATCAACTTAATTGAATCACTTAAATATTGTGTTTGGCGTAGCATGACTTTCGCTGCGGCGAGTAAAAGCACAACAAAAACGATGATCATGAATGCCGTTTGCCATACTACTTGAGTCAAATAAGCATCATAGTGTTGCTGAGCGATTTCGGTATTCTGAGTTGCTGCAAGCAGTGATTCGTAAAAAGTACGAGCATCCCAAAGCTGCTTTGCGATGATCAATACTGTACTAAACACCATCAGCATAACCATTTTAGGAACGAGACGAATATCGGTAATCAAACGTTCCCATGGCTTAAATGCCATTGTTGCCATTGTCAGTTCTCCACTATGTCTTATATGTTGAAATTTCGGTAAGTAAGCAAACTCAAAAACTAAAAAAGCTATTTATTTTGAGCTTCGTATGAAAAAAGATGATATCAAAGATGAGACAAATCCAATGTGTTTATTGTTGCTGATCCACTCACTCATGGCATTATTTGTGATCTCAGGCTTGTTGTTCATCTCTGTCAATCATGATACCTGTTAGGTTTCTATCGACCCTGATTTTTTGAACTGTAGTCGTTTCGTTGTGCAACCTGTTGGAGATTTGATCTCATCCACAAATCAATTGCAATTAATGAAACTACATGAGCAGAGATATAAAAAAAGAGACACCGCAGTATCTCTTTTTCATTTTGGCTGTGAGCCATGTTGATTAGCGACTTTTACGCCAATAAGGCTCGGCTTCAATACCAATTTGTCGCGTCTGCTCCATTGCATGAACAATGGAGTTTTGTTGGCGAATCAGCCATCGCTTGAGTTGTTCTTGTTCGTCTTCTTGCAACTTGTCGATCAAATTCTCTAGCGGCTTGAGCATTAATAAATCATCTATTCCTTGCAGTAAATCAGCCCAAGGGAGACGGAAGTTTTTGCGCTCTTCAATATCATAAAGGCTCGCAAAACCAATGCCAGTGTAGAGATTACGCATTAAACGATACTGCTGATCAATATACTCTTGAGGGCTTAGCTCAACTTTAGGAGGAAAAGCTTCCATTAACTCGGCCCATGTGCGATCCAACTGCTTCACCGAAAACGAACCGACATTACGCGCCATTTTTTCTCTGGCTTTATCGTCCAAGAAGGGTTGCCATCCACGGCTCAAAATCCAACGACTGAGATCAAGCAGTAACCCTGTATACCGCGCCGAACTGAGCAGCTTTAAGTTTTCTTCCCGAGTGGGTAGTGCCTCTTGCTGCTCTTTTAACTCGGCGATGATAAATTTACGAGCGTCCAGTTTACGCAGTGCGTGGCCTTTATCTTCAAGCAGGTTTGTTAGGTAGTCATGAGTTTTTAACCACGATAACTCTTGCTCCAACCATTTCAATTCCTGACGTAAAATAGCGCTGGCGCGACGTGGCACAATGCCGCCATAAATGCTCAAGATCTGGCGTAAAAAACTGGTGGCGTGGCTTATCTCATGTAACGCCGGAATTGAATCGCGCTCGGTGTAGATCTGTTCATGGTGATGCCAATGGGATAATGCATGCTCTAGCGAGTGAATAAAACACTCTTCCACGCTGTCAGTACTGACTGTATTGACCAGGGTTAAGGCGTGAACTTCATCACCTTGATAACCAGGCGCAAGACGATAGCCTCGCGCCGCTTTACTCAAGTTACCCAGACGCATACCACCGTGCTCACAAAACTGGCGAGCTAACGTAAACAAAGCATCCGTTTGCCCCGATTTCAACTCCAGCTCCACTTCGCAGATAGGTTCTTGTTTTTCACCTGCAACGACAAAGCCTTGATCGAAAGCCACTTCAACTTGGCTGCCATCGGCCATGCCAATCAACCACTGCTCGCGTGTGAAGTTGGTCGAAAATAGAGGCATCAGTTCAGATTGTAAGGTCGTAATATCTTTACCTTGTGGCCAGATATCTTCCGGATGAAGCGTCAAGTTCGGTTCATTGCTGTTGTGCTCAGCATTGTATTCTGGTCTTTGGTGCAACCCTGCAACGACTCGACCCGCCGTTTTAACAGTTTGAACATACACATCATCAAAGCGACGAATACGAAGCCCTGTGTCATGTTGACGCAACCAGTTGTCAGGTGTATCGAAGTAAGTGTTCCCTAACGCTCGACAACTGTGCTGAAGTACTTTGATTTCAGAGATCTTGTAACGCAAAATTTCCGAAAATTCTGGTGAAACAAAAAACTTCAGTTCTATCTCGGTTTCCATAACTAACCCTTTCAAAGCAGATAGCGAAAGAATATGGCCTAATGCACAGTGGGGCAAGTAACAAATATCACCGGAATGATGATCTAAAACAGTTTTAATGAGAGATTTAATGGGTTAACATGCGCGCCTTTATAGCCATCGCTCAACATTTCGCCATGAATGGTGTATGTTATTTTAAGGTTATATTTTTTAGGTTGAACGACCATGCCAGTAAATACAATTATGGGGTTATTTGCAAAGTCCCCTATAAAGCCTTTGCAGCGCCACGTTGTGTGTGTGAATGAATGTTGCTCTCACTTAGTCAATTTCTTTGAAGTTTGTTCAAAGGGTGACTGGGAGAAAGCAGGTGAAATTCGAGCCCAAATTTCTCATTTAGAGAAAGAAGCGGACGTACTCAAGCGTGAAATTCGTCTTAAACTACCACGCGGTTTATTTATGCCTGTCGATCGTACTGACATGCTAGAGCTGTTAACTCAGCAAGATAAACTGGCCAACCTTGCAAAAGATATTGCAGGCCGTGTCTACGGTCGTCAATTGATCATCCCAGAGCCTCTTCAAGAAAACTTCATTGCCTACGTAAAACGCTGCCTTGATGCAGCAAATCAAGCGCAAAAAGTGATCAATGAGCTCGATGAGTTATTGGAAACAGGATTTAAAGGTCGTGAAGTCACACTGGTGGCGGAAATGATCAATCAACTGGATGTGATTGAAGATGACACCGATGCGATGCAGGTTCGACTCCGCCAACAATTAATGGCTATTGAGTCGAAAATGAATCCGATCGATGTAATGTTCTTGTACAAAATTCTAGAATGGGTGGGCGGCATTGCCGATCAAGCTCAGCGCGTTGGCGCTCGTCTTGAACTAATGCTTTCTCGCTCTTAAATCAGTAAGTTAACCAAATAACGAAGAGCAAAACTTGATCCATCAGCTTAGGCGTTGATTATTTTCTCCGCTGATGGTTTTGACTCGCTTCGAGAAAATGAGTCCAGTTATGCTCCGCTTGTTATCAAAAGACTAGGTATTACGATGGATATCCTTGCGAACTACGGCACTGTCCTGATTCTTGTTGCAGCCGCTTTTGGCTTCATGATGGCGATTGGTATTGGTGCAAATGATGTTGCTAATGCAATGGGAACTTCAGTAGGCTCAAAAGCGCTAACCGTAAAACAAGCTATTATCATTGCGATGATTTTTGAATTCGCTGGTGCATATTTAGCGGGTGGTGAAGTAACCGAAACCATTCGTAACAGCGTCATCGAACCCGCACTTTTCGCTCACCAACCCGACGTTCTTGTTTATGGCATGATGTCTGCACTTCTCGCTGCCGGAACATGGTTATTGTTGGCTTCATACATGGGTTGGCCTGTATCAACGACTCACTCTATCATCGGCGCCATTATCGGATTTGCCTGCATATCTGTCGGCCCAGAAGCGGTTGATTGGGCCTCAGTAAAAGGCATCGTAGGCAGTTGGATTGTCACTCCAGTCATTTCTGGTTTGTTCGCCTACTTAATCTTCGTCAGTGCTCAACGATTGATTTTCGATACTGAAAATCCACTGATGAATGCCAAACGCTTTGTTCCTATTTATATGTTCATCACCACTATGGTGATCGCACTGGTTACCATCAAAAAAGGCCTTAAACATATAGGCTTACACTTGAGTACCGGTGAAGCATGGTTATGTTCTGCGGCGTTATCAGGCCTTGTTATGGTCGGTGGTTACTACTACATCAAGAGAAAATTTGCCAACCGCGAAGAAGACCATGGGTTTTCCGGTGTTGAGAGCATCTTTAGCGTATTGATGGTGATCACTGCGTGTGCAATGGCTTTTGCGCATGGTTCAAATGATGTAGCTAACGCGATTGGTCCTCTGTCTGCGGTGGTTTCAACTGTTGAAAGCTTGGGTGCTGTTAGTGCTAAAAGCTCAATTGCTTGGTGGATTTTGCCACTGGGTGGTTTTGGTATTGTGGTTGGCCTAGCTACCCTTGGTCACAAAGTGATGGCGACGGTCGGTACGGGTATCACTGAACTGACGCCAAGCCGTGGCTTTGCCGCTCAGTTGGCAACAGCGTCAACGGTCGTATTGGCATCAGGTACTGGCCTTCCAATCTCAACCACACAAACACTTGTTGGTGCGGTATTAGGGGTTGGTTTTGCTCGTGGAATTGCGGCATTGAATCTAGGTGTGGTGCGTAATATCGTTGCTTCATGGATTGTCACCTTGCCAGCAGGCGCTTTACTTGCGGTCATTTTCTTCTATGCCCTGCAAGCAATATTTGGCTAATACAATAAGTCAATAGATTGTAAGTGCAATGTCATTAATTGACTCAAACGCACAGAAAGGGAGGCTTAGCCTCCCTTCTTTGTTGCACCAATCAACGAAACTTCTTAATATTTGTCGAAAGCATTTTAATACCTCATTTGATAGCTAAAGGACTTATCGTGAAAAAACTGATCTGCATGGTTTTACTGACCATGTTGGCTGCGCCAACGTTTGCGCAAGACCGCTATATTGCGGACAAACTCTTTACTTATATGCATTCAGGTCCAAGTAACCAATTTCGCATTCTCGGTAGCATCGATGCAGGAGACAAAGTAAAGCTGCTTGATGTTAATAACGATACTGGTTATAGCCAAATTATCGATGAGAAAGGCCGCACGGGTTGGGTTGAAAGCCGTTTTGTCACTCGCCAAGAAAGCATGGCGATGCGTTTGCCGAAATTGGAGAGTGAGCTGGCCGAAGTGAAAAGTAAATTGGCCAATGCAAAGCAAAATGCAGACAGTGAAAAAGCCGGATTGGCCAATTCATTAGAGGCTCGCAATCAACAAATTTCAGAGTTAGAACAAAACTACAGTGATATCAGTAAGCAGCTCACTGATTCACAAACTGAAATTCGCGAACTGCGCGCTAAGCTGGATACTTAGAAAGAGGATCTACTGCTTAAATACTTTACTTATGGGGGCGGCGTAGCGGGTATTGGTCTGTTACTTGGACTAATTTTGCCACACATTATCCCACGCCGTAAGAAACACCCTTCTGGTTGGGCATAATCTCCCTAACAGACTGGATCTATCACTTGAAAAACGGTCACCAGAGAAAGGTGACCGTTTTTTTATCCTTTCCAATCATAAAGAGCTGGGATTTCAATCAATTCACCATCAAAACGTATCAAGGTTGATTGCGGATTGATCTCGACTAATTGCACGCCATTCACCACATCATCGCCTACCTTTCGCTCTACGCCATTAATTTTTACCCATCGTTTATCTGTGCGACTTGAATAAACGTGAGTCTGGAAATTCAGCGCTGGGATACGTCCTGAAAAGGTATCAAGATGTTCTGTGAGCAGAAGATGATCTTTTGATGTGTCTCCTACAAGTACGACTTGATCTTTGCCTTGAATCGCCAACTCGACTCGTTGTACCAATTCCGGGGATAATTGACTTAAGTCGAGATCATTAAGGCCAAACTCCTGATCTGCGTTTTTATCTCGCGGCTCACGAGTCGTCAACTGAGTATCATGTAAAGGAGTAAGTGGCTGCGTAGAGCTTGTCTCGGTAAGTGTTTTCACTCGTGGTGTATTGATTTGTAACTCACCAAAGTCAGGGTATTCAAGAACTTGGTAAGCCCCCTCTTGTTGCACAACTTGTGGCGCATTGCGCTTCAATTGTTCTAGCTCATCGATTCGAGCTTGGTATGAATGATAAACAAGATAACCGCAACAGAGTAACGATGGAGCAAACAACACGGTAAGCGATGATTTCGAGCACCATGAAGATGGCAAGGATTGATTAAACACTGCCACATGAGAAGAGTGAGGTAAGCTTTTGCTCTGGTGGCTAAGCTCTGATTGCTCTAATGCTTTAAGCACTTGCGACATTATCCTTGCTCCTTAGTAATGAGAAGACGAGGTGCGTTGTGTTGAGTCAATAGCTCAAGCCGACTGATCGTGCGAGCCCCAGCAATACCATCGCTGTCCATTTTCTGCCAGCGCTGGAAAAACGCTACTTTGCGCTTTACCTCACCATCAAATTGTTGATGCCCTGTGGCTTGCTCTCCAAGTAACTGAGACAATTTTTGGTCAAGCAGTTCAACATCATCTCCTTGCATGCCCTGTTTCAACGTTCGGAGTAAATCGTGCTGCCAAATGTAGTGATATTCTCCTGTCCATACGTCATTGAGCTGACTTTGGTTAATTTGCACATGCTTTCCTGCCATTAACAATTGCACCTGCTCAGCATTGATCTGGTACAGCACCGCATAAGCTTGTGTTTGCTCCGCAGCTAAAGTAAGCACCACTGGCAAATTTAACTGCTTTAATTGGTTGAAATCACCCTGCATACGCTGACATTGAAAGCGTCCTTGTGCTTGAACATCACAAAAACTATCGGCCAAAGATGCACTGTAACCCCAAACTTTATAAAGATCGCTAATGGCCGCTTCCAATGCCTTCGAGCGTTCTAGATCTTGTTCCAATTGAACACTGATCACCACTTGAGTGATCGGTTTAGGTAATTCAGGGGAAGGCAACGCAAAGCGCATCATGCGATCAATCCATGGCGGGCTAAACCACGCCATGAACACCGCTAACACTAAACCCGCAATGAGAGGAGAGCGATACGATATTGAAGACGGTACGAGGCGAGCATGAGGCGACTGATAGACCGAGGACTGAAAATTCATGACCTCTTGACCCGCGGTACGCACTAATTCAAATGAGAGCGCTTTCACGCCCTGCTGATAGGCTAACTTGAAACTCGCATCGCACACTAAGTTAATTAAACGCGGAATACCGTGGGTCTGTTCCGCTATCCATTTGATACTTTTCTGATCAAACCAATCCTTGTGACCGCCGGCTAACGCTAAACGAAAGTGGATGTACTGCTCTGTCTCTTGAACATTGAGAGGCAGCAAGTGATAACGACCGGTAATACGTTGCGCAAGTTGGCGTAATTGAGGTAATTGCAATTTTTGTTGTAACTCGGGCTGACCAATCAGTAAAACCTTAAGTAACTTACGGCTCTCCGTTTCAAGGTTAGTCAGTAGTCGCAACTGTTCCAGTACATCGGCGGCCAGATGCTGCGCCTCATCTATCACTAATAGCGTCTGTTTCCCTTGCGCGTGGTTATGCAGTAAATGATGATAAATTACTTGGCTAAGCGCCTTTAAACTCCCTGAAGGTGGGTAAGACAGCGCAAACTCATCACAAATCGCTTCAAGCAACTCGATGTTCGAAAAAGTTGGATTTAAAATAAACCCCGCCTGAGTACACTCATCGAGTGCCGCAAGCATCGCTCTTGCGATGGTTGTTTTGCCAGTCCCCACTTCGCCAGTTAATAGCGCAAAACCACCACCATCACCCAGCCCTGCTTGTAAATGTTGCATCGCTTCACGATGACGATGGCTCAAAAATAGGTAACGAGAGCTCGGTACAATTGAAAATGGCGGCTCGGTAAATCCAAAAAATTCCTTATACATTCTCTCGTCTCTATCATTTCACTGTGATGAAAAGTACCATTACTAACATCAATCGCCAATGGCGTTTCAGCATATTTAAGGTAATCCGGTGCAAGTATACTTAGTTGGGGGCGCGGTACGCGATCAGTTGCTCCATATTGATATCTATGACAAAGATTGGGTTGTAGTAGGCAGCAGCCCAGAGCAAATGCTGGCCACTGGTTTTACTCCTGTAGGAAAAGATTTTCCCGTATTTCTTCACCCGAAAACGAAACAAGAGTATGCCCTTGCTCGCACTGAGCGCAAAACTGGCGCTGGCTACACAGGCTTTGCCTGCTACTACGCACCCGATGTGACTTTGGAAGAGGATCTCGCCCGCCGCGATCTGACCATTAACGCCATTGCACAAGATAACGCTGGTAAGCTTATTGACCCCTATGGCGGCCAGCGCGATCTGCACAATCGCCTACTGCGCCATGTTTCTGATGCCTTTATCGAAGATCCACTACGCGTCCTTCGCGTGGCTCGTTTTGCGGCCAAATTCGCACATTTAGATTTTACCATTGCCGATGAAACCATGGCACTGATGAAACAAATAACGCAATCAGGTGAGTTGCAACACTTAACCGCCGAGCGCGTATGGCAAGAGTGGCAGAAATCACTGGCCACTCAGCATCCAGAAATATTTCTTTCTGTTTTATATGAATGCGGTGCACTTAAAGTGGTATTACCCGAACTGGATCGCCTGTTTGGTGTTCCTCAACCGGAAAAATGGCATCCTGAAATTGATACCGGAGTACACACCTTGATGGTTGCAGCGCAAGCGGCGAAGCTCTCTTCATCGATAGCGGTTCGTTTTGCAGCGCAAGTGCATGACTTAGGCAAAGGAGTCACACCTAAAAGCGAATGGCCCAGCCATAAAATGCACTGTCACACAGGAATTAACATCATTAAAGCCTTGTGCGAGCGGGTGCGTATTCCAAATGAGTGTAAAGAGTTGGCACTACTCGTCTGCGAGCAGCATTCCAATATTCATCGAGCGGCAGAATTAAAACCCAGCACCAAACTCAAAATACTCGATAAACTCGATGCATGGCGCAAGCCTGAGCGCTTGCTGGACGTTTTACTTTGTTGTCAGGCCGATCATGCGGGTCGATTAGGTTGCGAAGAGACCCCTTATCCGCAACGCGATATTTTTCTCAAAGCTTATCAAGCGGCACTGAGTATCGATGTACAACAGGTGATCCGTGATGGTTTTCAAGGGAAAGCGATCAAAGAAGAACTGGATAAACGACGGATCGCAGCGATTAGAGCGGTGTAAATCTTTCCCTTCTTAACTCGCAATTCAAAATGCGAGTTGCGATAGCAGAAAAAACAAAACGCCCTGCATTGCAGGGCGTTCTTTAAAGTAATGATGCTAAGCTGTACCCCGTGGGATTAAGCTTGGCCTTTCACTTCTTTAAGACCGTTGAAAGGAGCACGACCAGCTAGCGCTTCTTCAATACGGATTAGTTGGTTGTACTTAGCAACACGGTCAGAACGGCTCATAGAACCCGTTTTGATTTGACCTGCAGCTGTACCTACTGCTAGATCAGCGATAGTTGCATCTTCAGTTTCGCCAGAACGGTGAGAGATTACCGCTGTGTAACCTGCGTCTTTAGCCATCTTAATTGCAGCTAGAGTCTCAGTTAGAGAACCGATTTGGTTGAACTTGATAAGGATTGAGTTAACGATACCTTTCTCAATACCTTCTTTAAGGATCTTAGTGTTAGTAACGAATAGATCATCACCCACTAGCTGAATTTTGTCGCCTAGAAGTTCAGTTTGGTGTTTGAAACCAGTCCAATCAGACTCGTCCAAACCGTCTTCGATAGAAACGATTGGGAATTGCTCAACAAGGCCCGCTAGGTAGTGGTTGAACTCTTCTGAAGTGAACGTTTTGCCTTCACCTTTCATGTTGTAGATGCCAGCGTCTTTGTCGAAGAATTCAGATGCTGCACAGTCCATCGCTAGAGTGATGTCTTTGCCTAGCACGTAGCCAGCCGCTGCAACCGCTTCTGCAATAACTTCTAGCGCTTCAGCGTTAGATTTTAGGTTAGGAGCGAAACCACCTTCGTCACCAACAGCAGTGTTGTAGCCTTTAGACTTGAGAACTTTAGCTAGGTTATGGAATACTTCAGCACCCATGCGAACCGCTTCTTTAAGAGTTTTCGCGCCAACAGGTTGGATCATGAACTCTTGGATGTCTACGTTGTTATCTGCGTGCTCGCCACCGTTGATGATGTTCATCATTGGTAGAGGCATAGAGAATTGGCCAGCAGTACCGTTTAGCTCAGCAATGTGCTCGTATAGAGGCATGCCTTTCGCAGCCGCAGCCGCTTTTGCGTTCGCTAGAGAAACCGCTAGGATTGCGTTCGCACCGAAGTTAGATTTGTTTTCAGTACCATCAAGGTCGATCATCACTTGGTCGATAGTTGCTTGATCTTTAGCATCTTTACCAACTAGAGCATCAGCAATTGGGCCGTTTACAGCTGCAATCGCTTTAAGAACACCTTTACCTAGGAAACGTGATTTGTCACCGTCACGTAGCTCAAGAGCTTCGCGAGAACCAGTAGATGCACCAGATGGCGCAGCTGCCATACCTACGAAACCGCCTTCTAGGTGAACTTCAGCTTCTACTGTTGGGTTACCACGTGAGTCGATGATTTCGCGACCTAGAACTTTAACGATCTTAGACATTAATGTTTCCTCTCGTTGAATTTAAATGTCAAAACTATAAAGGGCAGCAGCACAACAATTGCAACTGCCCGTATCCTTGTTACTTCTCTGATTCACCGCGTTGGAACTCACCTGCCGCTTTAATAAAGCCTGCAAATAGTGGGTGACCATCACGAGGGGTTGACGTGAATTCTGGGTGGAACTGAGCTGCTACAAACCATGGGTGAGTAGGGTTCTCAATCACTTCAACTAGCTTCTTATCAGCAGACAGACCTGATACTTTCAAGCCAGCTTTTTCGATCTGCGGACGAAGTTTATTATTAACTTCATAACGGTGACGATGACGTTCATGAATGGTTGCACTACCGTAAAGCTCATACGCTTTGGTGCCTTTCTCTAAGTGGCATAGCTGCGAACCAAGGCGCATAGTACCACCAAGATCAGACTTTTCAGTACGCTCTTCTACGTTACCTTCGTCATCTACCCATTCGGTGATCAAGCCTACCACAGGGTATTGAGTCTCTTTGTTAAATTCTGTTGAATGCGCACCTTTCATACCCGCAACGTTACGCGCGTATTCGATCAGCGCCACTTGCATACCTAGACAAATCCCTAGGTAAGGAACTTTGTTTTCGCGGGCATATTGCGCAGCAAGAATTTTGCCTTCGATACCGCGATCACCAAAACCGCCAGGTACGAGGATTGCGTCCAAACCAGTCAGCACTTCCGCACCTTTGGTTTCAACGTCTTGAGAATCGATGTATTTGATTTTCACGCTCAAACGGTTTTTCAAACCTGCGTGTTTCAGTGCTTCGTTAACCGATTTGTAAGCATCAGGCAATTCAATGTATTTACCGACCATCCCGATCACCACTTCAGCGGTTGGGTTAGCCTCTTCGTAAATCACTTGTTCCCATTCAGAAAGATCCGCTTCCGGTGCTTTAATACCAAAACGGTTACAAACGATATCATCCAAACCTTGAGCTTTGATCAGTTGAGGGATCTTGTAGATAGAATCAACATCTTTCATCGAGATAACGGCTTTTTCAGGCACGTTACAGAACAAAGCAATTTTCTTACGTTCGTTCGCTGGGATAACGCGATCGCTACGACAAACCAAAATATCAGGCTGAATGCCGATAGAAAGCAGCTCTTTAACTGAATGTTGAGTCGGTTTGGTTTTCACTTCACCAGCAGCGGCAAGGTAAGGAACTAAAGTCAGGTGCATAAACATCGCGTGTTCACGGCCCACTTCAATCGCAAGCTGACGAATCGCTTCCATAAATGGCAATGACTCGATATCACCAACGGTTCCGCCTACTTCAACGATAGCGACATCGTGACCTTCAGAGCCTGCGATAACGCGATCTTTAATCGCATTGGTGATGTGTGGAATAACCTGAATCGTTGCACCTAGGTAGTCACCACGGCGCTCTTTACGCAATACATCGGCATAAACACGACCAGCAGTAAAGTTATTGCGCTTGGTCATTTTGGTACGAATAAAACGTTCGTAGTGACCAAGGTCAAGGTCAGTTTCAGCGCCATCTTCCGTGACAAACACTTCACCATGTTGAGTTGGGCTCATTGTGCCTGGGTCAACGTTGATGTAAGGGTCAAGCTTCATCATAGTCACTTTAAGACCACGAGCTTCTAAAATCGCCGCAAGAGATGCTGCCGCAATACCTTTACCTAGAGAGGATACAACCCCGCCAGTAACAAAAATGTAATTTGTCGTCATGTTTAACCTGAAATTGGTTGAATGAGGGAAATGGATTTCTTCTGGACGGGATAAAAATATACCAGAAGCCCTTATTCGCTACAACGTGAAATCTATCACACTGTCATTTTTTATTTTTTGCTTCAAATCAAAGAGCACCGCTTGATATGGCTTATCACACCACTCAAATGAGTCAAATTTGTCTCAATGGGTGGGTTTTATTGTGGATTGCCAACACAGGGTATTACTTCGACTCCAAGCGCTTCACTTCATTCCACATCGCATCCAACTCTTCGAGAGAAAAATCGGTCAAGGTTTTGTGCTGACGTGCCACCAGCATTTCAATGCCTTTAAATCGACGTGAAAACTTTCGATTTGCTTTATTTAACGCCACTTCTGGATCAATTTTTAAGTGCCGAGCAAAGTTAACAGTGGCAAATAATAGATCGCCCATTTCATCCTCTACTCGAACCGGATCAGGGTTGATTTGCAACGCCTCTTCCATGACTTCTTCGATCTCTTCTTGGACTTTATCAACCACTGGGCCGATAGAATCCCAATCAAAGCCATATTGGGCACACTTTTTTTGAATCTTTGTAGCACGTAAAAGAGACGGGAAAGCGTGTGGTATTGAGTCTAGAATACTTTGATCTTTTTTTCCTGATTGTACCTTTTCTTTGGCTTTTTCAGCTTCCCAATTGGCGTTGATTTGCGCTTCATCCTCAAACTTGGCACCCGAAAAAACATGAGGATGGCGGCGCGTAAGTTTTTCATTCACCGTTTCAACAACTTGCGAGAAATCAAACAACCCTTGCTCTTTCGCCATTTGACTATAAAAAATAACTTGAAATAGCAAGTCACCTAATTCTTCTTTGAGATTAGGCCAATCTTGGTTGTGGATCGCTTCTACCACTTCATAGGTCTCTTCGATTGTGTAAGGAACAACCGTGTCAAAAGTTTGCTTGATATCCCAAGGACAACCTGTTTTTGGGTCACGCAACTGTGCCATGATCTGTTCCAGTTGTTCAATTGGGTGGCTCATTTATCCGCTCCTTACATCAATATTTAAAATAAAAAAGCGAGCAGTCATTGCCACTCGCCTTTGAAAACCTAGGGCGCTTGCGTCGCGATTCAATTGCGATTCACGCCAAATAAGAGTGTTACAGTGATATGAAATTTAGCCTAGGCGTTTCACCAACATCACATCTTTGATCTGCTCGACTCGCATTGATACTCGTGACAGCGCTTCGATGTTACTCACCTCAAGATCAAAATCCATGATGATTAACTGTCTTTTGTAGTCACTACGACTTTTCATGCTGATGACTTTCACTTTCTCATTTGCAAGCAAGGTGGTGATGTCTTTGAGTAACCCACCTCGCTCCATCGCTTCAACGCGCAGCGTCAAAGTATAGGTTCCAACAAACCCGCGCCCCCAAACGGTATCAATGATGCGTTCAGGTGCGTGATGGCTCAGCTCTTCTAGCTGTTCACAGTCACTGCGATGGACTGAAATACCACGCCCTTGAGTAATGTAACCTTTGATCTCATCACCTGGGATAGGTTGGCAACAGCGCGCTAGGTGTGTCATGAGGTTATCTACCCCTTCCACTACAACGGCATCTTTGTGCGCTCGATGTGGCTGAGCTGGACGAGTTTGCGCATCTTGCAATTTTTGCAGTGCTTGTTGATCTTCTTGCTCAGCGGTCGGCTTATTCACCAAGGCATTGATGTGATTAACAATTTGGTTGATTCGCAGATCACCACTGCCAATGCCGACGTACAGCTCGTCAGGCGTATTGACGTTAAAACGTTTGAGCGCATATTTATCGGCATCTTTTAACGTGGCACCGATTTTGGCTAATTCTGATTCGAGGATCTCTCGTCCGGCTTCAAGGTTTTTCTCGCGGCCTTGTTTACGGAACCAGGCGTTAATCTTGGCGCGCGCACGGCCTGAATGAACAAACCCCGTTGCTGGATTTAGCCAATCACGCGACGGATTCGGCTCTTTCTGAGTGATGATTTCGACTTGATCACCCATAGATAATTTATGAGTAAATGGAACAATACGACCCGCGACTTTGGCACCGATGCAGCGATGCCCCACTTCAGAGTGAATATGGTAGGCAAAATCGAGCGGCGTGGCTCCCATAGGTAAATCAACCACATCACCACGAGGTGTAAAGGCGTAAACGCGATCATCAAACACCTGGCTACGCAGCTCGTCGATCATCTCACCCGAATCAGACATCTCTTCTTGCCAATCAAGAAGCTTGCGCAACCAAGTAATTTTCTCATCGTAACCGCTGCGGGCAACCGTTGCGCCCTCTTTATATTTCCAGTGCGCAGCAACCCCAAGTTCAGATTCTTCATGCATCTGCTTAGTACGAATTTGAATTTCGATGGTTTTGCCTTCTGGTCCTAAAATCACCGTATGAATGGATTGATAGCCATTCGGTTTCGGATTCGCAACATAATCATCAAATTCGCTAGGCAGGTGTTTGTATTTGGTATGAACGACGCCCAAGGCGGCGTAACAGTCTTGCAATTGATCAGCAATAATGCGAACTGCACGCACATCAAACAGTTCATCGAAAGCCAACCCTTTCTTCTGCATTTTGCGCCAGATGCTATAGATGTGTTTCGGACGGCCACTCACTTCGGCATTGATATGAGAAAGCTTCATCTCGGCGCGCAGATCTTCGACAAAATCGTGAATATATTGTTCGCGCACGATGCGGCGCTCGGAAAGCTGCTTAGCAATTTGTTTGTAGGTATCGGACTGCTGGTAGCGAAATGCGTAATCTTCAATTTCCCATTTGAGCTGACCAATGCCCAAGCGGTTTGCTAAAGGGGCATAGATATTGGCGCACTCTTTAGCCGCTACACGGCGAATTTCGTCAGGTTCATCTTTTACTTCACGTAAATTACAAATGCGCTCCGCTAATTTGATCACCACGCAACGAAAATCATCTACCATCGCAAGCAGCATGCGGCGAACGTTATCCACCTGCTCTGAAGCTTCACTGCCTTGCAAGGTGACGTTTAACTGACCAAGTGCCGCCATCTCTTCGACACCATCAATCAGCTTCACTATGCCTTTACCATAGGTCTCTTCTAATACTTCACGGTCAAAAAGCCCACTACTGACGATAGGAAAGAGCTGAGCCGCGACTAAAGTGGCGCGATCCATCGATAAGGTAATCAGGATTTCGATCATTTCACGGCCGCGCCACAGCAGTAGCGGTCCTTTGGCATGACCTTCTAATAACGTTTCACACTGACGATATACGTCCGTCAGTTTAGAAGCTGTGCTTTTATCTTGATGTAAACTCGCAATCCATTTATCTAGCTCAAACTGTTCGTCTGGATTCAAGTGTGCGCTTCTTACCGCAACCATCTGATTCGTCCTAGTTTTATAGTTTGTGGTATTCGACTAACTTCGACTGAGTTAGTTCTCTGTCTACCGACTTTTTACAAATAGCGCCATCGATTCTAAATGACTGGTGTGTGGAAACATATCCAACATGCCAAGTTTTACCAACTTATAACCTTGGCTGAGTAAACTTTGACTGTCTCTTGCCAGTGTCGCCGGGTTACAAGAAACGTACACCACGCGCTGAGCGCCGAGCTTAGCCAATTGGTCGACAATGCCTGCCGCTCCTGCTCGCGCTGGGTCGAGTAGTACTTTAGCAAATTTTTGCTTTGCCCACGCTTGCGTTGACATATCTTGTTCCAAATTTGCTTGGTAGAACGTGATATTGTCGATTTGATTGCGCTGCGCGTTTTGTGTCGCTTGCTCAACCATCTCATCCACACCTTCAATGCCCACCACCGATTGAGCGTATTGGGCCATCGGCAAACTAAAGTTCCCTACGCCACAAAATAGGTCCAACACTCGGTCATCCTCAGTCAAGGCTAACCATTCCAATGCTTGAGCCACCATTTTTTGGTTTACTTGACGATTGACTTGAATAAAGTTGGAGGGCAAAAATTCGATAACTGATCCGGTTTCACAGTAGCTTGCCATCTCTCCGTGAAGACGTTCGAGCTGATCGCTTTCTGGCATCACATACAAAGTGAGATGATGCTGCTGAGCAAACGCCAGCAGCGCCGCGTGATCTTCACTTGGCAGCGGCTGAAGATGGCGCAACACCATCATCGCGCCTTGATCACCCAGCACCAATTCAACATGGCCAATCGCTTGCTGAGATTTAAATTGCGTTAACAGCGCTTGGATAGGTGTAAGTAGCGTGTTGAGTTGTGGTTCTAGCACTGGGCAGTCCGTCACGTTAACGATTTGCTTGCTCTGCTTTTTGCGAAAGCCAAATTGCAGCTGTTGCTGCTTTTTGTCCCACAACACGCTGATGCGGGCACGGCGGCGATAGCCTTTATCGGCGCAACTTATTGCGGGGCTCAATGCCAACGTTTGTCCGGCGAATTTACTCATCAATTGCGAGAGTGTTTGCTCTTTGTGCGCCACCTGCGCACTGTGCTCTAAATGCTGCAGATCGCAACCACCACATTGACCGTAATGGCGACAAAATGGCGTCACGCGTTGTTCACTGGCCGTTAAGACTTTAATCAACTGACCGCGAGAGTATTTATTTTTGCTTTCAGTTAGCTGCATCAGCACTTGCTCACCGGGCAGCGCGCCATCAACAAAAAGCAGTTTATTATGTTGATAAGCGATACCAGAACCTTGATGATCAAGACGTTCAATCAATACCGTTTGATGTTTTGTTTCTAATTGCGCTTTCTTTTTCGGTTGGAAAAAACGTGCCATGCTCTGTGCCTAAGTAAAATTAAATCGATGTTTTTTGCCCTAGCGTCACTATTTAGTGCGGGGATGATTGTCGAACTTACTCGACTTGATTAAGCTAGCCGTCAATTAAACGATTTTCGTACAGGCTTGCTCATCAAATTGCGGGCTATTTTCCCATATCCACACCACGATGTTTAGACAATAATGACCAGATATGGCTTACGCGCGCGCGTTATTACTTTAACCTTAGCTCCAACCTTAATTATCGGCTTGTTGCTCAGTGCTTTTTTCTCATTCAATCGCTACCATGATCTGGAAAAACAGGTGATCAATGCGGGGGCAAGCATCATTGAGCCCTTGGCCATTGCTAGTGAAGACGCCTTAAAAAACCAAAGCCGTGAGTCGGTGCGCCGAATTATCAGCTACGCGCATCGGAAGAACTCTAAATTTGTCCGTAGTATTGCGGTGTTTGACGCCAACCACGAACTGTTTGTCACCTCGAACTTCCACCCTAACTTTGAAAGCTTAACTTATCCAAAAGAGAAACCCATTCCGATTTTAAGCAGCTCAAATCTCACCGAGAACACTTTAATACTGCGCACGCCAATTTTGGCTGAAAACCGTCTAACCGAAGGCATAAATGCCAATACATCAACGCCTGCGCTCGGCTATATCGCGATAGAGTTGGATCTCTCTTCATTGCGTTTACAACAGTATCAAGAGGTCTTTTCCGCCTTTTTAGTGCTTGCGCTTGGGCTCGGTTTATCAGGGATGTTCGCATTCCGACTCCTGCACGATGTGACTCGCCCTATCTCACACATGAAAAACATGGTGGATAGAATTCGTCGCGGCCACCTTGATGTGCGGATCGAAGGCAAAATGCACGGTGAGTTAGATTCGCTCAAAAAAGGGATCAACGCGATGGCGGTATCGCTATCGGAATATCACGTCGAAATGCAGCACAGTATCGACCAAGCCACCTCGGATTTGCGAGAAACCTTAGAGCAGTTGGAAATCCAAAACGTTGAATTGGACATTGCCAAAAAACGCGCCCAAGAAGCCGCGCGCATAAAATCAGAATTTCTTGCCAACATGTCCCATGAGTTGCGCACGCCGCTTAACGGTGTCATTGGCTTCACCCGCCAAATGCTCAAAACCCAGTTGACGAATAGCCAAGCAGATTACTTACAAACCATTGAAAAATCGGCCAATAACTTATTGAACATCATCAATGACATTTTGGATTTCTCCAAGCTAGAAGCCGGTAAGTTAGCGCTGGAAAATATTCCGTTCGAGTTTCAAGAAAGTTTGGAAGAGGTGGTTAACCTCCAAGCGACCAGTGCTCATGAAAAAGGATTGGAAATTACTCTTAAAGTGGATCAAAAAATCCCAGCAGGCTTGGTCGGTGACCCACTTCGTATCCAACAAGTGTTGACCAACCTGGTCGGTAACTCGATTAAGTTCACCGAACGTGGCAACATCGACATCAGTGTTGAATTGCGCTCACAACGCGACAATGTGGTTGAGCTGCAATTTATGGTGCGCGACACCGGCATTGGTATTTCAGAGCGCCAACAAGCACAACTGTTCCAAGCCTTTAGCCAAGCCGATGCCAGTATTTCTCGTCGCTACGGCGGTACTGGACTTGGTTTGGTTATTACTCAGAAATTGGTCAGCCACATGGGCGGTGAAATTAGCCTCACCAGCCGTCTTCACCAAGGTTCCACCTTCTGGTTTACGCTGCGTCTTAATACCACTGAAATGCCGATGAGCGACTGGCTTGATCCACATATTTTGAGCAATAAACAGCTGTTGCTCGTTGAACCCAATATGCAAGCCGCCTCCATCATCCAGCAAATGTTGGTGCAGGCAGGGTTGAGCGTCACATATCGAGCGGTGATGCCAGAAGAGACGGATCGCTTCGATTATGTATTACTCAATTTAGCCCCAAGTAGAGAGACTGATTTAGATTTGGTTGAGCAGTGGGTCACAAAGGCTATTCAGCTTGCCGACAACGTGATTATCGGTACACCAAGTACCGAGCTCGCCCTATCCGATTATTTAATGCAGCATCATCCAGTGCAGTGCATTACCAAGCCACTGTCGCGTAAAAAATTGCTGCAACTGTTAATCGCGCACCAACCTGTACAGACTGCCATTCAAGATCTACCGATCACACTCGATACATTACCCCTGAAAGTAATGGCGGTGGATGATAACCCTGCCAACCTCAAATTGATCATGGCCCTGCTGCAAGAACGTGTTGAAACCGTCATTGCCTGTACCAACGGTCAAGAAGCGGTCGAACAAGCAAGCCGCCAGAAATTTGATATGATTTTGATGGACATCCAAATGCCACAGATGGACGGAGTCACCGCTTGCCAAGAAATTAAGAAAACGGAGCTCAATCACCAAACGCCCGTGATTGCGGTAACAGCTCACGCGATGATAGGAGAGCGCGATCGTCTACTGAAAGCAGGAATGGATGATTACCTCACCAAGCCGATCGAAGAGCACATCTTGCAGCAAGTGTTAGCACACTGGAACCCCTACGCCAACCGTGAACAATTGGAAAAATTACAACTCACAGAACAAGTCATACCGCCATCATCACAGGAAGCTGAGCAGCCTAACCATACCATTATCATTGACTGGCAAAGTGCACTCAAACAATCGGCCAACAAGGAAGATTTGGCCAAAGAGCTGCTACAGATGCTAGTTGATTCGATTCCACAGGTGAGCCAAGTCGTCAGTATGGCGTTGGAAGATGATGAATACTCTACTCAAGATCTACTGCATCATATTCATAAACTGCACGGCAGTTGCTCATACAGTGGCGTACCCCGCTTGAAAAAAGTGTGCGCGGCGCTCGAACAGACATTGCGCTCAGGCAAATCCATCAGCGATGTCGAACCGGAATTATTCGAGCTACAAGATGAGATGGACAAAGTGATCATCACCGCTAAACCGTATTTAAGCGAATGAGCAATTTAACCGAAGAGACAATTTAACCGAATGAAAAAAGGGGCTTGCCGCGCAGTTGCCATGTTTGCTTATCAGCAAGCAGAGAAGATTGACAGATTAAGACTCTAAAATCACCGTCGCCACCGCATAATGACGCTCATCAGAAATGGTTAGGTGAATGTGATTCACACCGGCTGTGGCAGCCAACTGCTTAGCCTTACCTGATAGTGTTAGCACGGGTTTTCCGTTGGCGTCGTTGGTGACGGTAAAATCCTGAAAGCTAACGCCATGCGCAATACCCGTACCAAGCGCTTTAGATGCCGCTTCTTTAGCGGCAAAACGTTTCGCTAAATAGCGCCCTTTTTTCTTGAGCGAATGGAACACCGTCAATTCATCTTGGGTTAGCACCCGCTCGGCAAAAGCATCGCCACTGCGTGACAATGCTTTTTCTATGCGTTCAATTTCCGCAATATCAGTCCCTAAGCCGATAATCGCCATCGGTAGACCTTATTTGCGAGCCGCTTGCATGATGGCTTTCATATCGGCGACCGACTTCTCCAAACCATCAAATACAGCACGCCCGATAATCGAGTGCCCAATGTTGAGTTCGTAAATTTCAGGCAGTGCAGCAATGGCAGCTACGTTGTGGTAAGTCAAACCGTGACCAGCGTTCACCGTAATGCCCAAATCACTCGCATAGCTCGCAGCCGCCGCAATTTTCTTTAACTCATCTTGCTGATCCGCTTCGGTTGTTGCATCGGCGTAATGACCAGTATGCAATTCAATAAACGGTGCACCGCAAGTTTTAGCTGCGTTAATCTGCTCACGATCAGCATCAATAAACAGAGAGACTTTGATGCCTGCAGCGGTCAGTTTTTCGGTTGCCGCTTTCACTTTGTCAAGCTGTCCTAATACGTCCAGCCCACCTTCCGTCGTTAGTTCTTCACGCTTTTCAGGCACTAAACACACAAATTCAGGTTGGGTTTGCAGAGCAATATCAATCATTTCGTCGGTAACGGCCATCTCGAGGTTCATTCGAGTTTGCAACGTCTCGCGTAAAATACGCACATCGCGATCCTTGATATGGCGTCGGTCTTCACGTAGGTGAATGGTAATGCCATCGGCTCCGGCACGCTCTGCCATTTCAGCAGCATGCACGGGATCTGGGTATTTAGTACCGCGGGCATTTCGTAACGTGGCGATGTGATCGATATTAACGCCTAAGTAAATTGCGCTCATTTTCCTATACTCCGTACTCTGGAAAAACTAGACATGGGCAGGAAAAGCTCCCTGCTTTTTAAAGGTTTGCCGCCAAGATACGGCTTTAACGCTATGCGTGTAAAGCGTTTTGCCGCTTGAAGCTGCTCTTTACTGACAAAGCGCCGCTCACTAATGGCAATCAACTCATCGCCCATAAACGTGAGGTTATCGCGCCTGATAGAAGCGATAAAACCTTTTTGCTCGCGATAGCGATAAGTCATGCGAGGATCGATGGCTTCTCCCGTTCCGGCGCAATGCAAGAAATCAACGCCATAACCCATTGAAGCTAGCAACGCGAGTTCAAAACGGCGCAGTGCTGGTTCTGGATTTTCACACTGAGCCAACTCGGTGAGTGCATGCAGATAATCATGGAACAGACCTGGGCAAGGCACTTCTTGCGCAAGCACGCGGCCAATCAGCTCATTGACGTACATGGCAGAATAGAGATGAATACCACTGAGCGGTAAGCCAAGACTAATCGGTTCTGCTTGGCGCAAGGTTTTCATTGAACCGTTGCCTGACCATTTGAGCAATAAGGGGGTAAAAGGTTGCAGTGCACCTTTTAAGTTCGATCGTTTACTGCGTGCGCCTTTGGACATTAAGGTGACGCGGCCATACTCCTCGCTAAACACATCAAGGATTAGGCTCGACTCGCTATAAGGACGTCGATGAAGGACAAAACAGCGCTGTAAACCGTCTGACATATCAGCACTCAAAGGTGAGCGATGTTCTCGCCCACCTCGAATAGAGGTTATAGATCGTCAATATAACCAAGGCTACGAAGGGCACGTTCATCATCTGCCCACCCGGATTTCACTTTCACCCAAGTTTCTAGGTAAACCTTGCGACCAAACAACTCTTCCATATCTAAGCGCGCTTCACGGCCGATGGTTTTGATTTTTTCACCACCTTTGCCGATCACCATTTTTTTCTGGCCGCTGCGTTCAACGAGGATCAACGCGTTAATATGAAAACCATCGGTTTCAGGGTTATAGTCAAAACGTTCAATTTCAACGGTTACTGAATACGGCAGCTCTTCACCAGTAAAGCGCATCAGTTTTTCACGCACAATCTCGGAAGCCATGAAACGCTGTGAGCGATCAGTCACATACTCTTCAGGGAAGTGATGCGTGGCTTGAGGTAAATGCTCACGCACATGTTTGCGCAATACATCGACGTTTTTGCCATGTTTTGCCGCAATCGGCACGACATCAACAAATTCCATCTTCTTCGATAGCTCTAGCATATGCATCATTACATCGTTACGATCTTTCACGTTATCGACTTTATTGACACACAACACTACAGGGAAATTAGCATTGCGTAACTTGTTGAGCACCATTTCATCATCGGCGGTCCACTGAGTGCCATCGACTAAAAACAGCACTAAGTTAACATCACTGAGTGAACTACTTGCCGCACGGTTCATCAAGCGGTTAATCGCACGTTTTTCTTCGATGTGTAACCCCGGAGTATCAACGTAAATCGCTTGGTATGGCCCCTCTGTATCGACACCCATAATGCGGTGACGAGTGGTTTGAGGCTTGCGCGATGTGATGGATATCTTTTGTCCCAGTAAGTTATTCAGCAGGGTTGATTTCCCGACATTGGGGCGACCCACAATGGCGATAAAACCACAGTGCTGCTCACCACTTTCCGGAGTTGCTTCATTGCTGTTGGTGTTTGATGCGAAGTATGCATCCAAATCAAATTCGTTATCAGCCATTTGTCAGTTGCTCTAGTGCAATTTCAGCCGCCGATTGTTCAGCTTTACGACGACTGGTGCCTTTACCAATTACAGGCGTTCCCATTCCTGCTACATCACACGATACCGTAAATTCTTGGTTGTGTGCTTCACCTTTAATATTAGTCACTGTGTAGATAGGCAGTTGCTTTCTTCTACCTTGCAGAAACTCTTGTAGGCGAGTTTTTGGGTCTTTTTGCGATACGCCCGGCTCAATGGCGTCAAGGCGCTCTTGATACCAGCTCAGAATAATACGTCGTACTACTTCGGTATCGCTGTCTAAATAAATCGCACCAATGATGGCTTCTACGGCATCAGCAAGGATTGAATCACGGCGGAAACCACCACTTTTCAACTCACCTGGACCTAATTTTAAGTAATCTCCTAGGCAAAATTCTCTGCCCAGTTCAGCCAATGTGTGACCACGCACAAGCGTAGCGCGCATACGACTCATATCCCCTTCGTTAATTTTAGGGAAACGGTGGTACAGCTCATCAGCGATGACAAAACTTAAAATTGAATCGCCCAGAAACTCAAGACGTTCATTGTGCTTACCATTTGCACTGCGATGTGTCAGTGCTAAGGAAATAAACTCGGGATCATTAAATGAATAACCGAGTTTAGTTTCTAATTTACTAATTGGAGAATTCATGCTCTCTCGATGTAGTGATGGCTAGCCAAAGCTAGCCTAGTTAATGCCACCAATGCGGTTAAAACGCACACCAGTTGGGATCCACGAAGGTAAAACGCTATCGGCACCACGTTCAAACTCAAAACTTATCCAAATACCGACCGCTTTACCGACTAAGTTTGCTTCTGGAACAAAGCCCCAGTAACGGCTATCAGCACTGTTGTCACGGTTATCACCCATCACAAAATACTGACCTTGAGGAACAACCCATTCATTAACGCCATGGCGTGGCTGATAAGCATCAACACGATCACGACGCAATGGATTGATCAAAATCTGGTGTTCAACCTGACCTAACTTTTCATTCACTTGAATTAAAGGGATGCCATTTTGGTTGAACTCACTCTCTTCAACATTGGACAGTTTGACCTGTTTACATTCTGTTGAACCTTGAGCTTGAATACAAATCTCTTTGTTGCTGCTATAACGAACTGTGTCACCCGGCATGCCGACCACGCGCTTGATGTAGTCAATGCTTGGTTGCGGTGGGTATTTAAACACCACGACATCACCACGCTCTGGTTTACCAGTTTCGACCAGTTGAGTACGCCATACTGGGTCTTTCAAACCGTAAGCGTATTTCTCAACTAAGATGAAGTCGCCCACCAGCAACGTTGGCATCATTGAGCCAGATGGAATCTGAAAAGGTTCGTACACAAAAGAGCGTAGCACCAGCACAAAAGCAATCACAGGGAAGATAGAAACACTGTTTTCAATCCACCAAGGTTGCGCGGAAATTTTGGCGCTGAGTTTGTCATCCAAGCCGTTGGTTTGCGCTTCAATAGCGGCCATCTTCTGTTGACGTTTTTTCGCCCACACCAACTTCTCCAGCACCCAAACTATGCCAGTCAATAGTGTGACGATCACCAAGATGAGTGAAAATGTATTCGCCATGGAGTTCCCTTATCTAAAAATACGAAAGTGAAAGAGCCGAAACTCTTTCACTTAAATGGTGACTACTGCATGCATAAGAAAGCCAAAGCAATGCTTAATCTTTACCTACGTGCAAAATGGCAAGGAAGGCTTCTTGTGGCAACTCAACATTACCAATTTGCTTCATGCGCTTCTTACCTTCTTTCTGCTTCTTAAGCAGTTTTTTCTTACGGCTAATATCACCACCGTAACATTTCGCCAGTACGTTTTTACGCAGCTGCTTCACGGTTGAACGAGCAATAATGTGGTTACCGATCGCCGCTTGAATCGCGATATCAAACATTTGGCGAGGGATAAACTCTTTCATTTTCTCAACCACTTGACGACCACGCGTTTGCGAATTGTCTTTGTGAGTGATGATGGCTAGCGCATCCACTTTGTCACCATTTAGCAAGATATCCACACGGACCATGCTTGAAGCTTCAAAGCGTTGGAAACCATAATCAAGTGATGCATAACCACGAGAAGTTGACTTCAAGCGGTCAAAGAAATCAAGCACCACTTCGGCCATCGGTACATCATAAGTCAAGGCTACTTGGTTACCGTGATAGACCATATCAACCTGCACGCCACGTTTTTCAACGCACAACATAATGACGTTACCCAAATATTCAGAAGGGGTCAAAATGTTACAACGCGCAATCGGTTCACGAATCTCTTCAATGTCGTTCACCGCAGGCAATTTAGCAGGGCTATCAACATAAAGCATCGTGCCATCGGTCTTCTTCACTTCATAGACTACCGTTGGCGCAGTGGTGATAAGGTCAAGATCGTATTCGCGCTCTAAACGCTCTTGAATAATCTCCATGTGGAGCATACCCAAGAAACCACAACGGAAACCAAAACCAAGGGCAGCCGAACTTTCTGGCTCATAGAATAACGAGGCATCGTTTAGGCTCAGTTTACCTAACGCATCACGAAAGTTTTCGTAATCATCAGAAGAGACAGGGAAAAGCCCCGCATACACCTGCGGTTTCACTTTTTTAAAGCCTGGCAATGCTTTTTCACACGGATCTTTCGCGCTGGTCAGAGTATCACCTACAGGAGCGCCGAGAATGTCTTTAATACCACAAACCACCCAGCCCACTTCACCAGTGTTCAACATGGTTTTGTCGACTTGTTTTGGCGTAAAAATACCTAAACGGTCAATACCCCAAGTTTGGCCTGTGCTCATCACTTTAATCTTGTCATTTTTCTTCAGCGCACCATTTTTCACTCGCACTAAAGAGACAACACCTAAGTAGTTATCAAACCAAGAATCGATGATTAACGCTTGCAGCGGCGCAGCAGGATCGCCCTCAGGAGCCGGAATACCAGAAACGATTTTTTCTAGCACTTCATCCACGCCAAGGCCTGTTTTCGCAGAGCAGCGCACTGCGTCAATAGCATCAATGCCGACGATATCTTCAATTTCTTCCGCTACGCGTTCAGGCTCTGCGGCTGGCAAATCAATCTTATTTAGGATTGGGACAACTTCAAGGTCCATTTCAATGGCGGTATAGCAGTTAGCCAATGTTTGCGCTTCAACGCCTTGACCAGCATCCACCACCAATAGAGCACCTTCACAGGCGGCTAAAGAACGGGAAACTTCATAAGAAAAGTCAACGTGTCCAGGAGTATCGATAAAGTTGAGCTGGTATGTCTCGCCATCGTTTGCTTTGTAATCGAGCGTCACACTCTGTGCTTTGATGGTGATGCCACGCTCACGCTCAAGGTCCATAGAGTCTAGAACTTGAGATTCCATTTCACGATCACTTAATCCACCACAAACTTGGATCAAACGGTCAGATAGGGTCGACTTACCATGGTCGATGTGGGCGATAATCGAAAAGTTACGAATGTGCTTCATAGATTTGGGATGACTAAACTCTTGAAAAAAGGGACATAAGAAAGCCACATCAAGCGGCGTTTCCATAAAGTTGGCCGATTCTACCCAATTTCGGTAGGGTTCGCATCATAAATTAGGCGATAGGTTCACCAAGGACTCGGACCAAAACCACCTCTTGCTGCGATCGTTTTTCAAGAACCACAGAACAACGTTTGGCAATTCCGATCCCCAGCGCGATAAAAACAGCGGCCGTGATGATCACGATGCCCTCACCTAAACCGAGCCAAGGGGCCAAGAGGCTCTCACCCAGCCAAGCGCCAAACATCATCATAAAAAGCGGCACCAAATACACTAAGGCTGCCGATTGAAGCAAGCTTTTTTCGGGAAAACCGATTTCAACCGTCTGGCCTTGCTTCACTGGTTTTTTCGTATCGAGTTGCCATAACAGCGCTTTGTTACCAATCGCTTTCGATACGATCCCTGTGCCACAGCTTTTGGAGGACGAACAACTGCTGCAACTGGTCTGCTGCTGACAACTGAGTTCAACGTGAAACCCTTTAGCATCAGGTTGAACAGCGGTGACTGTCGCTAACGCCGTCATCATGGTTTGGTTGCCTCTGTTGAGGACGCCGCAGGCTGGACAAACATCACCGATTGAGCAATGCGCTGCGCCGTTGCCGGTGGAATATCACCGACCACTGAGATTTCATTGTTTCCTTTCACCACACTATGCAAGGTACGGCGGCCTTGACGAACCAGTTGGCCTTTCAGCGAATGGTTGTCACTATCGGAAATATAGACAGAAAAACTAAATAACCCATCACTGAACATCTGGCTCTCTACCAAACGCTCAGTAATCGCCATACGATAACGGTTAAGCTCTTTGGGTTCAAAGCCTTCAGGTTTCCAACTCACTTGCCAAAAACTTTCCGTAAGGTTGCCTTTCGGTAACGTTAATACTTCGGGTAACTCAACGTCATTTAGCCCTTGCATCGCCTGCGCTAATTTGTCGCTAATGGCGTAAGAGATAGTGCGATATTGCTCAAGCACCTCGCCGTCGCGATCGACTAAATCAGCTCGCAATGGCAAGTTACTGGTTTCATCTACCCACAAAATATAGGAATAGCGTAAGCCATCTTTCGGCACCACTCGCACCACTTGGCAAGCCGTACCCGCTTCACGTGCACGGCCAACTTTGACGAAATCGTAGTAACGGCCTAATTCGGTGACATTGCTGGTTAGCATCGGAATCGTCGGCGCAACCATAGTGCTTGACTCAATGGTGAACGGTTCTACCCCAGGTTCAATGTAACTCACTTCATTGCCACGGCGAATCACTTCACGGATCGGGCCGCTGAGATAAACGAGATGCGCAAATTGCTGATCGCCTTGACTTGCATGACGATACAGCAGTGGATCGATGCTGTTTTTCTTAATCAGAATGTAAGACAGCTCATAATTTAAATGCTGACTGGCCTCGTTCATTTGAAGCAACAAAGCCTCTGCAGGTTGGTCTTCTGCAAAGGCTAATGTAGAGTTCAAACTGAACAGCGCCAGTGCACTGATCAGGAATTTATTCATTCAACTACCGATTCAAGTACATCGTTATGTGGGCTTGCACTTTCACTGTTCAGGCGAAGTTGCAGCTCGTAGTCTTGCAATAATGCGTTTACGCGGCGACGTTGTTCTTGCACGCGGCTTTCGCTGGTTTGGCGCTCTACTGAATCACGCGTTAGGCTCACTGGCTCTGCGCTGCCAGCCAACGGAATGGTTTGCAGTACGGGTAATTGGTCGTTTTGATTCACTCCTGAATCACGGCCACCGTATTGTTGAACACCTAAAATCACCACAAACGACACACACGCAGCAACCGCAACCTGGCCAAATTGGGAAAGCCAAGCCGGTAACTGCCGACGAGCTTGAGCTGGCGTCGGCTGAGACTCACGGCTTGCATCACGAAAATCAATAACCGAAGCAGATTGTAAACGACTGTGTGCGGGTTCGTCATCCAATGCTAATGCAACGCTCTGTGCAATATCCCACTCAGCTCGGACTGGGGCATCTCCACGCATCACATCACCAACCAAATGGTAATTTTTCCACGTTTGCAAACTTTCTTGGTCGAGCTCTAATTCTTGAATGAGCGCTTTATCGACCATTTCCCCATCCATGAGTGCTGAAAGTCTTTCTTTGTCAGCCATTATTTATTCACCATTTTCGTTACCAGTTTGAGCGCTATAAAAGAGGTTTAATTTTCTTTTCTACCGCTTCACGAGCACGGAAGATGCGAGAACGCACCGTTCCTACAGGACAATCCATGACTTCTGCTATTTCCTCGTAACTTAAACCATCCAGTTCACGCAAGGTCATCGCAGTTTTCAAATCTTCAGGCAACGCTTCTATCGCACCAAAAACGACCCGCTGCAATTCTTTCGACAACGTAATGTTCTCAGGGTTCGATATTTCTTTTAATGCGTTGCCACTTTCGTAATATTCAGCATCTTCAGCATCAACATCGCTAGCGGGCGGTCTACGACTTTGGGCTACAATGTGATTCTTAGCGGTATTAACAGCAATACGGTATAGCCAAGTGTAAAAGGCACTCTCTCCGCGAAAACTTGGGATAGCCCGATACGCTTTGATGAACGCTTCTTGTGCGACATCGGCTACATCTCCAGAATTGCTCACATACCGAGAAATAAGGTTGCAGACTTTATTTTGGTACCTTAAAACCAAAAGGTTAAATGCTTGCTTATCTCCACTCTGAACTCGCTCAATCAATACTTGATCGGTCAGCTGCTCGTTCATTCGAGCCTGTACTCCTATTGTTATTCCCCTTACCTTCTCAGATATGGGCATTCATTATGCAAAATGTAGTATTGACACCACCGCTTACATGAGCACTATTGTGACTCAAGGGAGAATAGAAAGTTCCATTCTGTCTAAAAATATTTGCCAAGCATTATTCAATAAATGTGATCTAATTTCACTATAGGGGATCCCCAGTATAGTGAGGGTCGATAAGACGAAAGACAATGGCATTTACAAAGTATTGCATCAAATCTTTCTCTACTGCTATTGGCTTGAAGCCATAGCGATACCGTTAGCCATAGCGATACCGTTAGTGGATAAACCTTGCGGCTGAATCACTTCAAGAGTATAGATACATGCAATGCATATTTAAAATGAGAGTTGGACAACTCTACTCTAGTTCGGGAATTTAAAAGTTTTATGAACGCAAACCGTGAACATCTATGCGATGTATTAGTCGTAGGCAGTGGCGCAGCGGGTTTATCGCTCGCACTACGCGTAGCAAAACACAGTAAAGTCATTGTACTGAGTAAGGGACCACGCAGTGAAGGTGCCACTTATTACGCTCAGGGAGGTATTGCCGCTGTTTTTGACGAATCAGACAGTATTGAGTCACACGTCGAAGACACTCAAATTGCGGGCGCAGGGATCTGTGAAGAGGATACTGTCCGTTTCATAGCCGAGCATGCTAAAGAGTGTGTTCAGTGGCTCATTGATGGCGGCGTTCCTTTTGACAGAGAAGAAAATGACAGTGATGAAGCACCTCGCTATCACTTAACTCGTGAAGGCGGCCATAGTCATCGCCGCATCTTGCACGCGGCTGACGCCACTGGCATGGCAATGCAAACCTCCTTGCAAGACAATGTTCATAATCACCCCAACATTACTATCCTTGAACGTCACAATGCACTGGATTTAATCACCGAAGATAAAATCGGTGGTGATAAAAAAAGAGTGGTTGGCGCTTATATTTGGAACCGCAATGAGGAACACGTTGAAACGATCCGCGCTAAGTTTGTCGTTTTAGCCACGGGCGGCGCCTCAAAAGTGTATCAATATACCTCTAACCCTGATGTTTCCTCAGGTGATGGTATCGCAATGGCGTGGCGTGCAGGATGCCGAGTGGCGAACCTTGAGTTCAATCAATTCCATCCAACTTGTCTTTTCCACCCTGAAGCACGTAATTTCCTACTGACAGAAGCACTACGTGGCGAAGGCGCTTTTTTAAGACGCCCAGACGGTTCACGATTCATGCTCGATTTTGATGAACGTGCCGAACTGGCTCCTCGTGATATCGTGGCTCGCGCCATCGACTATGAGATGAAGCGTTTAGGTGCTGATTGTATGTATCTGGACATCAGCCACAAACCGGCCGATTTTATTGAAAAACATTTCCCAACCATTTATACACGCTTGATGGATTTGGGCATTGATATGACCAAAGAGCCGATTCCGATTGTTCCTGCGGCGCACTACACTTGTGGTGGCGTTATTGTCAATAAACAAGGTAAAACGGATCTGCATAACCTGTATGCGATCGGCGAAGTTAGCTACACCGGTTTGCACGGCGCTAACCGAATGGCGTCGAACTCTCTATTAGAATGCGTCGTTTATGCCTGGTCAGCGGCAAAGGATATTTTAAAAGGATTACCAACGGCTCAGCTCCCACCAAGCTTACCCGGTTGGGATGAAAGTAAGGTCAATAACTCTGATGAAGAGGTCGTAATCCAACATAACTGGCATGAACTGCGCCTATTTATGTGGGATTACATGGGGATTGTCCGCACAGATAAGCGCTTAGAGCGAGCACTACGCCGCATTCAATTACTGCAACAAGAAACCCACGAATACTATAGTCATTTCCGCGTTTCAAATAACCTGCTTGAGCTGCGTAACTTACTGCAAGTGGCAGAGCTGATGGTGCGTTGTGCTATGCAACGTAAAGAGAGCCGCGGTTTGCACTACACGCTCGATTATCCAGAGTTAGCCGAAAATAGTGGCCCAACGATCCTAACGCCAGACGAGTAACCTCGCCAACGATCATCTGTTAGCGTCAAGTTGACCGAATGAATAAAGGAGCATTTATCGCTCCTTTATTGTTGGTGATTGGTTATGGGTAACCTGCCGAAGCTGCACCAATAAACGGCGATAATCCGCTTCCACACAACTGTCGCGCCACACTAGATAGCGCTTACCTTGTTGTGCATAAATGATCAACACCATAAACGCAAACTGTGTAGAAACCTTTTCAATGGACAGGTTCTGGTCGGCACATTGCCACTCACCGTGACTCGTGAGCTTGAATTGGCCGATTAAGCTAGGGACTAACAGTGAGGTACTCTTTTGCGCGGTGATAAGAGGTGCGTAAAATAAGGGGAGCGTTACAAGTGGAATCGGCGATATCAATAATGCCCACACGGCTATCATCAAAAAAATGAAGTTAGTAATGCGGGCAAAATGGGAAGGAAATAATACGAAATTAACGCACTTTACTGAGGTTGTGGGCAACAATTTTATCCACCATGGCCGCATGCCCAAGATTTTCGCTACGACCATGCCCCATAATCCAAGTAAATAGATCAGGGTCGTCAGACTCAAGTAGGGAAACGAAATCTCGTTGCTCATTTTCATTCAGAGAATCAAAGCACTCTTCAAAGAACGGCATCACAACCACATCGAGCTCTAACATTCCACGACGGCATGCCCACTTGATTCTTGCTTTTTCTTCAGTGGTGTACATCGGTTTTCCTCACCTTATGTTTATTTGCGTTGAGTGTATCAACTGGATGAAGATACAACTAGTAGATGAGTCACAGTCCCTGTTCAAGCTGACAAAAAAAAATTTCCGGATTAACATGGGGCTCAAGATTCTCTTTAGGTAACGACTATGGACTGGCAAAACACATTGACACCTCTCGCAGTAACCGCCAATGACTCACTTCCACCACTGATGCTGACTCATCTTGCATCCTGGGGCGCTATCATCATTTCAGGCAATGATAAAAAAGCCTATTTGCAAGGCCAAGTGACCTGTAATGTCGTCACTCTTGAACCAACACAGTCAACCTTAGGCGCCCATTGTGATGCGAAAGGCAAAGTGTGGTCGGTCTTTCGCCTGTTCCATCATCACGATGGTTATGCGATGTTCCAGCCTTTATCAGCGATAGAGACTGAATTAAGAGAGCTGAAAAAATACGCTATTTTTTCTAAGGTCAATATCAGCCAGAGCCAAGACGTCGCACTGGGCGTTATGGGCGAACAAGCTGAGCAATATATCAATACATTAACGGCGGATGAAGGTGAAGTGCGTTTGATTGACGGCGGTAGCGCCATCAAAATTTCATCCCAACGTTGGCTATTACTTGTTTCAGAGCAAACCGCGCAACAGCTCATGACGCAAAGTGAAGCACTGAAAGTCACCGAGGAAACGTGGACTCGCTTTGATATCGAAGAAGCAGTCCCCGTCCTTGGTCAAGCGGATCAAAATGAGCACATACCGCAAGCCGTTAATCTTCAGGCCTTTAATGGTATCAGCTTTAATAAAGGGTGTTATACAGGCCAAGAAACCGTCGCTCGCGCTAAATATCGAGGCATTAATAAGCGTGCAATGTACATCCTTCAAGGCAACATTGAGCAACCGCTAAGTAATGATCAACCAATCATGATCGAACGCTCAGTTGGAGAAAACTGGCGTAGTGCTGGGCAATTAATGGTTCATTACACGTTTGCTGATAATACCGCTATCGGTTTAATAGTCTTACCAAACAATCTCGAGCCAGAAACTGAGTTTCGTCTTGCAAGCCAACCAAACACTCGTTGGTTTATGCAAGCTCTCCCTTACTCTCTTACTGACGAATAAGCTTCTTCCTTATATTGACCATGCGCCTCTTTACGAGGCGTATGCTTTGTAACACTCGCCTATCTCGAATAAATTTCAGGAAAAAGAATGCAATAATGTAATCCATTACATTGGCACGTGATCGCTCTCTAAATCACACAACTTTAGGGGTGAATTTTTAGTCATTATTGAAACATAAATAGTCATCAGTTTTATTTTGACGTACTCTAACAATGCTGGTCAGGACAAACGAGAAGTTGCCCTGACCAGCAAAAAAAGTGAATCCACTGATTGTTTCAGGACATCCACTTTTTGTGTAATGCATCTGTGACTATTCGCCCGCCTATTTTATTTAAGCGGGCTTTTTTTTAGGCTATTCCTAACCAAAATTTAACACTTTCCATAAACAGCAGCTATTCTTTAAAGTGTAATATTTGTCGTGCTTAATATGCACCAAGTGAATGGTGCACTGAGCATTTTTTGTTAGCACTATTTTGAGGAGATAATCACGCAAACATGGGTATTTATCCAACATTTTGACTACGGCAGCACAAATATCCAAAAGAGTCATCAATAACTGCATATTCCTCTATGGCAATCACACTATTAGAGGCGCAATTTATTTATAATTTGCAGTGTTAGAATAACAGAAGGATCGAAGTATGAGACTGTTTAAGCGCTATACGCCAGGTATGATAGCTAAACACGTAAGTCGGCTTTTTAAAGGAAGAATCTATATTTACGGGGTTGGAAAATTTGAATTCGATAATGGCAAACTGATCTTGCCAGAGCGCGCAGACAAGCGCCACTTTCAGACGGTGAAGGAAGTGAATCAGGAAATCATGAGACTACGCTGCGCCTACGCATAATACGAGTTTCATTAAAGAATTTTAAAAGGGTTGGCCATAAGCCAGCCCTTTTGCCATCATTAGGTTAATCACTGTTAGGGCTCAAGCAGCACCATTTTACTCTTGGCAAGATCAGGTAAATCACCTTTTAAACCCAGTGCTCTTTTCATAATCTCATCTTTGGCTCCAGGAAGTTGTCCAGCCAACTGCATGCCAATGCCACGGATCAGTTTCTTCGCCGGGTTATCACCTTCAAAAAGATCTTTGAAACCTTGCATCGCGGCAATCATTTTGGCGGCTTCTGTTTTTCGCCAACGTTCATAACCTCGCAAATTTTTGAGCAAGCCAATATCTTCACCTTGATGCCACAACGCGAGTAGTTCTTGAGCTAAGCTTGCAGCATCAAGTAAACCTAAATTAACACCTTGCCCGGCTAGCGGATGGATGGTGTGTGCCGCATCACCAACGAGTGCGATTCGTTGTAAAGCAAAATCTCGGGCATAACGCATTTTAAGTGGGAAAGCAGCACGTTCACCGACCACCTCACACAAACCTAAACGATGATCAAACTCAGCGGTCAGTATCTTATTGAATTCGAGCTCAGACAGGCTGAGCAAGCGCTGCGCTCGGTTGGGCTCTGTAGACCAAACGATTGAGCTCATATGAGGATCAGACATAGGTAAAAAGGCCAGCGGACCTTGTGGTGTAAACACTTGCCTTGCCGTCGATTGATGTGGTTCCACCGTGCGGACATTTGCCACCAGCGCACTGTGTCCATAATCCCAATGGGTTAATGGAATGTCTTGCTGCTGACGAACCCAAGAGTTTGCGCCATCGGCTCCTACTATCAATTTTGCGGTGAGTGATTGACCGTTATCGAGCGTTAGCCACGCTTCACTTTCTCCGACAGCCAGAGATTGGCATTGAGCGGGCATAAAGAGTGTCACATTCGCTTGCTTTTGTACTTGTTCGAGTAAGGCTAATTGAATGACGCGGTTCTCAACAATGTGTCCCAGATCCGGCTGAGTCATCTGATTGGCACTAAATTCGATCCGCGCAAAACTATCGCGTTCCCACACTTCCATCGCCGAATAAGACGCAGCACGACGAGAAATAATACCTTGCCATGCACCAAGGTTTCGCAACATGATTCCACTGGAACGGCTTAAGGCGGAGACTCGCACATCAGGCAGATCTGCCAGTTCAAGGCTGGGTACTCGCCCCTCAATCACGGCGATGCGCAGTTCGCTATGTTTTAATGCGGCGGCCAGTGCAAGGCCAACCATTCCGCCACCCACAATGACAATATCGACACTTTGCATCATATACAGACCCTTTTATCTATTCACTACGCCAAGCGTTCGGCGCAGTAGCGGCATTTTCAGCCACGGTAAATTATCCATCATCATGAGGCCTACATTGCGACCAATACGAGTGGTTAGCCAATCATTGGAAAAGAGATGCACCAGGGATGATGTCAGCTTAATGGTGGCATCACGATCCGCTTCTCGGCGTTGGGAAAAAGCCTGTAAGCCGTGATAGCAGCCAACATCGGCTTGCTGCTTGATAAGCTCATCCGCCAAGCTTGCCACATCTCGAATACCTAAGTTAAAACCTTGTCCCGCAATCGGATGTAATGTCTGAGCGGCATTGCCCACAACGGCAAAACGATGTGAAATGTTCTGCTCTCGATAACGCAGTTGTAATGGATAGCAGGCACGAGTGCCCACTTTATTCATTCGCCCTAAACGCCAACCAAACGCATCTTGAAGCTGTGCTAAAAAACCCTCATCACTGAGTGAAAAAACTCGCTCGGCTTTCGCGGGAGGTAAACACCAAACTAAAGAGAGTCGATTATCACTCATTGGTAATAACGCGACAGGACCATCGGCGGTAAATCGTTCAAACGCTCGTCCTTGGTGAGCTTTTGAGCTCACAACGTTAGCAATAACCGCGACCTGCTCAAAATCATGCTCTTGTTGGATGAGGCCGATTTGCTCGCAGCAGGTCGATATCGCCCCATCAGCTGCGACCAATAACTTAGCTTGGATCGTTCGTTGATCGTTAAGGGTGACAGTGACCTTATCCATACTGCGTTCCACTTGCTGAACCGCGCTTGGGCAAAATAACTCAATATGCGGGCTCTGCTGCATTTTTTGCGCGTAAATCTGCCCAACATCGGCTAATTCAACCACGTAACCTAATGCTTCTAAATCGAGTTGCTGACAAGTGATATCGGTCATCCCAATATGAGACCGATCCGACACATGAATATGTGTAATTGGGGTGGCGACCTCTTGCAGCGACTGCCACAAGGAGAGATTTTGCAAAATTTGTACGCTACCGTAGGATAAAGCAATTGAACGCGAGTCAAAGCCAGGATGGGCGAGCTTATCATCCAGCGGATGCGCTTCGACCACAGCAATCGCAAGCTTTCCTTGAGAAAGCGTATCTAAGGCCAACGCCAGTGTTGCACCGGCCATCGCCCCACCAGCGATAATCACATCAAATTGCTTCACAGTCATCTCTCTTTAATGCACGGTCGGCTGAGTTTCTTGTAGAGGTTTGATACCAAATTCAGCATGAATTGTTAACACACAAGCTTTTATATGCTCGATGACGTGTTCCAAAAGTTGAGCTTGCTCATCCAAGTCATCCTCTTCATCGATACCGAGCTTGGCAATTTCTTCTAGATCAGCCAAGGCCTCTTTAGTCTCTGCGGACGCTTTTTTCAAAACAACCCCAATCAAGCCAAGCCCAGAAATAAAGTGATTTACCCAGTCGGCTACGCCATCAGCCAAATCAAATACACTGGCACTGGCCTCTTCATCTGGCAACAGTAGTGACAACTCCATCCCGCTACCAGTGAGCTCTTCGATTGTAAAGGTGAGTACTTGTTCAGCCAATGTCAACGGACGATCTGGCCAACCCATACCTTCGTTAGTGTAATCAAAAATAAGTGGCTGCCAGCTCTTATCATTTAAGCCCAGACCACCGGCCAGCATACCCGTTAGCAACCCATGCAACTCAGCAGGGTTAACCGCAAGTGCTGCAGATTGAAGGGCAGTGGCAAGAGAAAGATAATCCGGTAGTTTTTTTTCGCTCATGGGAAGCTCGTAATAAAATCAAATAAGCGCGATCCTACCACTTAGCTTCCAATGCGAAAATGCTCAAAGCGTTAATTGTGGGTAGCTTTTACTCAATTTGCCTAATAACTGTGTTTTTAGTCCCTCATTTTTTACTGCTCGCTTTGAAAAGCTTGAATCTTAGGGCCGCTTTACCTATAGTTTCCACCTCGATGGGCATGTGAGTGGCACCATCTTAGACAGCGCGATAAGAGTTCATCCATCATGAGTAATCAAGCGGTAGACGTAGAAATTTTAGGAAAATTGACTCGTGTGAATTGCCCTGCGGGACAAGAGCAGTCTTTAATCCAAGCGGCGCAAGATCTTGATAACCGATTGAAAGAGATGGCAGAGCGTACTAAAGTTACCAATGAGGTAAAGCTACTCACGATTGCTGCGCTCAACATTTGTTATGAATTGCAAACCAAAAACAATGAGAGCCTAGGCCAACAAAATCAATTAACCGAGCGCATGGAACAGCTCGCTGCATCTCTTGAAGATGCCATCAGTAAAGTGAAGCTAGGACAGCAGTAGTCTTTACCAGCGTAACCAAATTTACCCTAGAGTGTTTGTCAGCCGGATTTAAGTCCCTGAGCCGATAAGCAACACCAAAGGGTTAGTACTTGGTAGCTATTGAGCAAGCTCGGCTCGTACCGAGAAGCCTGCGGTTACCATTGCTGATCCGCCTTGAACCAGCTGGTTCAAGGGCCAAAATCCGCAACGGCACTCTGGGGTATCCTTATGCAAAACACTCGACACACACTTCGTCAAGTCATCCGCCAGCGGCGTAAACAGCTATCACCTACGCAGCAAAAACACGCTTCAATTGAACTTGTCTCTCGTTTTTCAACACTGCCTGAAGTTTTAACGAGTCAGCACATTGCCCTCTACTTGGCAACCGATGGTGAGCTTGAAACACAACCGCTCATAGCGTGGTTATGGCAACAAGGCAAACAGACCTATCTTCCCGTTTTACACCCCTTCTCGAGTGGGAATTTATTGTTCTTGCGCTATGATGCTCAAACCATAATGACGCGAAATAAATACGGCATTGCCGAACCCAAGCTCAACCAAACATTGATCAAACCAGTAAATGAGCTAGATATCATCTGCACACCATTGGTGGCCTTTGATCAAACAGGGCAAAGGCTCGGGATGGGCGGCGGCTATTATGATCGTACGTTAGAAACTTGGTTTAAAACGGGTAAAGGTGCCCTACCCATAGGTTTAGCTCATGATTGCCAACAAGTGACTCATCTGCCGAGCGAAGCATGGGATATACCTTTACCTCAAATAGTGACTCCAAGCCAAATCTGGCAATGGGAATCATAAATTATTGAGGCTATAATCGCCCCGCAACATTACCGTCACTATAAATCGATATCAGGAGATTGGCATGACTCAAGATGAAATGAAAAAAGCCGCCGGCTGGGCCGCACTCAAATATGTAGAAAAAGGCAGCATCGTTGGTGTGGGTACGGGTTCAACGGTGAATCACTTCATTGATGCACTGGGTTCGATTAAAGATGATATTAAGGGTGCGGTTTCAAGTTCTATCGCCTCAACAGAGAAGCTAAAAGGCCTAGGTATTGAAGTGTTCGACTGCAATGATGTTGATCAACTCGATATTTATGTTGATGGCGCAGATGAAATCAACCCTGCGCGCGATATGATCAAAGGCGGCGGCGCTGCGCTCACTCGAGAAAAAATCGTTGCCGCGATTGCGGATAAATTCATTTGTATCGTTGATGGCACAAAAGCGGTCGATGTTCTAGGTCAATTCCCACTTCCAGTTGAAGTGATCCCAATGGCGCGCTCTTATGTGGCACGCCAACTGGTTAAACTTGGTGGTGATCCAGCCTATCGCCATGGCGTAATAACGGATAACGGTAACGTTATCTTGGATGTGCACGGATTAAAAATTACTGATGCCAAAGCATTAGAAGATAAAATTAATGGGATTGTCGGCGTAGTAACCGTTGGTTTATTCGCTCACCGAGGTGCTGATGTCGTCATCACTGGCACGGAAAATGGTGCCAAAATCGAAGAGTAAGTCACAAAATAAGGCTACTTTCCGTTATTTCATTACAAACGGCACCCATGGGTGCCGTTTTTCTTCGCTATGCCCTAGAAAATCATGCCTTATTTCGTAATTTTCTTACCCAAAACAAAAAAAGTTTGTTACTTTATTGGTCAGAAGACGCACAAGGAAAACGTTTGTCTTCCAACAAAATGGTTAATCTTCCTCTTTACATTAGCCCTTTTGCTTTATGTGCGCCGTGTTTGCCCACCTTCCCATTTTTAAGGACGAGAATAATGGCCAAAGTTTCACTCGAAAAAGACAAAATCAAAATCTTACTCCTCGAAGGGCTACACCCTTCAACGGTTGAAGTACTGCAATCTGCCGGTTACAGCAATATTGAGTATCACAAAGGTTCTCTGGGTGATGAACAACTGCTCGAAGCGGTGAAAGATGCTCACTTCATCGGAATTCGTTCGCGCACCAATTTGACTGAAGCGGTAATCAACGCGGCAGAGAAGTTAGTTGCTATCGGCTGCTTCTGCATTGGCACCAACCAAGTTGACCTGAATGCAGCCGCAAAACGCGGTATTCCTGTCTTTAATGCACCATTTTCGAATACTCGCAGTGTTGCTGAACTCGTTTTAGGCCAAACACTGCTACTACTGCGTGGGATTCCTGAAAAAAATGCATTGGCGCATCGTGGTATTTGGAAAAAAAGTGCTGATAACTCTTATGAGGCTCGCGGTAAACGCTTAGGTATTATTGGCTATGGCCACATTGGCACCCAGCTCGGTATCATTGCCGAAAACCTCGGTATGCAAGTCTATTTCTATGACATAGAAAACAAACTCTCACTCGGTAATGCAACGCAAATACATACCATGAGTGAGCTACTGAATAAATGTGATGTCATTTCTCTGCATGTGCCTGAAACTCCAGATACTAAAAATATGATGGGTAAAGAAGAGTTTGCACGCATGAAGCCTGGCTCTATCTTTATCAACGCAGCACGCGGAACGGTAGTCGACATTCCCGCACTCTGCGATGCATTGGCATCAAACCATCTAGCTGGCGCGGCAATAGATGTATTTCCAGAAGAACCCGCCACAAACTCTGAACCTTTTGAATCCCCACTGATGCATTTTGATAATGTCATTCTGACACCGCACATTGGTGGCTCAACTCAAGAAGCACAAGAAAATATCGGTATTGAAGTAGCCGGTAAGTTGGCAAAATATTCAGATAACGGCTCAACCTTATCAAGCGTGAACTTCCCTGAAGTATCACTGCCAATTCACCGTGATAGTTCGCGTTTACTGCATATTCACGAAAACCGTCCGGGTATTCTGACACAAATCAACACCATCTTCGCCGAAGAAGGGATCAATATCGCCGCTCAATATTTACAAACGTCAGCGGATATCGGTTATGTAGTGATTGACGTAGAAACCGCTCGCTCTGCGGAAGCTCTTACTAAGCTGAAAAGCATCAGCGGCACCATTCGTGCGCGTATTCTTCACTAAGCACTTCTCTAGTAAAAGCACCAAACGACAAAAAGGCCACATAAAATGTGGCCTTCCTTATTTCGATAGGGAGCTCGGTAAATTAAGCTTTAAGCGCTCGCTCCCCGCGAGCAATACCTACCACGCCACTTCGCGCGACTTCGATTACTTCAGTGACTTCCGACAACGCTTGAATAAAGGCATCGAGTTTTTCGCTGGTTCCGGCAAGCTGCACAGTATATTGCGCCGCAGTGACATCCACGATCTGCCCACGGAAAATATCAGCCGTACGTTTCACTTCGGCACGCGCAAAACCGCTAGCTTTGACTTTCACCATCATCAGCTCACGTTCAATGTGTTCGCACTCTGACACTTCTTGCACTTTAAGCACATCAATCAACTTATGCAGTTGCTTTTGAATTTGTTCAAGTTGCATTTCATCGGTCTTAGTAGTGATGTTTAAGCGTGATAATGTTGCATCATCGGTTGGTGAAACCGTTAGTGATTCAATGTTATAACCACGTTGAGAAAATAGACCAACAACGCGAGACAAAGCACCCGATTGGTTTTCCATTAATATTGAAATAATGTGTCTCATATTATGTTCTCTCCGTTTTACTTAACCACATTTTGTCCATCCCTTCGCCTTTAATTTGCATTGGGTAGACGTGCTCCGTTTCATCCACATTAATATCAACAAAAACCAATCGATCTTTCATATCGAGTGCTTTTTTAAGCCCGGCTTCAAGTTCATCAGGCTGTGAGATACGGATGCCAACGTGGCCATAAGCTTCTGCAATTGCTGCAAAATCGGGAACAGAACTCATATAAGAATTAGAGTGGCGTCCTTGGTAAATAATATCTTGCCACTGTTTTACCATGCCAAGAAAACGGTTGTTTAAGTTAATAATTTTCACTGGAATATCATATTGCAACGCAGTGGAAAGCTCTTGGATATTCATTTGAATACTGCCATCCCCAGTGACAATCACTACCTCTTCTTCTGGCATGGCAAATTTAACCCCCATTCCAGCGGGTAAACCAAACCCCATGGTGCCCAAACCGCCAGAGTTGATCCAACGACGAGGCTTATTGAATGGATAATAAAGTGCGGCGAACATTTGGTGCTGACCAACATCGGAGGCCACATATGCGTCTCCATTAGTCAGTTTATGCAAAGTTTCAATCACTTGCTGCGGCTTAATGCGTTCGCTGGATTTCTCATAAGCTAGGCATTGGCGGTCGCGCCAGCTTTGGATATCTTGCCACCATAGTTCAAGCGCCTGCGAATCATTACAACCACCTTGCTCAGAGAGCAATTGCAGCATAGTTTCCAGTACTTGTTCGGCTGATCCCACTATCGGTAGATCGACTGGCACATTTTTAGAGATCGACGAAGGATCAATGTCAATGTGCATGATCTTAGCGTTCGGGCAATACTTTTCTAGATTATTGGTTGTACGGTCATCAAAACGCACGCCAATACCGAAAATCAAATCCGCATTGTGCATCGCCATATTGGCTTCATACATGCCATGCATTCCAAGCATGCCTAACGCATTTTTATGCGTCCCAGGGAAAGCACCAAGCCCCATTAACGTGCTGACTACGGGTAAATTGAGCGTTTCAGCCAGTTGTAAAATGTGCTGATCTGCGCCTGAAATAACAGCGCCACCACCAATGTACAATACGGGTTTTTTGGCTTCTAACAACGCTTTTAGCGCCTTTTTAATTTGCCCTTTATGACCAGAAGTAGTTGGGTTGTATGAGCGCAGTTTGATCGACTCAGGATACGTGTAAGGGAGTTTGATCTGAGGATTCATCACATCTTTAGGCAGATCGATCACGACCGGCCCCGGGCGCCCTGTTGAGGCAATATAAAAGGCTTTCTTAATGGTTTCAGGAATATCTTCAGCTTTTTTTACAAGAAAACTGTGTTTGACGATCGGACGAGAAACCCCAACGATGTCACATTCTTGAAACGCATCGTTACCAATGAGGTTATTTGGCACGTTGCCTGAAATAACAATCATTGGAATTGAGTCCATGTAAGCGGTAGCAATCCCTGTGACGGTATTCGTCGCCCCTGGGCCAGAACAAACAAGTACCACACCCGTTTTTCCGGTTGCTCGAGCATAGCCATCTGCCATGTGCGTGGCCGCTTGCTCGTGGCGAACAAGGACATGTTTAATTTGGTCGGTTTTTGCGTGCAGCGCATCGTAAATATCAAGAACGGAACCACCTGGGTATCCAAATATTTGCTCTACACCTTCTTCGATCAGAGATTGAACCACCATCTCTGCGCCAGATAACATCTGTTGATTGGATTGCGTTGCCATTTTTTCTCCTTACCAGTACCCAACACATGGTCAGTCAATGGGCCTGGTTTTACATAGTTTAGGGCTTATTTGTAGCCTAATTCGAAAACTTTCCACTTTCGGCTATGTCTTGCTTTTGTCATAACAAAAAACAAGGTAACGCAACAACTGTAACTCTTTCTTATCATCGGGTCGAACGCCAAATAGCGCACACTTTGGCAAATGTTTGGTTAAATGGAATTTTATTAGGTAACTATCGTAAAACTGGTATTAAAAACAGCTCAATCCATGAGTAATTAGCAAAAATAAAGCAAAAAATATTACCATGCAGCAATGTAGCGTTATGAGGAAGCGAGGTTTAACTTCCGTCGTAATATAAAAAATCCCCCACGCTTTATCTGAAAAGCAAGTGGAGGATTTTTAAACAATGAAAAAACTATCTTAAGATAATCTTACTCACCTTTAGTCTTTTCTTTGTACATTTCCTCGATTTCATCTTGGTAACGATCACTAATGACTTTTCTACGCAGTTTCTGAGTCGGCGTCAGCTCACCTTTGTCCATTGAAAAAGCCTTAGGTAATAATTTAAACTTTTTCACCTGCTCAAATTTGGCTAGCTCTTTTTGCAAATCATTGACTCGTTTTTCCAGCATCTCAACCACTTGGTTGTTCTTGATAAGATCTAATCTGTCATGATATTTGATGTTGAGCTCTTTGGCGTAAACCTCCAAGCTGTCATAACAAGGTACAATTAAAGCCGATACAAATTTACGTGTGTCAGCAATCACCGCAATCTGTTCAATAAAGTGATCTTTACCAATCGCTCCCTCAATAACTTGTGGCGCAATGTATTTACCACCGGAGGTTTTCATCAGCTCTTTGATACGATCAGTAATGAAGACATTACCTTGCTCATCAATGTGTCCAGCATCTCCTGTTTTGAGAAAACCTTGTTCATCGAATGCTAACGCCGTTTCTTCTGCCATTTTATAGTAGCCGCGCATAACCATTGGTCCGCGAACAAGAATTTCATTGTTGTCACCGATTTTGACCTGAGCTCCTGGCATCGACATGCCTATTGAATCAGGATTAAAACACCGGTCATCCCAACAAGAAACCGTTGCTGTGGTTTCCGTCATGCCATAACCCAACTTCACGTTAATGCCAATGGCATGGAAAAATCGGCCGATGGTTTCATCTAATTTCGCGCCACCGCAAGGCATGAAATTAATCCGCCCACCAAGCAATGCACGCAATTTAGACAACACGATTTTATCCGCTAACGCGTAACTCTTTTTCAGCATGAAGGATGGTTGGCGCTTTTCTTGGTGACAAAGAGCCATCTTAGCCCCCATATTGACCGCCCAAGTAAATAGCACTTTTCGATGCAACGGCGCTTTCGAGACTTTTTCGTGAATAGCGGAGAAAATTTTCTCGTAGAAGCGAGGAACGGCACACATTACCGTTGGCTTTAGCTCACTCAATGCATCACGTACTTGCATCGTATCCTGCAAATAACAGTTAGTTGCACCGCTGTAAAGAATGTAAAAAGTCCACGCCCGTTCAAACACGTGTGACAATGGTAAAAAACAGAGTGACACATCATCCTTAGAGATGTTTAACCGCTCATCATGCCCTTCAAGCTGAGCGCCAATATTACGGTAATCAAGCATCACGCCTTTAGGTTGACCTGTGGTGCCTGAGGTATAGATGAGCGTCAGCAGATCATCCATATTCGCCTGTTCAAGGCGAGACTCTAATTCCGCTTGCTGGCCATCTGTATTTTGTTCAATAAAAGTCTGCCAATGGATGCCATGTTGAAAACTTTTTAGATCAATGCCATCACTCATGGCGACAATTAATTCAAGCTGTTCGCACTCATCAAAAAAATCCAGTGCCGCATCGTATTGTGCCTGTTCACCGACCAAGAGCACTTTGACATCAGCATCTTGAATAATATAACTGGCCTGCGCTGGCGTATTAGTTGGATAAATAGGTACCGTAACGGCTCTTAACTGCAAAGTAGCCAAGTCAGCTATTGTCCACTGCGGCATGTTATTCGAAAAAATCCCGACTTTATCTTGGATTTTTATACCTTGCGTTAAAAGTGCAAGTGACATCGCATCGATACGTTGACCAAATTGCTTCCAGCTGATCCCATGCCACTCTTTCTCTATTTTGTGTTTTAGAGCAATGCACTCGCCACCTTTGACAATCTGTTCACGAATTCTTTTTACGATATGGAAATTTAAATTGGGCATCTTTTTTACCTGTAGCTTACACATGTAAGCTTTTTGAGCGCACAAGTGTACATTTAGAAGCAAAAAAGGCAACTGACGGATGTCAAAGTTATCAATTAATTCTACAGACAAAAAAGCCCTGAATGGATATAACCAATTCAAGGCTCAAAGAGGAGTATCACTAAGTTTAGATCACAGTACAAACTAACGGGTACACGTTAGTTTAATGCAACAACTTCGCCGCAAATCATCATTAACTGATCACGCAGCCAAATATGGCCTTTGTCTTTTTCACTAGACTCATGCCAACTGAGATAACCACTGATTTGACCATTTGCAAATGGGAAATCGAGGATTTGTAACTGATCTCGGTTAGCCGCATTCTCAACCATCCAACGAGGGGCAATCGTCACCAACTCAGATTGTCCGACCACATAAAGCACGTTGCTCAAACTGGTCCCTTCATAATAAGGAACACAGTCTAATTCGCGGTATGCTTGCTCAGAAAAGCTACGTTGCCCATGGATGCGAGATAACTTCGCATGCTTTTCAACTGTTAGGCTATCAGCGTTAATAGAGCCATTGATGCGTGGATGAGACTTAGATGCCACCACCACTAATTCATCTTGGAAAATTTCCGTACTGGAGAACCCTTGTTCATCAAAACGCGCGTAATCAATCACAAAATCGATCTCTTGGTAACGCATACGCTCGGCTAACAAACGGTTAAATTCCGCATCAAGATGAAGTTGGACCAAAGGCGCTTGTTCATGAACTGATGACATAATTTTCGGCGCGAAACGCATATCACAAGGACTGCAAATCGCTAATTTAAATAAGCGGGTTGATGTTTCAGGAGAAAACACCGAACTTGGCAATTCATTACGGATTAATTGCAGTGCTTGACGCATCGGACCGAACAGTTGACGTGCGCGTTGAGTAGGTTGAATACCTCGCCCTTGTCGCATAAACAGTTCATCATTAAACATTACCTTCAAACGCGCTACAGCATTGCTGACTGCTGGCTGAGACATACCCAAATTATGAGCGGCACGGGTAATATTTTGCTCTTGCATTACTGCATCAAAAACCGTCAGCAGGTTTAAATCTACACCACGTAATGTGCTTTCCATGCGGTAACTAGCAATAGCGCTCATTGCATCTTTTTTATCTAACATTTTTGGGACGCCTCTTGTTGTTATCGTCAATACCGTAAAAGTAATTTTTTAGAATAGATAACCTGCCATTTATTATATTTACCCAGACACAACTGGGTGGAGGCTACTATCTGCTAAGCATTTATCGATTGGCAACAAGATTGATAAAATATCAGTTTTTTTTATCCAAACAAAAAGATTGTCCTTATTTATCAGTACGATGTATTTTTATAAAAAACCATAAAACAGAAAAATTTATGCATTTTATTCAAAACATTGAATCAAGTGATGAATAACAAGCCTTCACCTTAATACATTCACCAAATAAATTAATTACGTCAAAATTAAAAGCATTTCGTCAATATTAGCTAAATGACACATAACTAGGGAAATCAACCTGTCGCCATAAAGACTGGCTCAGCTCTTTATGATTATCCCATTTGCCATTTTGTACCCATTCAACCAAGGCTTTCGCTACATTAGGATAGACAACGCGCTCGACCTGTTTTTCATCCAACCAACGGCGTAACTCCGACGGGTCCAAAAACTCCATAGATGCAGCAAGCCCGAGATTCTCAAGAGTGGCAACGTTACTTTGCTGCTCAAATTGACCCGATAGTGGCTTAAGTAGCAGCTTTTTACCCAATGAAAGTGCTTCTGATGGTAATTCAAAGCCACCATTAGCAATCACGCCATCGCAGCAATGCAAGTGATATTGAAAATGGGTATGACATAAGGGACGCAGCTCAACATTTTCAACGGATTGCGCTTCCATTAAGGAAGGGTGATAACAAATAAATGCTTGATTTTAAAAACGAAAAAGCAACTCAAGAATATCATCAACATGCTCAAATGGAAGATAGACCAAAATGAAATGCTCGCTAGACGTATGCTGCTCTGAACGATAGATAATCGGAGGAAGGATCGGTTGATCAAAATGATACCAATGTAAACCGACGTGGTAGTTGGCAGGCGCAAACTGTTGAATAATCTGTTTATCCAGCCAACTTGCCCCTTTCAAAGGCACATTATAACGAAATGCATTTTGATGACTTATCCCAATACACGGAATACCTTGCTGTTTAGCCGCCCATGCCGATACTGGTTCAAAGTCATTAATGACCAAATCATACGGAGACAAATCGAGGTTTTTTGTCTCACTCACGAAAGTCAGCAAATTATTATTTAGCGCCGTTTTAACGTAATTTACGTGTCCCTGTTCAGTTTCAAAAGTAAAACCGCGCCGAGTTTGGTAATCACCGAAACTTTCCATCGAAAAGTATTTCTCTTTTTCACGTCCAGAAAAGAGAAATTGCACATCAATTTTGGCTTCTCTCAACGCTTCACTCATCACTCGTGAACGAGCAATATGGCCATTTCCGGTGCCTTGGACACCATACAGAATTTTCAAAAGCCTCTCTCCAGCAACCACAAAGCAAATCTTGCGCTGCTTACACCAAGCAGCGCGCCAATCACGATATCCGTCAAGAAGTGAACCCCAAGTAGGATGCGAGATACGCCAATTAAGCCAGCCCAAACCAAGACAAAAGCATCGCTATGAGGATAGAAGTGGCCAATTAATGTCGCCATAACAAACCCTGCAGCCGTATGACCAGAGGGCAAACTGTAGCGATCCGAAGGGGTAATAAAGGCAATGAATGAAGGAGAAAACTCTTCAGGGCGACGACGCTGAAAGCTATTTTTCAATCCCCAATAAATAGGGAGTTCAATCGCGAAAGCGGCCAGTCCAGCCATTAAGAATAGCTGGCCATTAAGCGGGTCTAAATACCAAGCTAACGCACCAATCAACGCGTACAAATGCCCATCCCCAGTATGGGAAATAGCTTTGCTGATCTGCGCTACAGGCTGATTAAAACGATGCTGTAAACAAAATAGCGAAAACGCTACGTCAAACTTAACAATTTGTCCGATGGCACGCATGAGCGACTCCTGTCATTCCATAAACCACTTACGCTCTAAACGTAGAAGTTTAAAATGACAAATACGTGACTGTTTGTTGGAGAATGAATGAATTTAACCGATGACAAACGTTCTTGCGTGAAAACATTCCGTGCTACAAAAAGTGATCCTCTCTACCAATTCTGCTCATTTTTACCGCTTTTGACTAAAACTGATCCGATATGAATAAAAAAACAACTTAATGGTTGACGAGTTAAGTCGAGTACGGTACTAATTTGTTAACTTAATCTTGTGGAATGTTACGAATGACTATCCGTTTTTCTATCCTGCTGGGCCTGCTCCTTATCGTGAACCATTCGCGCGGGTAGGTTGTGGAAGAAAAACACCACACAAGATGACAAGAGCCCGCACTGAGATGCGGGTTTTTTTATAACTATATTTAGGAAGTAAACGATTAACCATCGGTGCAAGGGAGCAAACATGAATAATCAAGTCATTATATTCGACACCACATTACGTGATGGCGAACAAGCTTTGTCAGCAAGCTTAACCGTTAAAGAAAAACTGCAGATTGCTTACGCATTAGAGCGCCTTGGTGTTGATGTTATTGAAGCAGGTTTTCCAGTTTCCTCCCCAGGTGATTTTGAATCGGTCAAAACGATTGCCAAACACATTAAAAACAGCCGCGTCTGCGCGCTTTCTCGCGCGGTAGCAAAAGATATTGATGCAGCAGCCGAAGCTCTGAAAGTCGCCGATGCTTTTCGTATCCATACGTTTATTTCAACCTCAACCATTCATGTGCAAGATAAATTGCGCCGCAGTTATGATGATGTGCTCGAGATGGCAGTCAGTGCGGTGAAACACGCCCGTAACTACACCGATGACGTCGAATTTTCCTGTGAAGATGCGGGCCGAACGCCTATTGATAATCTCTGTAGAATGGTCGAAGCCGCAATTAATGCCGGAGCTAAGACCATCAATATTCCGGACACGGTCGGTTATACTGTTCCTAGCGAATTTGGTGGCATTATTCAGATGCTGTTTGAGCGAGTCCCTAACATAGATAAAGCCATTATTTCCGTTCATTGCCACGATGACTTGGGAATGTCAGTCGCAAACTCGATTGCCGCTGTACAGGCTGGCGCAAGGCAAATAGAAGGCACCATCAACGGTATTGGTGAGCGCGCTGGTAACTGTTCACTGGAAGAGATCGCGATGATCATCAAAACTCGTCAAGAATTCCTCGGCGTACATACTGGTTTAAAGCATGATGAGATCCACCGCACCAGTAAGTTGGTTAGCCAACTGTGCAATATGCCGATTCAAAGTAACAAAGCGATTGTCGGTGCCAACGCATTTAGCCACTCGTCAGGCATTCATCAAGATGGCATGTTGAAAAACAAAAACACTTACGAAATCATGACTCCAGAGTCAATTGGCCTAAAAAACCAAGCGCTGAACTTAACGAGCCGCAGTGGCCGCGCCGCAGTAAAAAGCCATATGGATAGCATGGGTTACAATGAAAACGAATACAACCTCAATGCCTTGTATGAAGATTTCTTAAAATTGGCAGATCGTAAAGGCCAAGTGTTTGACTATGACTTAGAAGCGTTGATGCACTTTTCAAATCTGCGTGATGAAGACGATTTCTACAAATTGAACTATTTGAGTGTTCAATCAGGCAGTGTTATGGCGACCACCAGCATTAAATTGCTTTGTGGTGATGAAGAAAAATGTGAAGCTGCCGTTGGTAATGGCCCTGTCGATGCGCTTTACCAATGTATTTACCGTCTAACTGGCTATGAGATCGTATTGGATAAATTTGACCTTACCGCCAAGGGCGAAGGTGAAGATGGACTCGGGCAAGCCGATATTATTGCCAACTACAAAGGGCGAAAATATCACGGTACAGGCGTCTCTACGGATATTGTCGAAGCATCAGGACAAGCCTTATTGCACGTGATCAATAGCATTCATCGTGCCGATCAAATTGCAGAAATTAAACAAAAGAAAGTGGCAACCGTTTAACGTACCTAGATTAGAGCTTTCAGTCTTTAGAGCTCACTGGGGCAAGCAAATATAAAAATAGTAAAGGACTAACATGACAGACAAAACATACAAAATTGCCGTTCTTGCAGGTGATGGTATCGGCCCAGAAGTAATGCAACAAGCACACAAGGTATTGGATGCGATTGAAAAAAAACATGCTATCCGGTTTGCCAGAGAAGAACATGATGTCGGCGGGATTGCGATTGATAACCACGGTTGCCCGCTGCCTGAAAGCACCATTAAAGGATGTGAAGAAGCAGACGCCGTATTGTTTGGTTCCGTAGGCGGTCCTAAATGGGAGCATTTACCACCCAACGACCAACCAGAACGCGGCGCACTCCTACCGCTTCGCAAACATTTTCAACTGTTTTGTAACTTGCGTCCTGCTCAAATTCACTCCGGCTTAGAAAGCTTTTCTCCTTTACGATCCGATATCTCCGATCGTGGCTTCGATATTGTGGTTGTTCGGGAATTGACTGGTGGTATTTATTTTGGCCAACCCAAAGGACGAGAAGGCGAAGGGGCAAATGAAAAAGCATTTGATACCGAAGTTTACCACCGCTACGAAATCGAACGCATTGCAAAAATAGCGTTTGAGTCCGCACGATTACGTCGTAAAAAAGTATGCTCAGTCGATAAAGCGAATGTATTACAAAGCTCTATCTTATGGCGTGAGGTCGTGGAAGAGATCGCAAAAGATTATCCGGACGTCGAGCTTTCACACATTTATATCGATAATGCCACTATGCAGCTCATTAAAGATCCCTCTCAATTTGATGTCATGCTGTGCTCTAATATTTTTGGTGACATCATTTCCGATGAATGCGCCATGATCACAGGCTCAATGGGCATGCTACCTTCCGCTAGCCTTAATGAAAGCAATTTCGGTCTCTATGAGCCAGCAGGTGGCTCTGCACCTGATATCGCAGGAAAGAACATCGCTAACCCAGTAGCACAAATTCTTTCCGCCGCTTTAATGCTACGTTATAGCTTAGGCGAAGAAAGTGCCGCTCAAGCTATCGAAAATGCCGTATCAAAAGCGCTTACCGCAGGCGAACTCACCGCAGATCTTGCCAGTGGTAAAGCGGCACTTTCAACCTCTGAAATGGGCGATAAAATTGCCAGCTATATTTTAAACTCATAATTAGTAGGACTAGGCTCGCCTAGTCCTTTATAAAGCTCAAAGAGCTCAAGGAAGAAGCAATGTCGCAAGCAAAAACCTTATACGAAAAAATTTATGATGCCCACATTGCGGTGTCAGCTGAAGGGGAAACCCCCATCCTTTATATCGATCGTCATCTCGTTCATGAAGTGACATCACCGCAAGCATTTGATGGTTTACGCGAAAAGGGACGTAAAGTTCGTCAGACGAGTAAAACATTCGCTACCATGGACCATAACGTTTCAACCACCACAAAAGACATTAATGCCTCGGGTGAGATGGCTCGAATCCAAATGGAAACATTGTCCAAGAACTGTGCTGAGTTTGGCGTAACACTCTACGACTTAAGTCATAAATACCAAGGCATCGTTCATGTCATGGGGCCAGAATTAGGTATTACTCTTCCCGGTATGACCATTGTCTGCGGTGACTCACACACAGCAACACATGGCGCATTTGGCTCGTTAGCGTTTGGCATCGGTACATCAGAAGTTGAGCACGTACTTGCAACCCAAACATTGAAACAAGCTCGCGCGAAAACGATGAAAATCGAGGTGACAGGCAAAGTCGCTCCAGGCATCACCGCTAAAGATATCGTGCTAGCCATTATAGGTAAAACAACGGCGGCCGGTGGTACAGGCTATGTCGTTGAGTTTTGTGGTGAAGCGATTACTGATCTCTCAATGGAAGGTCGTATGACGGTATGTAATATGGCGATTGAGCTTGGAGCAAAAGCCGGTCTTATCGCCCCTGATCAGACTACTTTCGACTACATTAAAGGTCGCAAGTTTTCTCCTCAAGGAAGCGATTTAGAAGCCGCCATTAAGTACTGGGCAACGCTAAAAACCGATGATAATGCTAAATTCGATGCAGTCGTTACCCTAAATGCCGCGGACATCAAACCACAAGTAACGTGGGGCACAAACCCAGGCCAAGTAATTGCTGTCGACGAAACCATTCCATCTCCCGATAGCTTTACTGATCCTGTCGAAAAAGCATCAGCAGAAAAAGCACTGGCGTATATGGGACTTGAAGCGGGTAAATCCTTATCAGACTACAAAGTGGATAAAGTTTTTGTCGGTTCTTGCACAAACTCTCGCATTGAAGATATGCGAGCAGCAGCTCAAATCGCGAAAGGTAAAAAAGTCGCACCACACGTTCAAGCATTGATTGTTCCAGGTTCAGAGCAAGTTAAAGCGCAAGCGGAAGCGGAAGGCTTGGATAAAATATTTATTGAAGCGGGTTTTGAATGGCGCTTGCCGGGCTGTTCAATGTGCTTGGCTATGAACAATGACAGGCTCGGTGCAGGTGAACGCTGTGCATCAACATCCAACCGCAATTTTGAAGGCCGCCAAGGTCGAGATGGCCGCACACATTTAGTCAGTCCTGCAATGGCCGCCGCCGCCGCCATCGCTGGACACTTTGTCGATATCCGTAATATTCATTCTTCAACACTCAACTAAACAGGGGATCACCAATGTCAGGTTTTAAACAGCACACAGGTTTGGTCGTTCCTCTTGATGCAGCGAACGTCGATACAGATGCCATTATCCCTAAGCAATTTTTACAGAAAGTAAATCGCACTGGTTTTGGCAAACACCTTTTTCATGATTGGCGTTTTCTAGATGATGCAGGTCAACAACCTAATCCAAATTTTGTCATGAATAAACCTCGCTATGAAGGAGCGAGCATTCTACTTGCTCGTGAAAACTTTGGGTGTGGTTCTTCACGAGAACATGCCCCTTGGGCTTTAGCGGATTACGGCATCAAAGCCATGATTGCACCCAGTTTTGCGGATATTTTTTATGGTAACTCAATCAATAACCAAATGGTTCCAGTCCGTCTTACAGAGCAAGAAGTTGATGAAATATTCCAATTTGTTGAAGGAAATGAAGGGGCTCAACTAACTGTAGATCTTGAACGAATGGAAGTTAAAGCCAATGGAAAAACATACTCATTTGAAATTGATGAATTTCGTCGCCATTGCTTACTTAATGGATTAGACAATATCGGTTTGACGCTACAGCACGAAGATAAAATCGCTGATTATGAAACAAAAATTCCTAGCTTTTTGAAATAGCGAGTATCGATTTAATTTCCAGAGGTTGGTGTAGATGCACCAACCTTTTATTTTATCTGAAATTTATCAATCCCTACCTAGGTCATATAACCTATGAGATGAGAGGTAAACGATGAAATATCTATTAACGCTATGTTTGACACTCGGGTCAACGAATGTATTTTCTGCTCCTAAATCACAACTATGGGATTATTGGAACTCTAGTAATGAAGAAAATACACAAGCCATTTCACATCAAATTTGGCAGACAACACTTGATACTTATCTAATCCAAGAAAATCACAACAACCTCTTCGATTATCAAAGGGTCAACTCAAAAGATAAAGAGCAATTAGAGCTCTATATTTCACAATTATCAGCCCTTGATCCAAGAGAGTATGCAAAGCTGGAACAATATGCTTACTGGGTCAACTTATATAATGCCTTAACAGTTAACTTAATCGTCGATCATTATCCAATACCATCCATCACTAAACTGGGAGGATTTTTCTCATTTGGCCCTTGGGAACAAAAGATCATTACCATCAATCAAAAAGAGCTGACTCTCAATGATATTGAACATCGAATTTTAAGACCCATTTGGAAAGATCCTCGAACCCATTATGCGGTCAACTGCGCAAGCCTTGGCTGCCCAAACTTACAAAAGCAGGCTTTCACAGCAGAAAATACTGAATTATTACTGGAGAAATCAGCCACTGAGTTTATCAATAGCGAAAAAGGAGTAAAGGTCACCAATGATAAATGGGTTCTGTCTTCTATTTATGACTGGTTTGCTGAAGATTTTGGAACGAAACAGCAATTATTTGAGCACTTAGTGCAGTACAACAAGGCACTAAAAAGCGAGAAAAAGAGTATCAGCTATCACTATGATTGGACATTGAATGATACGAATAGATAGAAAAAAACCTCAGCATTTCTGCTGAGGTTCGTAATTCAGA